>NZ_JBMPPN010000020.1:0-87337 GCF_049340165.1 Undibacterium sp. Xuan67W
TCATCGTCAACAACCCGCCCGTGGTCAGCCTCACCGCGCCGGCCGCCAACAGCAGTGTCGCCGGCAAAGCCACCGTCACCCTGAGCGCCAGCGCCAGTGACACCGGCGGCAGTATTAGCAAAGTCGAGTTCTACAACGGCACAACGCTCCTCAACAGCGACACCACCGCCCCCTACAGTTACAGCTGGGCCAATGTCGTACCAGGGACATACACGCTGACCGCCAAAGCCACCGACAATCTGGGCGGCGTCACCACCAGCAGTCCCGTCACACTCACCGTCAGCAACCCGCTCACCACCAGTCTGACCGCCCCGGCCAACAACAGTAGCATCACCGTGGGCAACCCGGTCACTCTCAGTGCCACCGCCAGCACCAGCAAATCCGGCACCACCCTGAGCAAAGTCGAGTTCTACAACGGCACCACCTTACTAGGCAGTGCCACCACCGCCCCCTATAGTTACAACTGGACCAATGCCGCCACTGGCGCCTACAGCCTGACCGCCAAAGTCACCGACAGCCAGGGACTCACCCAAACCAGCAGCCCCGTCAGTTTCCAGGTCAAAGCGAGTACCACACCCCCGACGGCCAGTCTCAGCACACCGCAAAACAACGCCAGCCTGATCGCCCCAGCCACCGTCAGCTTCACTGCCAATGCCGCTGCCGTGGGAACAGGTAACACCATCAGCAAAGTCCAGTACTACCAAGGCACCACCTTAGTCGCCACCGCCGCCGTCAACACCGCCCCTTACAGCGCCACCTGGAGCAATGTCACCGCCGGCATCTACAGCCTCACCGCCAAAGTTACTGACGCTCAAGGCAACATCACCACCAGCAGTCCCGTCAGCCTCAGCGTCATCAACAACAGCGCCCCCAGCATCAGCCTGACCGCCAATCCGGCCAATGCCGCCGCCCCCGCAACAATCCTGCTCGCCGCCACTGCCAGCGACAGTGATGGTAGCATTGCCAAAGTCGACTTCTACAGCAAAGACAACAGCAGCGGCACGACCCTCACCATCGCCACACTCACGCAAGCACCGTACAACACCAGCTGGAGCAATGTCGCCGCAGGCAGCTACAGCCTTAGTGCCAAAGCCACCGACAATCTGGGCGCCAGTACCACCTCCACCAGTGTGCCGGTGACGGTCACTGCGCATGTCCCGAAAGTGTATGATATCCAGAGTGACCATCTGAACACGCCCAGAGTGATTACAGACAGTACCGGCGCACAAGTATGGCGCTGGGACAGTGCGCCGTTTGGGGAGACGGTAGCCAATGAGAATCCGCAGAACACGGGGGTGGCGAATAACTTTAGTTTTAATCTGCGCTTCCCGGGGCAGTACTTTGATAAAGAGACTGGGCTGCACTATAACTACTTTAGGGATTATGATCCGGCGGCTGGTAGGTATGTGGAATCTGATCCTGTTGGATTAGAAGGCGGTATCAATACTTATGCCTATGTTGAGGGGAATCCAGTTTCTTTCTTTGATCCACGCGGTTTGCACAAAGGTGATAAGTGGTACGGTCGAAACAACCGTGAATTTCAGCGGTGGTTTCATAATCCTCAGTGCTGGAAACAACCGGGTAACGCAGATGCGGGCCAGGAAGAAATCGAGGAAGCCTATGCTGAATGGGTAAGCCGTGGCAGTCCGAAGGGAGGTAAATGCGATAACATGCCTCCGCCTCCGCCCGCTCCTGCTGCACCGATCTGCGGTGAAGATTGCAAACAAAAAGTTCTAAAGCCTGTCAAAAATCCTATGACTGGTTTAATGATTTTAACGTTAGTGTGTTTGTATTTTTTCACTCCTCAATGGTAGCTATGAACATAAAAAATAGTTAACTTTAGCGGCAAGAAAATCAGGATATGAAAAATGCATAAGTACACGATAGAGCTGAGCTTCTATGGGGACCAGTTGGATCCGTCTGAGATTTCAGCTTGCTTGAATTTGCAGCCAAGCGGTAGCCTGAGTCAATCGCAAATCCAGGCAATCAAAAGGAAGCGACGCCCGTATTGGGGATTCAACGGACAAGGGGAGGTTGGATTCCAGCCTGAGTGGACATGTCTGGAGGATGGCTTTGAATTTCTTCTAAAAATTCTGAATCCCAGAAAGTCTGAAATCGTTGCGCTTGCCCATCAGTTTGATGGCCTTTGGTGGTGCGGTCATTTCCAAGCCAGCTTTGATGGTGGCCCTACACTGTCTCCGGATTTACTGGTTGAGATAGGTAGCTACGGAATTCCCCTTACCATCGACAATTATTTTTCCGACGAACAGGCATAGCAAGCGTAACCCGGTAAGGCGCAATCTTCGCGTAAGGCGACAATGCGAAGCAATTGCGCCGTATGGAATGTTTCATATTTCAGCGATGCCAAATGACAGGCGTAAAGGATTACCTCGAACTCAGGTTTTAAAATACTTCTTCTTTTATAAAATAAAAAAGCCACTCCCTCCGATAACCCGGATGCGGGTGGCTTCTTTATTTAGCGGCTAAAAAAGGAGGTTTATTTTTTTGCTTTAGCCGCTCTCGGTTTGCCCGGTTGCTCGTCCTGCTCCACAAAACCAATCGAGCGTTTCTTCACCGGTGCTGGTTCCGGCGGTGTCATCAATTCACGGATCGCCTCGAACACCTGCTTCAACTGCACGCGGGTATTGTGCTCAAAGGTATCGTGTTTCAACTCCATCAAATCGGCCTTATTCTCCAGCTCATCGAGACGCTGCGCCAGGTCTTTGTTCGACAAAACTAGGGTCAGTTCTAACATTCCAACATTTCTTTATATTTAAAAACAAAAAAGCCACTCCCTCCGGTAACCCGGATGCGAGTGGCTTCTTTTTTTAGCAGCTAAAAAAGAGGTTTATTTTTTTGCTTTAGCCGCTTTAGGTTTGCCCCGCGTCTCGTCCTGCTCCACAAAACCAATCGAGCGTTTCTTCAGCGGTGCTGATTCCGGCGGCGTCATCAATTCGCGGATCGCCTCGAACACCTGCTTTAACTGCACACGGGTATTGTGCTCAAAGGTATCGTGTTTCAACTCCATCAAATCGGCCTTATTCTCCAGCTCATCGAGACGCTGCGCCAATTCCTTGTTCGAGACGATCACTTCCCGCAAGCGCACAAAGGCGCGCATGATCTCGATATTGACGGCAATCGCTTGCGGGCTATTCAATACAGAGGACAGCATCGCCACGCCTTGTTCGGTAAACGCATACGGCGCATAACGCCGACCACCACGCCCGGTGTTTGAGATCACAATTTGTGATCTCAAAGATTCCCATTCGGCAGCATCTAGCTGAAACATAAAATCTTCGGGAAACCGATCCAGATTACGTTTAACGGCTTGCCCCAGGCTACTGGTTGTTACGCCATACAGTGCTGCCAAATCGGTATCGAGTAACACCTTCTGATCGCGCAACACCACAATATGCTTGGCAATCGTTCCGGTCGACAAATTCTTTGTTTGCGTGACGCTGGTCTTACTGCTCATGCCTTCACCTGTTCGCGTGGTGGTTTCTTTGTTGAGCTTGCTATCTTAGTCGCTGGTTTCGCCATACGCGCCAGCGTCCCGGAAACTTGACTCTTGACGATCATGGCATCAAGTACCGCCATCGCCACATCCTGATCTTCGGCAGGCATGGCGGCAATCGCCTCAAAGCGCAACTTCAAATCGTCTTCAGGTTCGCGCTCGCCTTCCTCAAACAATAAAAAATCTGTGGTTACGTGCAGTGCCAACGCCAGCTTCTTAAGTGCATCGGCAGTAGGTTGCGATGTACCGGCCTCGTAGCGTTTGATTTGTTGCACATGCGTTCCCGTCGCATCCGACAAGCCTTGCTGCGTTAAGCTCTGTTGCTTGCGTAGGGAAACAATTCGTTCAGAGAAACTCATGGCAGATAACCAGTAATTTAAATAGGCCACGATGTTACCCCCTTGATTTCTTGCGTTTCGATATTGGTATAGTATAGTATACTAACAAAGTACACAATATTGATCTTGACAGGTTTTTAGCAAAAGGCGGATTTATGGCACGGATACCAGAAACAGAAATCGAGCGGCTAAAAAATGAAGTTTCGGTAGAACGCCTGGTCGAGTCCGCCGGCATCGCCCTCAAGAAGTCCGGCAAAGACAAGGTCGGCCTGTGCCCGTTCCATGACGATGCCACGGCCTCGCTGGTGGTCACGCCCGCCAAGAACCTGTGGCACTGCTTTGGCTGCGGTGCCGCTGGCGACCCGATTGCCTGGGTCATGCAACTGCGCGGCATCAGTTTTAGGCATGCGGTGGAACTGCTGCTTACCGATCCTGCTTTAGCTGCTGAATCCAAAGAGCCGGTCAAACGCACGACAGTGCGCAGCTTGCCCGCACCGGTCGCCTTTGATGCTGACGACTGCGCCTTACTCAATCAAACTGTGGGCTACTACCACCAGACCTTGCTGGCCTCACCCGAAGCGCTGACCTACCTGCAGGCACGTGGCTTACACCATCCCGAATTAATCGCGCATTTCCAGCTCGGCTACGCCAACCGCAGCCTGGGCTTACGCCTGCCCGCCAAAACCCGCATTGCCGGTGCCGAGATCCGCAGCCGATTAGAAAAGCTGGGCATCTATCGTGAAAGCGGCCACGAGCATTTCAACGGCTCGCTAGTGGTGCCGATCATCGATGCAACCGGCAAGGTCACAGAAATCTACGGACGCAAGATCCGCGACGACCTGCGCAAAGGCACGCCTGCACATTTGTATTTACCCGGTGCGCATCGCGGCGTATTCAATGTTCAGGCACTGGCGGCAAGTAAAGAAATCATCCTGTGCGAAGCCCTGATTGACGCCATGACGTTCTGGTGTGCCGGTTACCGCAACGTCACCGCCAGCTATGGCACCGAAGGTTTTACTGAAGATCACTTGGCCGCGTTTAAAGAAAATAATATCGAACGCATCTTGATTGCCTATGACCGCGACGAAGCGGGCGAGCGTGCGGCCACTAAATTGGCGGAACGCCTGCTGGCCGAGGGAATCGCCTGCTACCGCATCCACTTCCCCAAAGGCATGGACGCCAATGACTACGCCTTAAAGGTGCAGCCAGCGGCTAAGAGTTTAGGGAATTTAATTCGTCAGGCGGCGTGGCTCGGGAATGGTGTTGCGCCCGAACGTCTGGCTTCGTCGGTAGCAATAGAACCAACGGCCAGCGCAGCAGTCGCACCGCTTATTTCTTTAGCCGCTGAGCTAGTGCTTACGCCACCAGCCACAGCCTTACCCGCAGCGGCCTTGCCGCCAGCCCCCAGCGCCAATCTGGAGGCCGAAGTACGCGACAATGAAATCATCCTCGCCTTTGCGGAACGGCGTTACCGCGTGCGCGGCCTGGCTAAAAATCTCGCGCATGAGCTGCTTAAAATCAATCTGCTGACCTCCATCGGCGATGCCTTCCACGTCGATACGCTAGACCTGTACAACGCCCGCGCCAGACACAGCTACATCACGCAAGCGGCAATAGAATTGCGCGTACCAGAGAATACGATCAAGACCGATCTGGGGCGCGTACTGCTGACACTGGAAGCCCTGCAAGACCAGCAGATACAAGCAGCACTAAAACCCAAAGAGCCGGAAGCGGTGACGATGGACGCCGCAGAACGCGCCGCCGCACTGGCCTTACTCCGCGCCCCCGATCTGGTCACCCGCCTGCTAGCGGACTACGCCACCTGCGGTTTAATCGGCGAAGAAACCAACAAGCTAGTCGGCTATCTGGCCTGCATCTCGCGCAAGCTGGAGCGTCCTCTCGGTGTCGTGATTCAATCGTCGAGTGCGGCAGGGAAAACCAGCCTGATGGATACGGTCTTAGCCTTCGTGCCCAAGGAAGATAAAATCAAATACAGCGCCATGACCGGGCAGAGCCTGTTCTACATGGGCGAAACCAATCTCAAGCACAAGGTCTTAGCGATCGTCGAAGAGGAAGGCGCCAGCCGCGCCAGCTACGCCTTAAAGCTCTTGCAATCCGAAGGTGAGCTCACCATGGCCAGCACCGGCAAAGACCCGGTGACAGGCAACCTGGTGACGCAACCGTATCGCGTAGAAGGCCCGGTCGCCTTGCTGCTCACCACCACCGCACGCGACCTCGATGAAGAACTGCTCAATCGCTGTTTAGTCTTGGCCGTCGATGAAAGCCGCGACCAGACCCGCGCCATCCACCAGTTGCAACGACAAAAGCGCACGCTGGATGGCATGCTGGCCAAACGAGAAAAGGAAGCGCTGATCACCCTGCATCAGAACGCCCAGCGCCTATTGATACCGCTAGAAGTCCTCAATCCTTACGCCCAATTCCTCAGCTTCCCAGACCAGACCACACGCCTGCGGCGCGATCATGAAAAGTACCTGACCCTAATCGACACCATCAGCTTCCTGCACCAACACCAGCGCGAAGTGAAGACATCGACACGCAACGGCCAGGAGGTGGCCTACGTCGAAGTGAATTTAAGTGACATAGCCCTGGCCAACCAGATTGCGCATGAAGTGCTGGGCAGAAGCCTGGATGAATTACCGCCGCAGACCAGGCGTTTACTCAAACTGATCCACCAGTACGTCAGTGCCGAATGTGCAAGCAAGAGTCTGGCGCGTGCCGATCTGCGTTTCTCGCGCAAGGCAGCAAGGGACGCTACCGGCCTGTCGGATACGCAACTGCGCCTGCACTTAGAGCGCCTGGTGCAGATGGAATATCTACTGGTGCATCGCGGCCAGCGTGGACAAAGCTTTGAGTATGAACTGCTGTATGACGGCGCGGGCAGTGATGCGCAAGCCTTTGTGCCAGGCTTGATTGATATCGCCAGTCTGGAATTGGCGATCAGTGCAAGCACAAACACAAACGCAAGCACTGCATCTACGATGAACAGTTCGCGGGGTAAAACAAGGGAGTTCGCGCCCCCATCGCGGGGTCAACGCGCCCCTGATGCGGGGTGTTCGCGCAGTGACGAATCGGCGCAAGCGCTAGCAAGCATGCGGGCAAGCGAAGAAATGAAGGGTTCCAAGACAGAAATGCAGCTCCTATCAGCAAACGAACAAATCCCGTCGTACCAGCAGTCCGCAACGTTTCCCTTAGCTGCCAGTGCAGCACTAGCAGGCTAAGGTCATGGCACAGAAAGGCGAGCGCGGCATCCGCCAGAAACAGCGCGCATTGCGTAAAAAACCGCAATCGCCAGCACGTCCCCAGGCACCCGATCCAGCAAGCGCCAACCACTTGCGCGCCTACCAAAACGTCTTCCTCGAATGGACGCTGGTCACCGGCCTGTCAGAGCAAACCGCCAAGATCCGCAAGCAAGCCTTGGATGGTTTCATCCTCTGGTGTGATGAGCGCAGCCTGCAGCAACCGCAAGACATCACCCGGCCTATCCTGCAACGCTACCAAAGCCATCTGTATCACTACCGCAAGAGCAACGGCCAGCCGCTCTCATTCAATACCCAGGCCACCCGTTTGCATCCACTGGTCGCCTTCTTCAAATGGCTAGCCCGCGACAACCACATCCTGCACAATCCCGCGTCTGATCTGGTCTTGCCGAAACCACCACGCCAATTGCCCAAGCATTTAATGAGCGTGGCCGAGATCGACAGCATCCTCAATCAAGCCGACATCGAAACGCCTTCCGGCATCCGCAACCGGGCGATACTCGAAACCCTCTACAGCAGCGGCATCCGCCGTGCTGAACTGATCCATTTAAGTCTGTACGACATCGACACCGAACGCGGCACCCTGATGGTGCGGCAGGGTAAAGGGCGTAAAGACCGCCTCATCCCCATAGGTGCACGCGCCTGCGCCTGGGTCACACGCTATGTGCAGGAAGTGCGGCCGCAATTTGTACCAGCCCAAGAGCAGCAGCATCTGTTCATCACCGACTACGGTGAAGCCTTTGAAAAGAACCGCCTCTCCGACATGGTCAAGCTGCACATGAAATACGCCGGATTGAACAGCGGCGGCTGTCACGCCTTCCGGCATGCGTGCGCCACCCACATGCTGGAAAACGGAGCCGACATCCGCTACATCCAGGCCATCCTCGGACATGCCGAACTCTCGACGACGCAGATTTATACCCATGTCGCGATTGGCAAATTGAAAGCCGTGCATGCCTTAACCCATCCGGCGCGATTGCAGCGTCTTGGCGGCGATCAAAGTGGTGAGGTGGCGGGTAGTGAGGTGCACGATGAGAAAACGCTGCTAAGCGCACTAGAAGCGGAAGCAAATGAAGAAACAAGCGCAGAAACCAAAGGAGAAGCATGATGTTGCACATCGACGTAGACTTACCCAATGATTTGGCGTGGGCATTCGCGGAATTTTTAAAACGCGCCGGTTACGACGATTACCGGCAACGTGCCGCCAGTGAGCAAGAAGCGTATGACATGCAAAACGCCGCTGAAAAAATACGCGTCGCATTAGCAGAACAGGGCTATGCGCCGCGTTAAATAGCGATCGTTCATGCTCATGAATGCGCAATATTTAAAAACGGCCACGCAATGTCGATGCGCCTTCACAAGCATAAATGGCTTGTAGGGTGCATGGATAGTGCGTGTTCTCATTTGAATTTATGAAATCGGATACGCAAAACACCGCACGTAAACCGCTTGTCACACTCCTTGCAAGCCGTGCAGACGAGCTGAGCAGGTACACGGGGCAAGCACTGCGCCAAGCTAGCGCCAACCGTGATCGACGGTGACGGCTCCGGCGCACAAACAAGCTGGTCAGAATGAAGAAGCGCGCTCCTGCGTCGCTTGCGCCCGCGCTGCGCCGGCAGTCAGAAGACAGCTACGCAAAGGCACAGCCATTCCGGGGTAAATTGCTGCGCAATTCAACATAACGCGGCATTACGCAAAATCATCCCAGTCGTTACGCGTTGCTTCACTTGGTGTGACGACTTCGCGTAATGAGGCGTTATGTCTTACGCCCCTGCATGTCTGCCAGGCTATAGGTGTGCGCTTCGATGCGCAAGGAATTAGTCAGGGTTATTGGCGCGTGCTCGTGCCTCGCTTGCTGCTGTGCTTCGCCAGTAGTCAGGTGGCACGCAAGAACAAAACGCACGGCCACAACAGCCCGTCGCCGTGCTCACAACTCAGTCACTGTGCTCGCGTTCCGCCAGCACAGATCAACGGCAAACAAAAAACAGATCAGGGTTACGGTGCGTGCTCGTGCCTCGCATGCCGCCGCGCTTCGCCGGTAGTCAGGTGGGTAAAACTGCACGCTAAAAACCAACCCCAGCCAGCAGCGAAAGAAAAAACCCTTGCCATCACGCGTGCGCGCAAGCCAAAATACGTGTCTAGAAAAAATTTGCTTCAAAAGGGGAAACGGTCTTCTTACACGTCGCGCAAAGCCTTGATAGGTATAGAGAAAATGGTTGCACCTACGATAAAACTGTGTCGGGGCAAACACACTACAACTACTTTAGGGATTATGAGCCGACAACAGGGAGGTACATCGAGAGCGATCCGATTGGGTTGCGCGGGGGCTTGAACACATATGCCTATGTGGGTGGGAATCCAATTTTCAATATTGACCCGAACGGGTTGCAGGTCATTATTATTCCTGGCCCAAGAACACCTGGTCCTAGTATTGATCCATTTTGGCCGGCACCTCCATCACCTAGCCCATCATTACCGACCTGGACATTGCCGGACTGGATGTGGGATTTGATTAACCCTCCAAAAGACGCTCGATCACAAGGAACCGGTGCTGAAGGACGCCCAGCCGATCACAATCCTGGAAAGGACTGCGATGGAAAGTGCAATCCTTGTCCACCAAATCCTCCCCCTTTTATCCATCAGGGTGATGCACATGGTTCAACGGGCGGCTTTCACACGCATCAATGGCAATACCATCAGGCACCAGATTGCACTTGTAGAGCACGCAAAGAAAGCTGGTAAATATGAGAAATATCAAAACTGAAGTAGCCTCATATCGGGAGGCAGTTAGGCACCTTTGGAACTCGGCGTTCTCCTCACTTGATGAACCATTGCGCTTCGGCGTATGCCTGGAGTTGTTTGAGGAGATCGACGATTTAATTTTTAGGGCATTGGTGTGCGAACCGCTCGGAATTGAATTTGAGAAAAAGGCAACGAATGAGCCTTTTACTGATTTCAAAGTAGTTCCCATCAGCCTTCTTACAGAAGTGCCCGTCATGATTAATAGGTCAGTACCAGCCTGTGGATATTGGGATGATCCTATAAAAACTATACGCTTGTCCGATGTGGATTTTGCATTGATTGGGTTCTTTGATTGGGATGGCTACAATGTAAAAGATTGTGCTTATTACAGAGTGAGAATAATTGATTGTAAATCTCAGCCCAATTTAGCGGGTAGAGATGCACTTATCGAAACACTCAATGCAAACGTCTTTTTAATCGAACAAGACTAAGAAGAAGGCCAGGATCAGGTCTTTCAGCAAGCGTAGCCCGGACTAAAGTAGGTTGGCGCAGAGCGAAGCGAAGCCCAACATTTCAGGCCGTAAAATGACCGGCCTCAAGCTTCGCCGTGAACTCAGGTTTTAAAATACTTCTTCTTTTATAAAATAAAAAAGCCACTCCCTCCGATAACCCGGATGCGGGTGGCTTCTTTATTTAGCGGCTAAAAAAGGAGGTTTATTTTTTTGCTTTAGCCGCTCTCGGTTTGCCCGGTTGCTCGTCCTGCTCCACAAAACCAATCGAGCGTTTCTTCACCGGTGCTGGTTCCGGCGGTGTCATCAATTCACGGATCGCCTCGAACACCTGCTTCAACTGCACGCGGGTATTGTGCTCAAAGGTATCGTGTTTCAACTCCATCAAATCGGCCTTATTCTCCAGCTCATCGAGACGCTGCGCCAGGTCTTTGTTCGACAAAACTAGGGTCAGTTCTAACATTCCAACATTTCTTTATATTTAAAAACAAAAAAGCCACTCCCTCCGGTAACCCGGATGCGAGTGGCTTCTTTTTTTAGCAGCTAAAAAAGAGGTTTATTTTTTTGCTTTAGCCGCTTTAGGTTTGCCCCGCGTCTCGTCCTGCTCCACAAAACCAATCGAGCGTTTCTTCAGCGGTGCTGATTCCGGCGGCGTCATCAATTCGCGGATCGCCTCGAACACCTGCTTTAACTGCACACGGGTATTGTGCTCAAAGGTATCGTGTTTCAACTCCATCAAATCGGCCTTATTCTCCAGCTCATCGAGACGCTGCGCCAATTCCTTGTTCGAGACGATCACTTCCCGCAAGCGCACAAAGGCGCGCATGATCTCGATATTGACGGCAATCGCTTGCGGGCTATTCAATACAGAGGACAGCATCGCCACGCCTTGTTCGGTAAACGCATACGGCGCATAACGCCGACCACCACGCCCGGTGTTTGAGATCACAATTTGTGATCTCAAAGATTCCCATTCGGCAGCATCTAGCTGAAACATAAAATCTTCGGGAAACCGATCCAGATTACGTTTAACGGCTTGCCCCAGGCTACTGGTTGTTACGCCATACAGTGCTGCCAAATCGGTATCGAGTAACACCTTCTGATCGCGCAACACCACAATATGCTTGGCAATCGTTCCGGTCGACAAATTCTTTGTTTGCGTGACGCTGGTCTTACTGCTCATGCCTTCACCTGTTCGCGTGGTGGTTTCTTTGTTGAGCTTGCTATCTTAGTCGCTGGTTTCGCCATACGCGCCAGCGTCCCGGAAACTTGACTCTTGACGATCATGGCATCAAGTACCGCCATCGCCACATCCTGATCTTCGGCAGGCATGGCGGCAATCGCCTCAAAGCGCAACTTCAAATCGTCTTCAGGTTCGCGCTCGCCTTCCTCAAACAATAAAAAATCTGTGGTTACGTGCAGTGCCAACGCCAGCTTCTTAAGTGCATCGGCAGTAGGTTGCGATGTACCGGCCTCGTAGCGTTTGATTTGTTGCACATGCGTTCCCGTCGCATCCGACAAGCCTTGCTGCGTTAAGCTCTGTTGCTTGCGTAGGGAAACAATTCGTTCAGAGAAACTCATGGCAGATAACCAGTAATTTAAATAGGCCACGATGTTACCCCCTTGATTTCTTGCGTTTCGATATTGGTATAGTATAGTATACTAACAAAGTACACAATATTGATCTTGACAGGTTTTTAGCAAAAGGCGGATTTATGGCACGGATACCAGAAACAGAAATCGAGCGGCTAAAAAATGAAGTTTCGGTAGAACGCCTGGTCGAGTCCGCCGGCATCGCCCTCAAGAAGTCCGGCAAAGACAAGGTCGGCCTGTGCCCGTTCCATGACGATGCCACGGCCTCGCTGGTGGTCACGCCCGCCAAGAACCTGTGGCACTGCTTTGGCTGCGGTGCCGCTGGCGACCCGATTGCCTGGGTCATGCAACTGCGCGGCATCAGTTTTAGGCATGCGGTGGAACTGCTGCTTACCGATCCTGCTTTAGCTGCTGAATCCAAAGAGCCGGTCAAACGCACGACAGTGCGCAGCTTGCCCGCACCGGTCGCCTTTGATGCTGACGACTGCGCCTTACTCAATCAAACTGTGGGCTACTACCACCAGACCTTGCTGGCCTCACCCGAAGCGCTGACCTACCTGCAGGCACGTGGCTTACACCATCCCGAATTAATCGCGCATTTCCAGCTCGGCTACGCCAACCGCAGCCTGGGCTTACGCCTGCCCGCCAAAACCCGCATTGCCGGTGCCGAGATCCGCAGCCGATTAGAAAAGCTGGGCATCTATCGTGAAAGCGGCCACGAGCATTTCAACGGCTCGCTAGTGGTGCCGATCATCGATGCAACCGGCAAGGTCACAGAAATCTACGGACGCAAGATCCGCGACGACCTGCGCAAAGGCACGCCTGCACATTTGTATTTACCCGGTGCGCATCGCGGCGTATTCAATGTTCAGGCACTGGCGGCAAGTAAAGAAATCATCCTGTGCGAAGCCCTGATTGACGCCATGACGTTCTGGTGTGCCGGTTACCGCAACGTCACCGCCAGCTATGGCACCGAAGGTTTTACTGAAGATCACTTGGCCGCGTTTAAAGAAAATAATATCGAACGCATCTTGATTGCCTATGACCGCGACGAAGCGGGCGAGCGTGCGGCCACTAAATTGGCGGAACGCCTGCTGGCCGAGGGAATCGCCTGCTACCGCATCCACTTCCCCAAAGGCATGGACGCCAATGACTACGCCTTAAAGGTGCAGCCAGCGGCTAAGAGTTTAGGGAATTTAATTCGTCAGGCGGCGTGGCTCGGGAATGGTGTTGCGCCCGAACGTCTGGCTTCGTCGGTAGCAATAGAACCAACGGCCAGCGCAGCAGTCGCACCGCTTATTTCTTTAGCCGCTGAGCTAGTGCTTACGCCACCAGCCACAGCCTTACCCGCAGCGGCCTTGCCGCCAGCCCCCAGCGCCAATCTGGAGGCCGAAGTACGCGACAATGAAATCATCCTCGCCTTTGCGGAACGGCGTTACCGCGTGCGCGGCCTGGCTAAAAATCTCGCGCATGAGCTGCTTAAAATCAATCTGCTGACCTCCATCGGCGATGCCTTCCACGTCGATACGCTAGACCTGTACAACGCCCGCGCCAGACACAGCTACATCACGCAAGCGGCAATAGAATTGCGCGTACCAGAGAATACGATCAAGACCGATCTGGGGCGCGTACTGCTGACACTGGAAGCCCTGCAAGACCAGCAGATACAAGCAGCACTAAAACCCAAAGAGCCGGAAGCGGTGACGATGGACGCCGCAGAACGCGCCGCCGCACTGGCCTTACTCCGCGCCCCCGATCTGGTCACCCGCCTGCTAGCGGACTACGCCACCTGCGGTTTAATCGGCGAAGAAACCAACAAGCTAGTCGGCTATCTGGCCTGCATCTCGCGCAAGCTGGAGCGTCCTCTCGGTGTCGTGATTCAATCGTCGAGTGCGGCAGGGAAAACCAGCCTGATGGATACGGTCTTAGCCTTCGTGCCCAAGGAAGATAAAATCAAATACAGCGCCATGACCGGGCAGAGCCTGTTCTACATGGGCGAAACCAATCTCAAGCACAAGGTCTTAGCGATCGTCGAAGAGGAAGGCGCCAGCCGCGCCAGCTACGCCTTAAAGCTCTTGCAATCCGAAGGTGAGCTCACCATGGCCAGCACCGGCAAAGACCCGGTGACAGGCAACCTGGTGACGCAACCGTATCGCGTAGAAGGCCCGGTCGCCTTGCTGCTCACCACCACCGCACGCGACCTCGATGAAGAACTGCTCAATCGCTGTTTAGTCTTGGCCGTCGATGAAAGCCGCGACCAGACCCGCGCCATCCACCAGTTGCAACGACAAAAGCGCACGCTGGATGGCATGCTGGCCAAACGAGAAAAGGAAGCGCTGATCACCCTGCATCAGAACGCCCAGCGCCTATTGATACCGCTAGAAGTCCTCAATCCTTACGCCCAATTCCTCAGCTTCCCAGACCAGACCACACGCCTGCGGCGCGATCATGAAAAGTACCTGACCCTAATCGACACCATCAGCTTCCTGCACCAACACCAGCGCGAAGTGAAGACATCGACACGCAACGGCCAGGAGGTGGCCTACGTCGAAGTGAATTTAAGTGACATAGCCCTGGCCAACCAGATTGCGCATGAAGTGCTGGGCAGAAGCCTGGATGAATTACCGCCGCAGACCAGGCGTTTACTCAAACTGATCCACCAGTACGTCAGTGCCGAATGTGCAAGCAAGAGTCTGGCGCGTGCCGATCTGCGTTTCTCGCGCAAGGCAGCAAGGGACGCTACCGGCCTGTCGGATACGCAACTGCGCCTGCACTTAGAGCGCCTGGTGCAGATGGAATATCTACTGGTGCATCGCGGCCAGCGTGGACAAAGCTTTGAGTATGAACTGCTGTATGACGGCGCGGGCAGTGATGCGCAAGCCTTTGTGCCAGGCTTGATTGATATCGCCAGTCTGGAATTGGCGATCAGTGCAAGCACAAACACAAACGCAAGCACTGCATCTACGATGAACAGTTCGCGGGGTAAAACAAGGGAGTTCGCGCCCCCATCGCGGGGTCAACGCGCCCCTGATGCGGGGTGTTCGCGCAGTGACGAATCGGCGCAAGCGCTAGCAAGCATGCGGGCAAGCGAAGAAATGAAGGGTTCCAAGACAGAAATGCAGCTCCTATCAGCAAACGAACAAATCCCGTCGTACCAGCAGTCCGCAACGTTTCCCTTAGCTGCCAGTGCAGCACTAGCAGGCTAAGGTCATGGCACAGAAAGGCGAGCGCGGCATCCGCCAGAAACAGCGCGCATTGCGTAAAAAACCGCAATCGCCAGCACGTCCCCAGGCACCCGATCCAGCAAGCGCCAACCACTTGCGCGCCTACCAAAACGTCTTCCTCGAATGGACGCTGGTCACCGGCCTGTCAGAGCAAACCGCCAAGATCCGCAAGCAAGCCTTGGATGGTTTCATCCTCTGGTGTGATGAGCGCAGCCTGCAGCAACCGCAAGACATCACCCGGCCTATCCTGCAACGCTACCAAAGCCATCTGTATCACTACCGCAAGAGCAACGGCCAGCCGCTCTCATTCAATACCCAGGCCACCCGTTTGCATCCACTGGTCGCCTTCTTCAAATGGCTAGCCCGCGACAACCACATCCTGCACAATCCCGCGTCTGATCTGGTCTTGCCGAAACCACCACGCCAATTGCCCAAGCATTTAATGAGCGTGGCCGAGATCGACAGCATCCTCAATCAAGCCGACATCGAAACGCCTTCCGGCATCCGCAACCGGGCGATACTCGAAACCCTCTACAGCAGCGGCATCCGCCGTGCTGAACTGATCCATTTAAGTCTGTACGACATCGACACCGAACGCGGCACCCTGATGGTGCGGCAGGGTAAAGGGCGTAAAGACCGCCTCATCCCCATAGGTGCACGCGCCTGCGCCTGGGTCACACGCTATGTGCAGGAAGTGCGGCCGCAATTTGTACCAGCCCAAGAGCAGCAGCATCTGTTCATCACCGACTACGGTGAAGCCTTTGAAAAGAACCGCCTCTCCGACATGGTCAAGCTGCACATGAAATACGCCGGATTGAACAGCGGCGGCTGTCACGCCTTCCGGCATGCGTGCGCCACCCACATGCTGGAAAACGGAGCCGACATCCGCTACATCCAGGCCATCCTCGGACATGCCGAACTCTCGACGACGCAGATTTATACCCATGTCGCGATTGGCAAATTGAAAGCCGTGCATGCCTTAACCCATCCGGCGCGATTGCAGCGTCTTGGCGGCGATCAAAGTGGTGAGGTGGCGGGTAGTGAGGTGCACGATGAGAAAACGCTGCTAAGCGCACTAGAAGCGGAAGCAAATGAAGAAACAAGCGCAGAAACCAAAGGAGAAGCATGATGTTGCACATCGACGTAGACTTACCCAATGATTTGGCGTGGGCATTCGCGGAATTTTTAAAACGCGCCGGTTACGACGATTACCGGCAACGTGCCGCCAGTGAGCAAGAAGCGTATGACATGCAAAACGCCGCTGAAAAAATACGCGTCGCATTAGCAGAACAGGGCTATGCGCCGCGTTAAATAGCGATCGTTCATGCTCATGAATGCGCAATATTTAAAAACGGCCACGCAATGTCGATGCGCCTTCACAAGCATAAATGGCTTGTAGGGTGCATGGATAGTGCGTGTTCTCATTTGAATTTATGAAATCGGATACGCAAAACACCGCACGTAAACCGCTTGTCACACTCCTTGCAAGCCGTGCAGACGAGCTGAGCAGGTACACGGGGCAAGCACTGCGCCAAGCTAGCGCCAACCGTGATCGACGGTGACGGCTCCGGCGCACAAACAAGCTGGTCAGAATGAAGAAGCGCGCTCCTGCGTCGCTTGCGCCCGCGCTGCGCCGGCAGTCAGAAGACAGCTACGCAAAGGCACAGCCATTCCGGGGTAAATTGCTGCGCAATTCAACATAACGCGGCATTACGCAAAATCATCCCAGTCGTTACGCGTTGCTTCACTTGGTGTGACGACTTCGCGTAATGAGGCGTTATGTCTTACGCCCCTGCATGTCTGCCAGGCTATAGGTGTGCGCTTCGATGCGCAAGGAATTAGTCAGGGTTATTGGCGCGTGCTCGTGCCTCGCTTGCTGCTGTGCTTCGCCAGTAGTCAGGTGGCACGCAAGAACAAAACGCACGGCCACAACAGCCCGTCGCCGTGCTCACAACTCAGTCACTGTGCTCGCGTTCCGCCAGCACAGATCAACGGCAAACAAAAAACAGATCAGGGTTACGGTGCGTGCTCGTGCCTCGCATGCCGCCGCGCTTCGCCGGTAGTCAGGTGGGTAAAACTGCACGCTAAAAACCAACCCCAGCCAGCAGCGAAAGAAAAAACCCTTGCCATCACGCGTGCGCGCAAGCCAAAATACGTGTCTAGAAAAAATTTGCTTCAAAAGGGGAAACGGTCTTCTTACACGTCGCGCAAAGCCTTGATAGGTATAGAGAAAATGGTTGCACCTACGATAAAACTGTGTCGGGGCAAACACACTACAACTACTTTAGGGATTATGAGCCGACAACAGGGAGGTACGTACAAAGTGATCCGATTGGTTTGGGTGGCGGGATTAATACTTATGGGTATGTCGGGGGGAATCCAATCAGTAGCATTGATTCGTTTGGTTTAGCTAATGTTAATTTTGGAGGTGGATATACTGGTCGAGTTGATGCGGTTCCTAACACAGACATTTGGGAAATTCACGTGTTTGATCCAAAAGGAAATGAAGTTGGCATGTACAATCAAAATGAATGGTTTAATAAGCATGGACATGTCGGAGAGCCGGCTGGAATCCCAGATGAAGTAAGGAATCGTATTCGTGGTGAAGCATTAGATCAAATGAGGCGACGTGGCGCTGCACCTCCGAAAGGAAAAGCGAATATTAAAGGCATCTCATTATGTAAAATTCCCGGACTCAAAGTACTTGGCGTACTTGGGTGGGCTGGAACTTTTATGGATATTCATGAGATGGTTAAACAATATAATGAGCAAAATAAGCATGAAGATGAAATGGCTAAACAATGTGGAGCAAAGCCTGGATATGAATGTATTTAAAGTTTAAAAGTTGAATTTGAAAGCTATACGGAACGAAAAAATATGGAAATGAATTGGCATTGGTTTATGACTGTCGATTGCAACGGACGTTGGATTACAACAAATGGAAAAGCGCATCTTGAAACAACTAATGCAAATCTATTAGGATGCATGTGTTATCTAGATGAGTCCGACGGTACCGTTGAAATTTATGCGAAATTTACTGCTTATGTAAAAAATGATGGATCTATCGTTATGACCATTGAATCTGAAAAAGAGGACGTCCCATCATTTAACGTTTCTGGGGATTTTTTTAGTTCCGAAACAGATAATGGTCTTGCTTCTACCATTATTCTCACTGATGGAACAACGGTAATCGGATTTGCAAAACGTGAGAAATAAAGCAAGGTAACGTGGGCACAGCCTTTGTGCCCACGAGGATGATTAACGCGGTAGGCCGCAATCTTTGCGTAAGGCGTCAACGCGTAGCGATTGCACCATAAGAAATCTGTCTAGGCACCCCGCCAACACGCATATTCCATGCGCTTTTTGAAGCACACTGGCTCACGAGTCACATGGGATATGCGCCTTGGAAAGAGGTGTTTTGGATTTTTTATAACTGGGATCTGCAAGCAGCTCAGCAACAGCCCGCTACCGGCAAAAACCATGAGTTACAACCTGTCTAGTCTGCTAGCCGATGGCAAACTCAGCGCCACCTATACCGACTGTGGTCGTCTTAAAACCATCACCAACCCTGTCGGTAGCACCGATACTAACTCCGTAAGGTGCAATCTCTGCGTAGGGCGACAATGCGAAGCAATTGCGCCGTATGGAATGTGTCATATTCCAGCGATGCCAAATGACAAGCGTAAAGGTTTACCTCGAACTCAGCGTTTAAGATTACTCTCTCTTTTATAAAACAAAAAAGCCACTCCCTCCGGTAACCCGGATTCGGTTGGCATCGTGTTTCAGAATCAGGGATTCCAGCAGCACGCGCACAATGGCTTTCTCCTCTGGCGTGAACTGACTTAGCGCCTCAAACTGCAAGCGCAGCTCATCATCCGGGTCACGTTCGTGCTCCTCAAAGACAAGCGCATCTGCCTCACGCCTAACGCAACAGCGAGTTTGCGAATCACTTCCAAAGTGGGTTGTGTTTGGTCTGCCGCATAGCGACGAATCATCGTCACATGACAGCCGACCTGCTCAGGCAAAGCTGCCTGCGTCAATATGCGTTCCTTGCATAGCGCTGCCGCCGGTACCTACAGCCTCACCGCCAAAGTTACTGACGCTCAAGGCAACATCACCACCAGCAGTCCCGTCAGCCTCAGCGTCATCAACAACAGCGCCCCCAGCATCAGCCTGACCGCCAATCCGGCCAATGCCGCCGCCCCCGCACGATTCTGCTCGCCGCCACTGCCAGCGATAGTGACGGCAGCATTGCCAAAGTCGACTTCTACAGCAAAGACAACAGCAGCGGCACGACCCTCACCATCGCCACACTCACGCAAGCACCGTACAACACCAGCTGGAGCAATGTCGCCGCAGGCAGCTACAGCCTTAGTGCCAAAGCCACCGACAATCTGGGCGCCAGTACCACCTCCACCAGTGTGCCGGTGACGGTCACTGCGCATGTCCCGAAAGTGTATGATATCCAGAGTGACCATCTGAACACCCCTAGAGTGATTACAGACAGTACCGGCACGGAAGTATGGCGCTGGGATAGTGCGCCGTTTGGGGAGACGGTGGCCAATGAGAATCCGCAGAACACGGGGGTGGCGAATAACTTTAGTTTTAATCTGCGCTTCCCGGGGCAGTACTTTGATAAAGAGACTGGGCTGCACTATAACTACTTTAGGGATTATGAGCCGAGCACGGGGAGATACGTTGAAAGCGATCCTATTGGATTGGATGGGGGCATCAATACCTTTGGGTATGTGTTTGGAAATCCTGTAGCGCTGACAGATTCAATGGGGCTGCAATCTTACATGTGTAGCTCCGCAGGGCTATCTGCTTGGTGTGAACCTCCAAAGCCAAAATGTATTTCAAAAAAATGGGCGGATGGTATTTCTGGAGCTGCTGGCGGGGCTGTCGGTGGAGCCGTTGGTGGAGGCGGCTGGCCTGGATTTTTTGCTGGAGGAGTTATCGGCGGTATTGGATCATATTATGCATCAGGTAATGGAACTCCCTCTATATCTGCGGCTGGCGCTGGCGCTGGGGCAGGAGGTGCCATAGGATCAGGTTTGCCCGGAATCATTGGTGGAGTTATTAGTGGCGGGATGGGGAATTGGATGGGGGATGTTTCAAGTAGCAGCAATCCAAATACTGCTGGTGGAGCTGTTGGTGGAACTGTAGGCGGGATAGTCACCGGAATATTAACTAAAAAGGGTGGATTTAATTTTATCTTGAATGTCTATTCTGGGATTAAAGGTGGTGTTGTTGGTGGAATTACTCAAGATTTAGTAAATTTAATTTTATCAGGATATATATGTCCTCCTGAACCGGAGTGTAAAAAGTGAAACCATGAAAAAAACCGTATTTTTTTGTTTTTTGCCATATTGTATGGGAGTGTATTTGAAAATTATGTCAGAGATCCCATACAACGATTAGCTATTACTTATTCAGATTTTTTTTGGCAGTTGTGCTTTTACATTGGTTTCTCACCACTACTTATTTTATTGGCTTTAGCTGCAAACGCTTTTTTTGAAACAGTTGTCGATGAACCATTTAAATTTGGAGAAGGAAACACAAAAGCGCAAAATCTAATTGCGTTGTGGCGCGGAGAAAAAACTTTGCTAGAAGCATTCTGGAAATATCATGTTCCATATTTGTTTTTTAGTCTGTTCCTTGGGAGTTTTGCTTTTACAAGATGGCTAACAATGTCATTGTTAGAAAAAGCAATTCTGGGGTGTATTTTATTTATTGAGTCGCTAGTTTTTTTAACATTGTCTAGTGTAGGATCTTGGCGCAGTGCGGCCAATTATCGAGGGTCGAATAAATTTCAATCATTGGGGCGCTTTGGTATTGTATCAAGCGATATGTTGTTATGGTATTTGATTGCCAAATTGGCAATCATTATGTGATTAGCATAAATGGATCAAGTGAATTTTGCATTAGCAAGCGTAGGGTGCGTTCCATGCACCGATACAACTACGCAGAAATGATCCAACCCAGTAAGGTGTAATACTGATTGAAGTCAAGCGGATGCGGATTCTTTCATCGCCGGTTTCTGTTCCTGGGTAGCCATGAAGGGCGCGGGTAACCCGCGCTGCTAGTTCGTAATCGGGCCGCCGCCCCCGCAACAATCCTGCTCGCCGCCACTGCCAGCGATAGTGACGGCAGCATTGCCAAAGTCGACTTCTACAGCAAAGACAACAGCAGCGGCACAACCCTCCCCATCGCCACACTGACGCAAGCACCGTACAACACCAGCTGGAGCAATGTCGCCGCAGGCAGCTACAGCCTTAGTGCCAAAGCCACCGACAATCTGGGCGCCAGTACCACCTCCACCAGTGTGCCGGTGACGGTCACTGCGCATGTCCCGAAAGTGTATGATATCCAGAGTGACCATCTGAACACCCCTAGAGTGATTACAGACAGTACCGGCACGGAAGTATGGCGCTGGGATAGTGCGCCGTTTGGGGAGACGGTGGCCAATGAGAATCCGGCAGGCAAAGGAATATTCGCCTGTAATTTAAGATTTCCGGGGCAGTACTATGATAAAGAGACTGGGCTGCACTACAACTACTTCAGGGATTATGATCCGAGTACGGGTAGATACGTTGAATCTGATCCGATTAGATTAGAAGGCGGTATCAATACTTATGGCTATGTTGAGGGGAATCCTGTTTCGAATATTGATCCTCTTGGTCTTGCTACATATCTTTGCTTAGGTAAACCTGATAATTACGAACATGCGTGGGTGTGTGGGGATGACTATTGTAGTGGTTTCAATCCAGCACCTGAACCGTCCTCCTCAAATCTGGCGACAGCGATAGCTGCCGCTAGGGCAGTAACTACTGGAATACCTGGAAAATGGACTCCCGAAGAGCCTAGAAGTAAATATAAGACAGATCAATACTGTCAGGAAACGAAGCCACCAAAAACGTGTGATCAGAAAAAATTTGATCAATGCGTTAAGGATAAATCTAAGCCCGGTATTAAAGGACGTTATCACGTGGTAACGAATCAATGCATTGCTCAGGCAATGACGATTATTGGACAATGCATCTTAGAGTGCAAATAAGTATGTAATTTAAAAATAAATATTTGAATGATAAAGAGTGAAATGATTCGTCCAATAATTTACCTTACCCTTGCAATATTTATGATGGGCGATTTTCTCCGCGCGTCAGTTGGGGCATCAAGTTTCATTGCATTCACACATTTTGAATTGACCGCCGCTTGTGAGGTCTTAATGGTAGTCATTCTTCTGGTGATGACATATCAAAAGCTGCGTGCTGTGAAAGCGAAGAGTGTGCATTTCATCGTATTTTTTACAATTTGGGTTTTCATACTCGGGTTACTCATCAATTTTACGATGAGCTTAGAAAAGGAAATCGCACAGCATTGGGATAACCAAATTTTGCACCTTGTAAATGGCACTCGAGCAGACGATATCAATCAAGTAGATTGGAGTTCAAATACTCCTGCTTCTAGAAAGCTATGCGCAATAATTGGAAGGGAACAAATTAGACTATTTCCCGACATGCTCAGATACAATGTCAAATGTACACAACCAGACATATTATTAATTGTCACTCTATCTATAAGTACAGTTGAAGGCAAAGCTAACGCTTACGTTAAATTGCAAGATCAGTAAGACATACCCGCCCGTGGTCAGCCTCACCGCGCCGACCGCCAACAGCAGTGTCGCCGGCAAAGCCACCGTCACCCTGAGCGCCAGCGCCAGTGACACCGGCGGCAGTATTAGCAAAGTCGAGTTCTACAACGGCACAACACTCCTCAACAGCGACACCACCGCCCCCCCTACAGCTACAGCTGGGCCAATGCCGCCACTGGCACCTACAGCCTCACCGCCAAAGTCACCGACAGCCAGGGTCTCACCCAAACCAGCAGCCCGGTCAGTTTCCAGGTCAAAGCGATTACCACACCCCCGACGGCCAGTCTCAGCACACCGCAAAACAACGCTAGTCTGATCGCCCCAGCCACCGTCACCTTCAGCGCCAATGCCGCTGCCGTGGGAACAGGTATTCTCGGACGGCATAACGATTTGCCTTGGCATCATACAGCGCATGGTGATTTATCAAGTCCCCGAACAATGCGCGGCCTCTAAGTCATCGCTATAACGTTCTTGCTCCAAAGCTCAAGCGTGATCTAACGTTGTTCGAGCGGACATCGATAGAAGTCTAGACGATGCTAGAAGCAGACCTCGATGTCGATTTTTAATGCGAACGTCCGTTGGCACTTCTCGATACAAAACCTAAGAGAGTGATGATAACTACCGTAAAGAGGCTGAACGCCTTTTGTTATGTTCAACGATCCACTTGGAAGTATTAAGAAATATGGGTGACTAGGACTATAGTCGGCGATTATTCTAATCTACATTATGGCGATAATGTCACTTTTACGTAGCGGTAAATGCAGCAGAAACAGCTTCCCTGTTGCTGTCCTCGCCAGGTGCGTTGACTTCTATGAGGCCGCTGGCATGGCCGGCACTATGGCTATTCTAATTTGAGGAGTGGCTGCTGTCAGATCAATGGAAAGGGCATGAACCTTAAACAATCCTGCATCGGTAACATATACGACGCTCCGAGATGGTAGTTCAGGTGAAACGAAGTCTTCAGCTTCTGAGCGTTTGAGTACGCTTGGTGTTAAAGTATTAAGCCGACCTTGGCAAACCAAAATGGCATGCTAGGTTGAAGCGTAGGGGACTCTTTGCGGCTTGTCAGAGGACGCCATAAATGCGTGCACGCCGTGCGAAAGCTTCTTTTGCGCCTTCGAGAATTTTACAAGCTGCGTCTCGCGCAGTCGGGTCGTCAATGGAACCACGGGCGACGCTCTTTTGCTCTGCGCAGAACGGGGACGAAGGTATGGAAGATAAATTCGCTGTCGAGGTTATCCTCTGGTTGGTCAATGATCAACGGCCGCTTGCTGTCCGACGAAAGAATGAGCGCGAGCAGAACTGACTGTTGCTGACCTAGCGATAACTGCGAGAAGTCGCGCTTCACAACCGCGGTTCCGTCTGCCCCGCCTCCTTGGCGGGAAACCGTTAACCTTGGATAGTCGTCCACGTGACATTGCTCAAGTGAAGCTCGGACGGTAGCTTCACCTAGCTTGGCAATGATCTCTTCCGCCTCGGCTTTACCAAACTGTGGTGTGTCGTCGTCGGTGAGAATAGCAGTGACGTGCGCAACGCGCTTTTTCGCTACTGTTTCGAGTAAGCCTGGTACCGTCAAGCTTGAGATGAGCAGTTTCGCCTTTGCATGGCTTACAGTTCGCCAACCCAGTGCCGAAGCCACAATGCTAACCGCTTGTTCCGCGAAGCCGCTGTCAATATACTGCAGTTTCACGCGCAGGTCAGTCAATACTTCCCCCAATGCCTTCGTAGCCTTAGCGGCGTAACGTTGCCGAAGCTGTGCTACTTTTGCGCGTGCTGTCCAGCGCTGCGATAGCATAGTCGTGTATTCAGACTGCAAATGTTGCAGGTATGGTTCCCAGCTCTTTAATGTTGCCAAGGTTTGTTTTAGGGCGGCTTCGTCTGCTGTCAATTTGTTGATATGGGCCATATCTAACTTGACCCCTTGCTGCTCAAGCGCGCTGCGTTTCGCCTCGATCTCATCGCGAATCGGGCGTTCTTTCAATGCCCATGCCTCCATTTCGTGGACCGTCCTAATTTTAAAGGACTTGAACGATTCTTCCAGTTGATATTCAAGTTCCTCCGCTCGCGCCTTAAACGCGTCGACCAACTTCACGATGGTTTGCGTCTCAGTTATTCCTGTGTTGATATCATCCGCTGCTACGAAATCGCGTGCATCATCAATCAGTCCTACCACGGACTGGTTCATAATCATCTGACCAATTGCGGTGATACTCTTCACAAGTGAATCGCGCCGGCCCTTTTCATTCGCGAGGCTACGCTGTAACTGCATGATTTCGGCCCCTTTAGCAGCTTGGAAAGCCGTGAGTTGCTGCTGCACTGTAGCCAATGAGCGCTGTATTTGCGGGATCTGCGCAATCTGTTTTTCTGCCTTGAGAATTTCGTCGTACTTTTCGCTCAGGGATTGCACGGCCTCCGCTTCCTCAATCAAGGCATCATGCACACCCGTGAAGGTGTCAAGATATTTCATCAATGCGAGCGGATCTGTCTTCGCCTGCTCGCGGACGCGCGCTGCTTCGCCTTGGCTGAAACAATCAATGCCGAATACAACAGGACCGTCGAGGGCATCGTCGAGGTTTTCGATTTGGCCACCAATTGATCGGGATAGGCTATGCTCTTGACCAGCTTCGTCTTTCCAAAACAGATGCAGTTGGTTGGGCCATACCTCAGAGTCCACCATTTCGGCATTAGTCGGTGAGCCAACGAGACATCGTATAGCTTCGAAGGTTGTCGATTTTCCTGTTCCCCTACCGCCGATGATACAGTTTAGATTGCGGCTGAAATGAATTGCTTGTCGGTCCAAGAACCCGCCGCCGAATGCCGCGCCGAGCACAAACGGAGTCGTTTCGGGCACATCATCCTCCAACCGCACCCGCGAATCGTTTTCCTCCAAGGCATGTCGTAGACCGAGAAATGACGGTACAGTCATCTTGTAACGTGTGAGCTTTTGGTCGTTGCGCGCGTTCCGTCCCAATGCATTTGCGGTGTGAGAGTCGGAATTCAGGATACGAGCTAAATACTGACGCTCACCCAGTCCCAGCCTAGTGATGCGCTGCTTTCCGATTCCTACCCGCTTGGGCTCCACGTCGTCCTTTGTGTAGGAAACGGGGGATAGAGCAGAGTTCAATTCGATGCCAAGCAGCGCACGGTGACAAAGGATGTCGAGTTTGTGGGGCGACGCACCTGGATCGTTTGTTTCTAAGCCGTTTCCGCCGTCGATATGAGCCAAAACCCCAAACCCGTTTTGTTCCTCAATCAAATCCAGGCAACGGGTCATATTGGTTCTACAACGGCTATTCTGAGTACCTCGTTCAGATAAATCTAGTCGGCCATGGAACTGCTCAAGTGCCTCTATGGAAGGGAAGTAGCACAGTAAATGCCCTTCAGGTGTAGACAACTCGACTGCAGGAATTACAGACAAGCCGACAGTCGATCCTGCGGCCAAGGCGGCGCGCACGTTCGAGATTTCGTTATGGTCAGCTATCGCGATGATATCTAGCCTTTCCGCAGCAGCAGTGTCGATGATTGCTTGCACTGTCATTCCAGGATCCTTGACATCGTGAGACCCACCATAGGAATGAATATGCAAATCACCACGATAAAAGAGTGCTCCACAGGTGAGGGCGGAGCATTCAGTCAGTTTTTCCGTCATAACGCAGTCCAATGGGCGCCTATGGCGCAGGAAGATGAATGTTTCATAACAATACCATTGTTATGAATGATTATCGGATGGAATAGTTGGACATCAACAACAAATGTTGAGCGGACAAATTCGATTTTTTTGTTAGAAGGAAAAGGGACTGGCGTGCCGCGTAAATCAGGGAAAGAAAACTGGGTTCAGGCAGCAATAACAGGAGCATTGGAGGTTTACTGTAGTACAGGCGGACGGCCACAATTTCGCCAATTTCCGCCGTTTGCCAATCAACAAGGCGATCGCATGCGCCAGTATTGCGGTGATTTGATCGGCATCCTAGACAATGCTCGTACTATTTTGCTGGAGATTAAAGAGCGCGAGTGCCGATACAACATGCTCAATGAATTTAATCAGGAGCAACATGAGTACAATCTGCGGTTCGAAGACTTAGGCGTTCCGTTCGGGTACGCTTACAACCAAACACTAGAGTCTGACTTGGAGTACAACAAATTTCCGCGTGAGGTCAATTGGCCAGAGATCACGCTTAGTCAAATCAAGCGCGCCACGCCGCATGAGCTTCCTGGTAAATGCCCAAATGTTCATGAGCATAAAACACTCCTGGACTGACTGCAGAATGGTAGTGGCAGCGACATTACTGATCTCATTGGAAGAATGCAAGGCGCGATAAAGTGCCCAGGAGATCTCCGGAACGGCGTCTTAATCCTTTTGTACGGTGTTTCGGAAAATGTCGTCACGACTCTTAGTTCCTCGCAATTGCTGGAGGTTGTGAGCTGCGTCAGCAATAACAGCACGTTGAAACAGAAACATATAGTTAAGCTCCAACGCATTCTGGGCGCTCAGTCCATGCTATTCAACGGATTTCTTGCTTAACCGGCGAATCCGATTGTTTCGTCAACACCTGATCGCAATGACTACGACGATTTCTCCCCCTAGGAGAAACATGCCGTTAGTGCTGTTTATGTAGGAAGTGGGCCGGCTACCATCGACACAGTCTATTGGAAGCCAAGATGAGATGTTTCAAGCTGCTTGACTAACGGGTGATGGCGGGGCATTTTGCCTATCAGGTAGCTGAGTTGCAAGTGCGTAAAGCCATTACAGTACATAAAAGATGATTCAGTGAACGACTCGGGGAATCGCCGATGACGGAGGAAGGTTTGGTTTACGTTGGTCCAAATTAAAATGTATCCGGCTAGTAACGGTGACGCATTCCTTTTGCGTAGCACCGGCGCCGAAAAAACTGCGATTTTGATAGATGGCGGATTCGGTAAGACCTTCCATGAGTTCATCAAGCCAGACCTTTCGGATCTTGTGCGATCCGGCTATAGCCTCGACTTGGTCATTGCCTCGCACATTGACGAAGACCATGTGGTTGGTCTACTCGAATTCTTTAAGTTCAACGGTAATTCGGCCACGCCAGCATTGATACCTGTCGGCACGGTTTGGCATAACAGTGTCAGAGGACTTTCCGCGCCGGCCACCGTCACTGACAAAGGTGATCTCTCAATATTAACGACGGCGGCAGGTAGCGGCTATCCGGCGACTTCAGGAGCATCAGGCATCAAGGAAGTAAGCGCGGCACAAGGCAGCTCGCTTGCCGCGCTCCTACTGGCAGGGCAATACCATTGGAATGATGGAGATGGCTGTTCCTGTATTGTGACAGATGTCGCTGCAGCTAGTAGGAACTTTGGGGCGGCTAGGGTCGACTTACTGGGGCCGCAGAGAGTCCGATTGACTGAGTTAGAAAGTTGGTGGAAGTCGCAGCTCAGAAAGAAAGGCTTTTCTGGAAAGATTGGTGCGGGAAAGTTCTTTGATGATGCGTTCGAGTTCCTGTCCGCGCGAGCCGATCTGCTTACTCGAATGGCACCCAGAATTAAGGAAATTAGCTCCTCGACTGCACCAGTGGAACTTGCTGATTCCTACTCACCGGACAAATCGATTACGAATGCGAGTTCGATTTCAGTTTCCATAACAATGGATGAGAAGTCGATTTTGTTTTTGGGCGACTCGCTAGCCGAAGACCTAGTCGACGTTCTCAAGAGGCGAGCTGTGCCTGGAGAGAAACTCTGGTTCGACGCTGTTAAGATTTCTCATCATGGCAGCGTTCACAACACTAGCCCAGAGTTGCTAGCTCTAATCGATTCGGATACCTACTTCATTTCCGGCAATGGCGATAAGCACCATCATCCTGATTTCCCAGTACTTAAGGCTATCGTCGACCGTGCGGCGTCGTTTGAGCGCTCTCTCTACTTTAATTATTCCACTCCCGCTTCAAGACAACTACAAAATTACCGGTCTGAGGCCGGCGCAGGGTTCAAGGTTCACGAAGGTTCGACGGATTGGCTTACTCTTCTTTAAAATTTTATGCTCGAAAATTTGATCAAACTCGCAACTTGCAAAGTCAGGTGTGGTATTCAAGAAGGGACCGGCCAACTGGTCACTCCGACGTCTGTCTTAACAGCGCGTCATTGTGCACAGTCAGCCTTCGACACAGGCGAGTCGGTTACGCTCTCGTTTTTCATCGATGGTGAGCAGCGGGATGTCTTGGCGACCGTTATCGCTGACGCCCCCGAGTTCGACGCCTGTTTGTTGCAGCTAAGCGAGTCGATCGATATTCGTCCCATACCTTTGAGCGCAGACTTGCCAGATGAGGGTATCGCTTGGATGTCGTTTGGGTTTCCGAAACTAAAGAACAACATCGGCCATCGTGCAAATGGCACAGTGTCCCAAATGCTGCTCGCGCTAAACGAGAAAATGGATATCGACCTTTCGGTTGAATCCAGCGTCACTCTGTCCAACTATGAAGGCATGTCTGGTGCGGGAGTGTTCATCAATGGCGTGTGCAAAGGACTAGTTAGGCTCGAAGTTGACCTGGGCCTAGGGGCAATCTCTGTGTCCCAAATGCGGGATTTTTTAGTTGAGCACGATGTTCCCGTTCTCATTAGCGACAATCACGATGCCGGAGATGAACCTAGGTTGAAACTGGCCCCACGTACAGTATTCGCAACTGAGTTTGAGAGCGCATTGATAGCTGCAGCTGGTGGCTATATTTTCCTTGAGGGGGCACACGGGATTGGCAAAACAACGTTTTGCAGCACCTTCAAGCCGCAGTCTGAAAATCTAACCGTGCTAGGTGCATACAGCCTAACGGCTGAAGCAGAAAGTCTTGGAGCGGCGCAGAAAGCTCAGCCGGAGGTGTTCGTGCGCTGGCTTGAAACCGTAATCGCTGAACTTCTAACTAGCAAGCCTGAACGTAATAGTGAAAGGACCTACGCACAATTAATTGAGTTATGCTCTTCGATGCTTCGAGAGTTTGGTTCGTTCTGTGGGCAACAGGGGAAGCAAGGCATCTTGTTTATAGACGGTGTGAACGAGGCCCAAGCCGCAGGTGCGGATGCACTTGCACGGCTGATAGGTTTGCTTCCGACTAGCCTGCCAAGCACAGTGACGATTGTACTGACTGCTCCCAATTTCAGTGTCGTCGCGCCGGTACTTACTGGCCGGGTTCGAAGCGAAGCTGTAGTCGCCTTGCCGTTACTTACGGATGAAGTGGCGAGGGAATACTGTGTATCACATCCCGCTCTGAAAGGCGCGTCTTCAGCATTGGTGGCCGGTATTTGCGCCAAGGCCAAGGGGCATCCGCTGTACCTCCGTTATGTCATCGAATACGTTGCCGTCTCAGGTGAACACGAAACCCTAGACGATTTTCCAGATTTTTCGGGAATCATTGAGGACTATTACGAGGTACTGTGGTCGCGCCTGCAGTCAGATGCCGATGCAGTCGCTCTTCTCGCCACTATGGCTCGACTTCGCACCGGGATACCGCTCGAAGAATTCACGTTAATTTTGAGCCAGCCAGAAAAGAGCGCGTTCGTTAGTGTCATCTCTCGTATTTGGCATTTATTGTTGCGACCATCTGACTCGACGATCTACCACCCGTCTTTCGGAAATTTCCTGATATCGAAGACTATTTTTATTGAGGCGGCGACCCATGAAAGGGTAGGGGACTTCTGTAGCCGGCACCCTGAAAAAAAGTACTGCATCATCAATTTGGTCTTCCACCTTCTGCGCTCAAACGATGCTCATCGCGCATTAGCCATTTCAAGATGTACGCAGGAATGGGTGGACAGCTGCGTCACCTTTGGCGCTGAAGCCGACACTCTGCTTTACGATGTCGATGAGGTCATCGCAGTCGCGGCGGAAAGCGCACGTGCAGTTGATGTGGTTCGAGTATTGCTGCTTTCGCAGCGGATGAGATTTAGATACAACGTACTATTCGCCCAATCTGCTGCACAGGTAGCGGAAGCGCTGATTGCTCTTAACCGTCCAGACGATGCATACAGTCACGTGGTGCGTTTTGGGGTCCTGGCCTGTCCAGTCGACGTCGCCCTCCGCCTCGCCTATGATTTGATTCAGAGCGACTCCAAACAAGTTGCCCTTCGACTGTTGACGCTTACGTACGACAAGATCTCAGAATCGTATGAAGCTTCCGAGATCTCAATCATCGATTACTTCACTTTGGTGGAGCTTGATCTGCGTTGCTTATACCTCATGCATCGCGCGGATGGGATGCTGAGGGAGCAGCAATTGCATGTAACACTTCGTAATGCTATGCAGACCATAAAAGCAACATTTTCTGATAGCGAAAGTGCTGCGCAATCTGCGATGCGCGGTGTTCTTGCTTCACTGTTTAGTACGATCATTACACTTGGAGCGCAATACAGCAGCCTGCTCCGATTTTACCGGTCTCTAGGTGAAGCACCAGAAAAACTCCTAGACATATTTGCGGTTACAGTTCTTAAAACTGCAGACCTGAGCAAAGAATATCGCATACCCATTGCGAATTGCTGTCCACCCACGATTTTCAAAGAGATGGAGGTGTTGTCGACGGCAGGCATGGAGGTCCACAGTGAATACATTTTGAATCTTCTGGATGTGCTCATTCGATGCGGCGCGCCGGTTGATCTCATTGAAAAACTTGCAACAGGGCAATCAGCTATCGCGTCAGGGCATCTTGCGCTGAAAGATAAGGATGGAGTTAACTTTGACTTTGACGAATGGTTCCAAGCCACGCGTGAATGGAGAGTCTCGTCATTTCTGACGATTGACGATGAGTGCCCACAAGTAAAGGCTTTCACCAATAACGAGTGGGCTAGCACTTTCGACGGTTTAGTACGTGTACTGTCCTGGTGTGAGGGGAAAGCGATTCGCGCGATAGCGGACAAGGACGAGGTGCAGGCCCAATCTATCTTGGAATTAATTCGGGAGCGGGTGTTGAATCCCCTGGAATTTACGCTCGCACAGAGGGTTGAGTGGGAGCGTAGCTATTTTATTCCTGAAGACCTCGTCCCACTCATATATGAAAGGATAGTTGAAATCTATTTGGTCTGCTTCCCGGGCGAGCTCGGGAAGCTACTTCAGATACTCCGTGCGCGGATGCCGAGCCAATGCGGTGTCTACTCCGAAGGTTTTATAAGAATACTGGATTTGATTGTCGAATCGATCGCCGTGCATGGGGCGTCGGATGAGGTAGCCGACGGCGCATTTGAAATACTGAAATATCGGAAGGACTATGTCCTTCGGAATGTAAAGAACCGACATGAATTAGTTCCAGAACTCTTGCGAATCATTCCTGCGCTTGTCCACTGCGACGCCAATGAATTAGCAAGTTCAGTCTATCAACAAATGCTAAATGTCTCGATGGGGCCCTCTTGGTATAAGGAGGATCAATTTGGACTGCTGAATTCGGCTGTACGTAGCGCCCCGCCATCATCGGACCTCGTCAAGCTTCTGCCACAAGTGGCCGGATATCTTGAGGCGGCAAGTGGCGAGATGACGTTTCAGCGATTCGTACGTTATGACAAGTCCGCATTTTTGAAAGGGTTGTTCGAGCACGGATATTCAGTCAATGGCGCCAATTACTTCAAGCGGCAAACTTGCGGAGAAATAAAGGATCTGTTTGCTGAGGCCAGTCAAGGAGATATGGACAGAGCCGGCCCGTTCGCTGGCGGGCGATATCCGGGCATGGCTCTCGATGAGCAAGCCTCGATTCTCGATATGGTGAGCGGTGCTAGCTCTGCGGACTGGCGTATTCGTTGGGCGCTTTTAGAGGTCTATCAATATGGCGATGAGCGCCATGTTCCTACCTATGCGAATGAGTACGCGAAATTACTCAATACTCATGAGGCTAATACAGTTGATTTTGCAGACGCGCTGGAACGACTTAGCTTACTGATTACTGAGGAACTACCGCAGAAGGAGCAGTCGAATTTTGTGGCTGAGTTCATGGTAGCGCTGGCGCCTAAACATGCGCAAACGGTAGCTGCAGCGCTCGCAAAATTGGAAATTCCTACGGACCCCGCTGCGAAAAAAACTCAAACTCGCTCTGAGCACAAAGAACCAGTCACTAATGAAGGCATCACCGTAGGAAAGCCTGATCGTGACTTTGTTATTCCTGGTCGCGTCGGCACTAGCTCCTCGTATCGCGCCGCTGCTGCTCTATTGGCGCAAGCGCAATCCCAGCTGGGTCGTGGAAACGCGAGGAAGGCACAAGACCTGGCGGTTCAGGTATTGCGCCAAATCCAAATGGGGAGCGGTTCAATTTGGGCCGGAGAGTTCAACGATGGAGAGGTGAGGCGGGCACAAGAAATCCTGCTTTCAAACTCAAAGACCGCTGACGAGCTGGTTTCCCACTACGGCTCATTGATTCTAAGCGAAGATCACGTTGCTCGATGGCGTGTTGCAGAGCATCTGATAGAGGCAATTGCACCAATTGCTACTGCGGCTGAATCGATGAATGTGGTCCGGTGCGCGATTGAGCATGTGGCACTAATTGTCGGCGATGCCGCACCGCAAATCTCTGAATACGGATTCTTGTCGACCGAGACTAGAAGCGACGTATCCGATGTCTTGTTTGATTTGCTGCTTTGGCTCACTGACCATCCTACTTGGCTCCGTAGAGAGAAAGCTGGCGAGATGCTGTTCTGGATTCTTAATAGGTCCGATCAATATTTGAAGAAAGCCGTTGAGGCTGCATTTTCAATGACACCCGGATTCGCCGGCGATGTAGTTGGTGGAGTTCTGGACTGTATTTCTCGTAGGAAGCCAGTTCAATTCTGGGATGCTCTAACTTCGACTATAACAGTATCTGATGTGGTTACTAAGTTGAGGCACGTAGGTCGGATTTCAACGCTACTTAACTTTGCTGAGCATAGCGCGGAACGAGGTTCGACCAGCGCGATGGAAGCTTGCAAAGAAATCCATTCAATCTTAAATGCAGCGGAAAATTCGGAGGTGAAGAGCGTCGGCGGAGCGTTGAACTTACCGGAGTGGGCAGATAGTATTCGCGAGCCCTGGCAGAAATTGCAGAAAATGGGTGTTGTGGACGGGCTAACTCTATCCAGGTTAGTTGAAAGCATGGGGAGCATGTGCCTACCTCTTGATGTGCAAATCGCGTGGCTGCTCGAACGCCAAGTTTCTAAGAGCTTCGGCGTGCTCGACGAGGTGCCAATGAGTCGTTGGGGAGGGAAGGCTCGCTTCGCATTAGGCTTGGCCGTCTTGCCAAACGTGACTTCCAAAAACATCAATTCTGTCGCAGCTGTACTGAGGGTCTGCAACCCTTCATCAATGGCCGACACGCGTCAGGCGAGCAACACATTAAGATCATTGGCCATCCGCGTGGGGCTCGATGAGCGTACAACGGCAGCGATTACCGGTTTCGGCAGCGAATATTTTTTGCATTACCGTGAGATATTCCAGCACCAAGGCAGAATGCAAACCATCGAGATTACAGCCGTGATGACGTCAGATTACGACGGACACAATGTGAAACTACCAACCGATGCAGCGTTGTTTGACTCCTTCGAATTGGCTGCTGCCCACGTTGACTTGGGCACCCACGACACTTGCTATCGCGTTAGACCAAAGGCTGGCTTTTTAGGCACCTTCACCCCGGCATACCCCCAGCCCGGGTTCGTGAAGTTACTAGGCGCGGCGGAGGCGGATTTTTCAAGAGTGAACTGGAAACACGGTAGATCGGCCGAACGGGACACGCAGGGGCTGCCTATTTACGAGGGTAGTATGCTTACAATAAAACGCAGTGCTGTGCGGCGAATTCGACCTGGTTGGGGGCTCGCATGGATAATATCTTTGAACGGAAGGCACTTGGCGTCAATTAGAGATAATTTTAACGAGGGAAAAAGATAAGATGAACATTCGCCCTATAGACACCCCTGAGACTAGGGAAGAATTCGAGCGCCGTTTTCATTTAACCGCTGAGCGTTTGCTTACTGGTAAGTTGAAGGTGATGCGAGGCGTCGGAACCGGCCTAGAGCGAGTTCGATTTCTCCCGAATGGCCGCATTGATCTTCTAAGCATAGATGAGAGCGCTCGGGTAACAGCAAATACAATGGCAAATTTTACAGACGAATTTAAGGATATCATTCAGAAGGGCATGTTAGGTGATGATTCGGTTGAGTGATTGGAGTGCACCTGTGGCTATCCTTTGCTGCGACCGGAGGGAGGGCGGTAGTTGAGTGGGAGGTCCATATTGAATTGGCTTTAGAGCCGTGAAAGCTCATCTTTGAGTCTTCGACGATCCGAAAAACAGCTGGTCCTGCTTTGACAATGGATCTCGCAAATAAACGTTCCTTCAAAACGCGCTCATCGACAGAAAGTTGCCACTTTGCGGTCCTGAACAGGCGATTAGAGCCGACGTAGAGGTGCAGCACGAAGAACTCAGTTTCCAGGGCTCGCTGAGGCGCTGCGCTGACGGCAGTGCACTGCTCATTTGCAGCCGTACTATTCCCAAAGCTAGAGATTCTTTGCCGGCCAAGCACCAAGAGCAGTAATCTTCGGGAAAAGATTTGGCGCGAAATTGGATAGCGAGGATCGACGCCAAAAATCGGTGTCCGCGATTTCACCAATTTACCTTGTGGTTCTTCTCCGTCGCTGCGTGTCGCTCATCATCAACTGCATGCAAATAAATATCAGTGGTGCTAATCGATGAATGGCCTAAATTATCGCGAACGAATAATAAGTCAACATTGCCATTCGCCATATCTGTGGCCGCGGTATGTCGCAACCAGTGGGCGGAAGCCGCCATAATCCGGTCGGCATCAGCCTGAAAATCTTCACCCTTCATCCTTACCCGCGCCGCGGTTTGTTCGAACACCTTCTTGATAATCGCATGCAGGCCGCCGCGGGTAAGTTGACGCCGCCGGTCGCCAATTGGAAGCAGAAGAGGGGTTTCTTCGCCGGGAATCGGCGCCGCACTCAAGCCCTTTTCGCGGCGGTAGCGCGCAAGTTCCACCATCAATTCGCTGGTCGCTGGCACAATCCTCAGCACACCGCCTTTGCCCAGGATCTCCAGCCACCACTGATTGTCGCCGTCTTTATCTTGGCGACGCAAAAAGCTGCCCATCGAGTTTTCGACGATCTCACTGATACGCAAACCGCAGATATACATCAGTGAAAACAGCCAGCGCATTCGAAAATAGTGCTCCCGATGTCTGTCGGTCTCCTTGGGCATTTGCTCAATAGTCTGTTTCACTTCGCTCCACAATCTGTCTTCGAGAAACCTGGTTACACGACGATTACTCTTTTTGCTTCTCTGCCGCGAGAGCGATAGTGGGTTACCTGCCAAATAGCCGGCATTGACCAGCCAAGAGAATAAAGTATTCAAGATGATGAACGCCTGACGCCGGCTGGAGGAGGAGAGCGGTCCTGCAAATGGTCGCCATTCAGGATGGGCGCGCGCAAATTTTCGGCCGTCGCGCATGACCCAGCGAACTGCCGGCTGCGGGTTTTCCAGGAAAACTTGATACATCAACAAATCTTCGTGAGTCAGAGACGATAGTGCTTTGCCTAATTGGAGCGTCGACCATAACAGCAGACGCTCGGCTTCCTTGCGATAGTTATCAAAGGTCGTTTTCGTATCATGAAAGCGCGCGAGCCAAGCCTTGATCGCGTCGATGTCGTTGGTGGCGGCGATTTGGGGGCGATTGCCAGAGGCACGGTTGGACCCGTAGCTGCCGTCCAGTTCGACGGATAAGGCCACATATTCCAGTGGAGCGGGGCCGACGGCAGCCGGCAAGACGGCGTTTTGATCGTTCATTTTGGTAGCGACGCGCAAAGCATAGGATACCTTATTTTAATCGACATTATATAAATAATGTCATAATTTATAGAATAAAAACACGATACGCAACGTAATATGTTATATTACTGATTAACATTATTGCTTTAGGAGGTTTCATGGAAGATTTTATAAACGAAAACAAACTCATCGCTGAAATTGATCAATTGCGCACTCAGTTCCCTGATACGCAGGATTTATATCGTGAAGTCTGTACGCTATTATTTTTCCGCTACGGCATTACACCGACAGCCAATAAGCTGTATCAGCTAGTTCGTAAGGGAAGTATGTCGGCGCCAGCCGATGCACTTTCTAAGTTCTGGAGTAATCTAAGAGATAAAAGTCGAGTGCGCATTGAGCATCCTGATCTTCCTGAGACCTTAAAAATTGCAACGGCAGACTTGGTAGCAACAATATGGAACACGGCCCAAGAAGAAGCGCACGGCTCACTAGCGTCCTACCGAATTGTGTCCGACGAAGCCGTTTTAGCCGCACAAACAGCCCAAGATGGTGTGGTTAAATCGTTAGAAATTGCTGAGTTAGATAAGCAACATTTATCTGAAGAGTTAAGCCGTGCGCTGGAACTCAATCTCAACCTGCAACAACAATTGACAGCTGTAAATACTATAAAGGCCGGCTTAGAGTTGCAAATTCTCGATGTAAAGGCTGACGCCAGTTCACAACAAGTGCGACTCAAAGAGCTAACACAAGACTTTACCCAGGAATTGGAAAAACAGCGTCATGCATTGCAATTGGCTGAGGAACGGTTCCGGACATCAGAAACGCGTGCCTTATTGGAAATTGACCGGGAGCGTGTCCAGTCGTCCAAATTACAAAAAGAAATCGAACAAGCAAGGCTGTCAGCATTAGAGTTAAATAACCGACATCAGGACGAATTGCGTCGCTTGCAGTTAAGTATGGGCGAATATCGGCAACAGATTGGAAGCCTGCAAGGAAGTCTTGAGGTAATCACGCAAAGTAGAGATTCTAGTCACAAGGAACTAGTGGCCTTGCGCATAAGAATGGAGGAGCTCCAGGCATCCTTGGCTTTTGTTAAATCGGAATCCGACGGGCGGCTTCAGCAATTATCTGAAATACGTAACAGTGAAAAGAAGGTCGCTACAAAGCCAACTCGGAAAAATAGAAAATCTGACCTAGCTAGTTAGACACAGTTGAATAAAAGGCATATTTATTCAAAAAATGTTTGTAGTACTAAAAATTCCAATAAAATGCAGACTATATGATTTGGAACTTTTAGTACCAAAAAATTGGAATTTTTAGTTCCGAGTGCTGATATTTCGATCTTATACGCTTTAAAACTGACATCATTAATTTCGCATAATTTATATTATGTCAAATCGTCGAAGCGGTAAGAAGACTAAAAAAAGCGATCAGGAGCGCAATAAACGCAACCTTTTTTGCGGCAATTCCGCGATCGTACGCACGCTAAATAATCTAAAATCTCGCGCTTCTCGATGCCTCCAATTTGGAGGCATTTTTTTATCTTGGCAACTTCGCGATACGCTTTTCGGCGGCGTGCGCCACCGAATTTATCGCTTCGAGTATTCCGGACGATCCAGTAATAAGCGCGGATTTGATCGAGAAGAATTTTCTTTTCGGCATCAGAAATACGAATTTTGGGAAATAACTCTAACTGCGTAAAAAACAACAGAAACCTCGTTTTGCATGTGAGCGGCTATTGTAGTTTAAGCATTGCAGTAAAACAACATTGCCGGATGCCCGCTAAAAATCCTCTGATCGCGTTGAGACGCGTCAACCGCACATATTCTGCACAAAGTTCCCTGAACACTCAGTTTTAGCCATCGGATATTTTGTCTGCGACACGCTTGTACGCTTGGAGTCGCGACCTGGCGTAAACAAGCAAATATCCAAGTAAAAATAAGCCAGAAACAGCCAACACACCAAAACCGATATAGGAATATGGCGAAGAAATATGAACGTCAACACCCCAAATATTTAACGGCTGATCAACAACAGATGAACGCCTAGTCATGATAACTTTAGGATTCCAAGACAAAGGTTTGCCCTGATACACACTGGTTGATGAATTTGAAGTCGGAGTATTAGCTGGAATTGGATTTGAAGGATTGAGATACTTTAAGCCAATGGACTCGCAAGGCGCGTCAGACCATGTTTTTTTACCTTCAGAGTCGATGCAAACATTAACAGCGGCAAACGATTGAATCGATACAAAAAACAATAAGGATATGCAAGACTTAATTAACATAAGGGCAACCTTTGAAAGATTGCCCTAGGATAACAAAGTTATATGATTTTTGGAATAAATCGGTAAGTCACCATGCTGCAATAGCTTTGATACTCAGGATCAGATTCGCTCATGTGTCGTTCCTCTGTAATCGCCCTCGTGTAGTAAATCCACGACCAAACGGTAAAACAAAGTAAGTTAAACAAATAAGGCTGGTGAGCCTCATGCTGCTGATAAGCCCAAGATAAAGAGAAGACCCACCACGCAGCATTTTTACAGATGTAAGCAGGGTGACGAATCACCCCATATAAGCCGCTCGATACAACACCCCTACTCGTTAAATTAGACCCTTTGAATCCTAGTGATACTGAAGCAGATGCGTATAGAGCCAAGAGGACTGCGGCAACACCAGTCAGAACATAATGCAAGTTAGGAAGCTCTTTGAAAGGCTGGATCGTTTCAGGTATGACGCTGGGTAAAAACGACCCAAACGCAGTATTAAAAGGTGGATAGCAAATCAGGCAAAAGAACCATCCGGCGACCGTATATTCCACACTTTTTATCTTGTTATCGACTTTATCTGAATCGATCAAATGGCCGAATAAAAATGGCAAAACATCGATAGTAAAAATAACCGCGAAAATCAATTTGAATGCCAAGTCAAACACGTCTTTATAAAAAAATGGTCGCTCGTAAATATCCATTCCATAGTAAATAAAAGCGTCGACGATTTTGTAATTGACTTGGCTTAGATGCGCAATGCTGGCATTGACAATAAAAGGGACAAAAAAGAATTTAAGAGCAACTGATAAATAGACCTGATTTTGTTGGCTTGTCATTGACTGGCCAGATATCAGGGATGCAAATCCATCGATAAACAAACGCCCTTTTCTTTCTCCTTCTGCCATTTTTGATACCTTCATGATATGGAGCCAAGCCAGCAAGAACTTCCTCATTAATTGGCAATCCCTCCTCCTGCATCTCTTTCAAAACGCCTGTCATCGCTTCCACATTATGCAGAATTGTTAAATTGGCGACCAACTGGTTGTATTTGAGGACTTTGCGTTGCTCATGCCGTACATTTTCAGCAATGACACCTTGGTTGCCAAAAAATAGCAACTTCACAAACTGATTGAATTCTTCACTCTTATTTGTCGCTGCGTTAATGGTCTGACGGAGTTCTAAGTCACCAATATACTTAAGAAGAAATTCAGTGCGGACCACTCGGCGAAGTTCACGGAACGCAAAATACAGTTTATTTTTACGGCTAGCGGTGCCCAGGCGTCGCAATATCGTTGATGGCGTTATCTTGCCTGCTTTGATCGACAAGGCGATCCTCAACATATAAGGCAAGTGAGTTTCGATGGCGGAGCATGTATATGAAGGTCGATTAATCAGCGTCATGAGCGACTGGTGTGGAACGTTTCCTGGTCTTCATGCGTACTACCCCAGCCGTCGCCACGACTCAAGGGCGCTTCGGATCGTTATCGAGGCTATTCGTCACCATGATTAAGTGATAGCGCTGACGGCCAGATCAGGGATTGCCTAAATTGATGTAAGGCTTCAAGAGGGGTCGTCAAGGGTTGGGTAGTTTGATTACTTTAACACTTGAATTTATTAGCAGGGTACCGACTAGCCCGAAGGTCGTTATTTAATAAAGGGTCAATGTCGCACCTTGCGGACAGCCCAATAGCGCTTACCGGCATCCTATTATGAGCGATACCGAACACAGAAAAATCAGGTGGGCCAACTATACTCAACGCGCACTGGTCGCCGTCCCCCTTTCCGCGGTCTGACTAATCAAGCGTTCTACAATTCCGTTCCGCAGTATCGACTTGGATGCCCGAGCGCTCGTGCAAATTTTACTCTGGCGGAAATTCATCATGGAACTGCAATGGAATTGATCAAGCATCTGCTTACACGCGAGCCGTTACTGGCTCTGTTTGCGACGATTGCACTCGGCTATCTGGTCGGCAAAATCAAGGTTGGGCGTTTTGTTTTGGGAGGTATTGCCGGAACTCTGCTGGTGGGGGTTGTCATAGGCCAGCTCGGAATTGAGATCAATGGCGGCATAAAGGCGATTTTCTTCGCTCTATTTATTTACGCGGTCGGGTTCCAAGGTGGTCCGCAGTTTTTCCATGCGCTGAACCGACGCTCACTTAATCAACTGGTGTCAGCATTCGTGATGTGCGTCACGGGATTGTTATGCGTACTGCTCAGTGCCTGGATGTTCGACCTTGATCGCGGCATGGCTGCTGGCCTAGCCGCTGGCGGGCTGACACAGTCGGCCATCATTGGCACCGCCGGTGATGCCATCGCCAAGCTTGGTTTGGCCCCGGCCTTGATCAAGACGATGCAAACCAACGTCGCGGTTGGCTATGCGGTTTGTTATATTTTTGGGTCGCTCGGACCGATCATAATGGTCACGTGGTTCCTGCCGATGGTGATGCGCTGGGATATTCGTCAGGAAGCTATCAAGCTTTCTACTTCAATCTCCGGCGGCCACGCCGAACTCGACCCGGGACAGTTCAATGCAATGCGAACCGTTGCCACCCGTATGTATTTGGTTGCAGCCGATAGCGCGGCAGTCAACCAGACTGCCTTGGCGATCGACATCGCGCTATCGGATGCCTCGGTAGAGGCGATTTATCGGTCTGGACAACCGTTGGCGATCGCGGACACCACCGTCGTGCTGGCCGGAGATATGGTGGCGATTACTGGGTTGATTGCCGTCATGGAAGCTGTAGCCGATTACTTCGGTAAGGAAATCAGCGCACCGGCGGACATGTTGCTGGTGCAGGAGAGTCGTGAAATCATTTTGACCAATCGCGCGCTGAGCGGGCGTGAAATCGGCGAAATTCACGACCACGTAACGGCGGATACGCGTCACGGCGTATTTTTGACCCGGGTCTTGCGCATGGGCCGAACGCTTCCGCTGCTCAACAAGATCATCCTGAAAAGCGGTGATGAATTACACTTCACCGGCAGCCCCGTGGATCTCGACCGAGTGCAAACAAAAATTGGCTACAAGATCAATCCGGCAGCGGTCACTGATTTCATCTTCATGGGATTAGGCATGTTGATCGGCATTCTGATTGGCATGGTGCAGTTCCACATTATGGGTATCCCGATCTCGATCGGGAGTGGCGGTGGATGTTTACTCTCCGGCCTGATGTTCGGCTGGCTTCGCAGTGTCCATCCGGCTGTGTCGGCACTGCCCGTAGGCGCGTCCAACTTCTTGCGCGATTTTGGTCTGGCGGTCTTTGTTGGCATCGTCGGGATCTCGGCAGGGCCGCAGGCATTGGTCGCAATCCGGCAGCACGGCTTCACACTACTGTTGCTCGGCGTAGGTGTGACGCTGATACCCCAAGTCGTTACTTTCTTTTTTTCGTGGTACGTCCTGCGCATTCGCAATCCGATCGAAGCGCTCGCCTGTGTCGCCGGAGGACGCAGCGCCAACCCTGCGTTTGCAGCGTTGCTCGAGAAAGCAGGCAATGCAACCCCTGTAGTGTCCTTTACCGTTACTTACGCCGTTGCCAATGTGTTTTTAACCCTTTGGGGTCCAGTCATCATTGGAATCATCACCACAAATGCCGCCCCCTAAACTGCGATCGAGTCCTATCATGCCGCAACAAGATTTTCAACAATTTGCCAACCTCAGCCCGTTTGAACTCAAGGATCAGCTCATCGCCATTGCTTCCTCGGATGCGCAACGCATGATGCTCAATGCAGGTCGCGGCAATCCGAATTTTCTAGCGACATTGCCGCGCTGGGCGTTTCTGAGCCTGGGCGATTTTTCTATGCGCGAGGCCGAGCGGTCATATTCATATCTCGACAGCGGCTTTGGTGGACTGCCGGAGCGCAGCGGCATCGTGAACCGGTTCGATATCTATGCCACGGCTCATCGCAGCACGGATGGTGTACGCTTTCTGCGTGCAGCGATTTCCTATGTGAAGGATCAGCTCGGACTTGACCAAGAGACGTTTCTGTTCGAGATGGTGGCAGCATTTCTTGGATGTAATTACCCTACCCCGCCGCGTATGCTGGCGCACACTGAAGAAATCGTCAAAGCGTATCTGGCGCAGGAAATGTTCGGCCCGCTCGCCCATCAGGGATCGTTCTCGGTGTTTGCCACCGAGGGTGGCACGGCCGCGATGACGTATATTTTCCAAACATTGCGGGCCAACGGCTTGATCAAGCCGGGTGACAAGATCGCCATCAGCACGCCGATCTTTTCACCTTATTTAGAAATCCCGCTACTAGCCGAATACGGCCTCGAGGTGGTCGATATTCGCATGGACTGGCACGCTGACTGGCAGTTGCCGGCCAGTGAAATCGACAAGCTGCACGATCCGGCAGTAAAGCTGTTTTGTCTCGTCAATCCGAGTAATCCACCCTCGACCAAGTTATCAGATCAAGTTCTCGATCAACTGGCCGCGCTGGTAGCGCAACAACGCTCGGATCTGTTCATTGTCACCGATGATGTATACGGCACCTTTGCGGATAATTTTGTGTCGCTATTTGCAAAGTGCCCACGAAATACACTTTGCGTGTACTCATTCTCAAAGTTCTTTGGCGCAACGGGATGGCGCCTAGGTACCATTGCGCTACATGACGAAAATGTTTTTGACGCGGCGCTGGCAGCATTACCAGAGGCGGAAAAAGTGCTTCTCGACGCACGATACGCTTCACTCACCACCACGCCGCGCACGATTCGTTTCATCGATCGACTGGTCGCTGACAGCCGCGCCGTCGCGCTAAACCATACCGCCGGTTTGTCACTACCGCAGCAACTGCAAATGGCACTGTTCTCGCTCAATGGACTCATGGACCGAGAACACCGCTACAAGGAGTCGGCCAAACAGTTGCTGCGCAAGCGCTATGAGACCTTGTATCGCAATATGGGTGTCGAGGCGTTGCGCACGCCCAATGACGTGAACTATTACTCGTTGATCAATCTGCAAGAAATTGGCGGAGCGTTGTATGGGCCCGAATTTGAAGCATGGTTCGTCCGCAGCGATCTTGGTATCAGCTTTCTTTTCCGGCTTGCGCAAGAAACCGGTGTGGTTCTGCTGCCGGGTAACGGTTTTGATGTGATCGACACGTCGGCGCGGGTCTCGTTGGCCAACCTAACTGAGATCGAGTACGCGGCAATCGGCAAATTTACGCGCCATGTGCTCGATGAGTGTTATCAGGATTTTAGGGATAGCTTGCCAGCACCTGTAACCGACATTCAGCCCCCGCACGCAGTTTCACTGCATCCTGGCTGATCACAGAGTGATAAACCAAACGCTCGTGCGGCCTTGCCCACCTGGAGCAACCTCTAGCGAATCAAGCAGCTCGAAATTTATGGATGTTAAGTAATCATCTTTGATTGCAATTACAGGTCGACAACCGGAAATCACTGAACGCATCTTCCGCCCAATTTCGAGTGGGTGGACTTCCCCTAATTCAGTAGACATTTAATAATGTCAAAAACTGAGAAGGAAGTACATCATGAGAAAGAGTCGATTCACTGAAGAATTCAAAGCAGAAGCGATTAAACAAGTCACTGAACGTGGCCATAAGGTAGTCGATGTTTCGCAAAGACTAGGTGTATCAGACAAGAGTCTGTATCTGTGGATTCGGCAGAGCAGCGGCAAACAGTCTTCCGTGGCCAATGATAACGTTGCTGAGTTGAAGGCCGAAATGGCACGGCTAAAAGCAGAGCTGAAAAGAACAACTGAAGAACGAGATATCCTAAAAAAGGCCGCGGCAGGTTCAACCGGTCACTGCAACACTTGCGCCAGTTTAGCACCTGGCGTCATGTAAGCAAGGGTCTTGCGAGTACGCGAATTCAGCTTACGTGCAATTGCATTTAGATCTCCCTGTGAGTAGGCAGTTAGATTCGTACCATCTGGCAAATACTGACGAAGCAGCCTATTGGTGTTTTCATTGGTGCCGCGCTGCCATGGGCTTTGCGGATCGCAGAAGTACATCGCCACATCCGTGTGAACGATGAAGCGCTTGGGTTGCGCCATCTCACCTCCACGATCCCAGGTCAGCGACTCCATCAAACCATCAGGTAGTTTCTTGACTTCCCTGACAAGGCCATTGATGACGCTGTGTGTATCCTTCCCCGCGAGCTTAACCAACACGACGTAGCACGACTGCCTTTCGACCAAAGTAGCGATGGGCAGATTCAACCGGTCCTCGCAACACCAGATTGTTGAACAGATTTTAGATACTTGTCCAGCGCTTCAGCCGGAGTTTTCCAAACAAGTGTTTTTCGCGGCCTGGAATTCAGTACATTAGCAACGGCGTGGATTTCATGAGCGCTCCAACGAGATAGGTCTGTGCCCTTTGGGAAGTATTGCCGCAGGAGGCCATTCGTGTTTTCGTTTGTACCGCGTTGCCATGGACTATGCGGATCGGCGAAGAATACTTTCACCCCTGATTCGACTGTAAAGCGGGCATGGTCAGACAGTTCTTTACCGCGATCCCAAGTCAACGACTGCCACAAAAGGGCTGGCATGTCGATCACGGTATTTTTGAGCGCATTAGCCATCGTGACAGCTCCGTAGCCAGCTAGGGCGGGGCCATTCTTCGTCCTCGGTATCAATCCATAACCATCCTCACGAGGTAGGTGGACAAGCATCGTAAATCGGCTGGATCGCTCTACCAAGGTGCCGATCGCGGATCGGTTTAGTCCAATGATTAGGTCACCTTCCCAATGCCCCGGCACTGCACGACCTTCCGCTTCCGCAGGCCGGTTAGAGATCATCACATCCTCGCTGACGTGTGCCCAAGCCTTTGCTTGAGCCCTTGCCCTCGGCACGCGCAACGCTCTCCCAGTGCGCAGGCAACTAACCAACTCGCGCTTGAGGGATCCTCACCCATGGATATAGAGTGCTTGATAAATGGCTTCGTGAGAAATTCGCATGGATTCATCGTTAGGGAAATCGGTCTTCAGCCGGTGAGAAATCTGTTCGGGCGACCAACCATTGACCCATTTACGGTCACTGCGATGTGGCTTGTTTCTCCCAATGAATGGCACTTGCTGCGGCCCAGCAACTTGACGCCCATCGGCGTCTCGAACTCCACCTTCAAGACGGTCTTGAACATAGTCGTGCAAGCGTTTATTGGTCGCCAGTTTCGAAGGCTTAGGCCTCTTGGCAACTAGCTCCGCCTTCCACTGCGCAACCGAAGCTCTATACTCAAGTCTGCCACAGCGAGTTGCAGCATTACGCGTCAGCTCACGGGAAATAGTTGACGCGCTACGCCCGATACGACGCGCAATCTCTCGTACCCCAACGCCCTGGCACGAAAGATTCCTATCTCCTCTCGCTCAGCAAACGATCAGTACCTCCCAGATACGGGCTTCAATATAGAAAGTGGCATACCTCCATTATGACGAAACCAACGAGTCCCGACTGCCGGGGCCACACCAACTGCTTCAGCAGCTTTTTCACTTGTGATCCCCGTCGCTATTTGTTCCCAAAATCGCCGTTCGGTTTCCCGACGATGCGACGGCGCACCTGGTGAGCGCATCGGCCCTCGTCCCGTCAACTTGTTCATCCAGCCCGCTGGTCGCCCCATAAACAACTCCTCAATTAAAGGTGTTCGAGGACCGGTTGAATCCGCCCAGTTTGGCAGTGATGATTTCGCACGTTGGTGCAAAGAACATCAACTTGTGCCAAGCATGAGTAGACGTGGGAATTGTTACGATAATGCGGTAGCTGAATCATTCTTTAGCAATTTGAAGAAAGAGCGAGTCAGGCAGAAAATTTATGCGACAAGGGAAGAGGCGCGATCTGACATTTTTGATTACATCGAAGTGTTCTACGATCGCAAACGGCGACATAGTCATTTGAATCAGATGAGTCCCCTAGCTTTCGAGCAACAACAATTTGGAAGTTAAGAGTTGTCTACGAAATTAGGGGAAGTCCACAGTGCATTTTCAAAAGCCAACAGATTCTTGCAATAAAATACCTTGGTCAACAGCCTGTACAGTTTGTCGATCACAACGTGGCTGTGAATCTTGAAACACTCTTCGCGCAGTTTTTGGCAAGACTTCTAATTGACTTACTTACATGGCAACTCCTGGTTAATATAAAGTTGAACCTAAATTAAAAACTCCTGAGTCATCAACCCAGACAGTTCTTCAGCTGGAACAGGACGTGAAATAAGGTAACCTTGCACCTCATCACAAGATAAATCTCGAAGGAGATTAAGTTGCTCCGTTGTCTCTACCCCCTCGGCAACGACGGTCATATTTAAAGCGTGCGCCATAGAAACTATCGCTTTGAAAAAAATTCCGCCTTCTTTGGATCGTGTTAATTCATTAGTGAATACCCGATCAATTTTCAGAACGTCCATATCTAACCGCTGTAACTGGGACAATGAAGAATATCCGGTACCGAAATCATCAACGAGTAGTTGAATACCCAAGGAGCGAATCGCTGACAATTCCGCCATGATATTGCTGTCTTCGCCCATCATCGCTGATTCAGTAATTTCTACTTCAATTAGATGTGCCGGTAGATTATGTTTTTCTAAAAAATATACGAGCTTCTTTTGCAACCCGCCCGCATGGAATTGTTTTGCGGATACATTGATCGATACAGGAATAGACGGAAGGCCTATCAGTTTCCAATCACTAATTTGCTGACAGGCTTTATCCATTACCATTTCTCCAAGCTTTAGAATAAGGCCTGTTTCTTCGGCAATAGGGATGAATTCAACTGGAGGAATCATGCCTCTTTTGGGATGAATCCAACGAATCAACGCTTCCATACTGGTGAGTTTGCCTGAGATGACATTGACTCTTGGTTGATAGTGCAAAACAAATTGATCTAACTCAATTGCCTGAACGAGTGACTGCTCCATTTCAAATCTTGTCTTGATCTTTGCGTACAGTTCAGGCTTGTAGAAGTTGTAATGCCCCTTCCCAGAAGCTTTTACCGAATACATCGCAATATCTGCATTCTTCAATAACGTCTCTGTGTCCTCGCCATCATCAGGATATAAGCTAATACCAATCGATGCTCCTATGAGATGTTTTTGCCCTCCCCACCACAATGGCTGCTGAAATGCCTCGGTAATTCTTTCTGCCACTTTTGCGGGTTTATTTTCTCCGACAACTGGTTCTAATGCGACGACAAATTCATCACCACCTAATCTCACAACATTATCGGTAGGCCTCAAAACAGACTGCAATCTCGATGCGACTGATTTTAAAAGGTGATCTCCAGCGGCGTGTCCTTGTGTATCATTTACGTTCTTAAAGCCGTCTAAATCTATAAACAAAAGTGCAAGCCTTGTTTGATCATTTTTTGCCCTCTGTATTGCGTTGGGCAAATAAGAAAGAAACCAATTTCGGTTAAATAAACCAGTTAGACTATCTTGATTAGCCAAGGCCGATAATTGTTCCTCGGCTTCTTTTTTAGCACTAATGTCTTGAATGGTTACCGCTAGACCAGAACCTGATCGAGCTAGCCTGCGGCGTGCCCATAACATGTTAAGCGGGCTCTCGTCTGGAAGCTTATATTCATCTTCATAAAATCCTGTTTCCATCGCTTTAGAATAAATTTCCAACAAGGTATTGAAGTAGTTTTCACCTTGTAAGGAGGACATATTCACACCGATGAGCTCCTCTCGATTCAGCCCGAAAAAATTTGCACCGCGAGCGTTACAATCGGCAAACTGAAAATCGACAATTTTTCCTTTGATATCTCTTGTGGCGTTTAATATATAAAAACCCTCATCAGTCCCTTCTGTAGCTAAGCGGTATGTATCGCTCACTCCTCGAGCCTCGTGCTTTCGCCATGCAAGCCGCGTTGCCATCGTCGTAGAAATGATGCCAAACAACAGGATAAAAATAGTTCCTTGAATCGCCGATACTCGATGCCGTTTTAACAGATCGAGATGCGAGCTCATCAGCTCGCTTTCAGACAATCCGACAACTGCATAGAAAGGATACGACTCTAATTTCTGCCAACCTAAAAAACGAGGCTCATGATCAATAAATAGTTCTTCATTACTAATCAATTTCGTACCTTCAAACGTTCTTAAAGGAAGATCCTGACTAACGGCTTGAGTTAGCCCAAAAGGAATTTTGTTCCCGATACGAGAGGCCCCAATCCTCCCATCAGTGCTGAGCACCGCCAGCAGTCCGTTTAATCCTAAACTTTGAAAATCATAAAAGGAGGAGAGGTAATCTGGAGAAATAGATATAACAACCATTCCCGCAAATGAATCGTCAAGGTTGTCCAGGCGGCGAGTGAAGTGAATTACCGGTTTGCCCGAACTGTTGACGACAACGGGAAGGCTAATTTGCATTTCGCTAGAAATGTTATTTTTATGAAAATAAAATTGACCTCGAAGTGTTGTATCTTGCCATTTTTCAATGAGGGTTGTTGACGTTACCGGCTCTCCCAAATCATTTAAGATCGCAAGAACAGCAAATTGGGATGCTGTAAATAAGCCCTGTTTCTTTAACTTTTCGAGACTAAAATTCTTATTTGAGTTTTCCCAGTCATATTTAACATGCATACTAATCTGATCAATTTGCTCAAATGATCGATTAAGGTACTGGGCATAAGAGCGAGATAGCGATGCGACATCTTTTAACGCATCCGATTGGACTTGTTTTTTATCTTGAACAATTTGGGCGTTAGTCAGCGTCCATATGACAATAATGATGGCGATGGAAATGCATGGCCAGATAAAAATGGACGGGTAACTTTTCTTCAAAAGTAAAAATTCAGTTACCCACTTAGACCATACTGACGTGAATTTTGTTTGCTTCACAATGACATTTACAATTCTTTGAAAGAGATGTCTTAATGGAAGAAGATCGTTTTGGTGTACCTAGCTCTAATATACACGCTGCGGAAAAATGGATAAAACGGACAAAAAATGCTGAATTTACATGCTATGTCCCCACAAAAAGTGAAGTCCTTCACCTTAACTCAGACAAGCTCGTCAAAATTTTAATCGACTGGATGTGTAAAAGCCCAACCGAAATTATTCCTAGTAAAAGCCAAATTAGTGAAGTCAAAAATTTACTACTTCAGCGAGAAGATGTTCATCAGCTAAGTGGCATCATTACCATGTGCAACCACTATATTTCGGGTGACTAACTTACTGTCTGTTGTTTAACATCTACCGCACTTGCGCGGATATATCGATGAAAAAATTAAATTCATTAGCTAATTACATCAACTTATTTTGATTAGTTTCTCTCAAAATGCAGCGCATAAATTTGTTTTCTCCGTCAAATGTCTGGGCTATCAACATACTAATTTCATCACTCGAATATGAATTAAAAGTAAATCCACATTTGGTGTAGGTGCTACCAACTTCACTACTCCATACCAATTCAATAATACCTGGGGGTAATCGAATCTCATCGCCACCTATCTGATTAATCAATGACATTTCAAATTGTTGTCCTTCGACTAGCGAATTTTTTTGCATGAGGATTTGAAGCCCACCTTGACTAACATCGACTAAAACACCAAGCATGCCACTTGGATTATCTTCAGGCTTAAAGACCCAGATTGGCAAAAAGTCCTTGTCTTTTTGTACCAAAAAAAATTGGGAACGTTCGAATTTCCGATTCTCGACGTCATTGTTCATCATTTTCCTCAATCCAGTTTTACCGCGTCTGCAATTGGTTTAAATACTGATAATTTGTATGACTAACCGCTAACTATATTAGAAATTTGTGACATGCCAATTACGTTCATAAAAACTAGCAAGACATTCATAAACCAGCATAAAGAGATTGACTATTTATTTGAATGTTCAAAGCGAGGTTAGGGAACAGCGTTTTCTGAAAGATTAGTTATGTCAAAAGTGCAAATTCACCAATTTGTAATAAATAAATGCTACCGTAACATCTTGCCAAAAAGAATATCTTTGGTTTGCTCAATAAATTTACGAATATTTAGGTTCTCATCCCTAATTTCCCCTGCCAAAAAATAGCCTGTTTATGTTTGGCAACTTAGAGCAATGTATGTGTTGGTCTTCCATTTGTTCCCAAATCTCAGTCGTCTTTTTTGCAGATAAATCTTATTGATTTCATTTTCAGTAAGATATTTAACCTTAGGGAGAATTTAATTGAAAAATTTGTTGATTTCCTTCTTGTTGTTGAGTCATGCCGCTTTTGCTTTTGCCGATGGAAAGGCGGATTGCAAAGCAGCTGTCGGAAGTTTTCGTACTGGAACAGTTGTGAGCGCGCCTAAATTTGCGAGTGCGACTCAAACGCTCAAAGGCGTAGGCCTCTCACATACACACATACGTGTTCAAACTGATCAGGACGGTCAGGTCTACGACGTTGCCATGGATAACGTGTATGCGAATGATTACGTCAAAAACTCTAAGTCCATTCCTAAATCACTTGCTGCCATCAAACTGGGCGACAAAGTAGAGATGTGTGGTCAATTGTATTCAAGTGGGTATGGAATTCATTGGGTCCATGACAATTGCAATGTCACCCCTGACAGCGCTCATCCTGATGGCTTTATCAAAAAGCTTGCCGGTAATGTTGAGGGCAGTAATTTGGAGTCAAGCCAAGCATATTGCTACTTATGGAATTAACGTCTCTTTAACGTTTGCCAGCTGACTCTATGGTGTTGATATGCAAAAATATCAACACCAATTGCACCCAGCTATGTGAAGTTTGTAAAACGAGAACCTACCCGCAATTTTCAATATAACAAAGATTCAACCATTTCTTCTAAATCGAATATTCATTGTGAAACCATCATTTCGTTTTGTAGCGCTGCTTATTACGACTGGCATTTGTGCTGGCGTGTTTGTTTCGCTGCGAAATGGAGAAGAATGGTCTATCAAATCCACTGACAATAACGCTCCATTTGACTCAAAAGAAAAAACCTCACTTGGTGGGAATGGATCAAGTTCGTCGTTCGGTTTTGGCCGTGCACTCATTGTCCCTAGAGATGGTAACGAAGCGGAAACGAATCCGCTTCCTATCATCTATGGGCGAAATGGCCGTGCGGTCGATTTTGGTGGATTACGTGCAACTGACTACATTTCTAAATGGGCGGGATTAGCCAGAGCGGGAAATATTGACGCAGCTTATAAAGTCTATCAAGCGGAATCCGTTTGTGCCAATAGCGGTGCTCCTTTAGCCGACTACAATAGCGAAGCCGACCGCGAGCAATCAATCGCTGAACAAACGAGGCTCATGTCCCTATGTGCAGGTGTAACCCCTGCCCAAGTTCAAGAACGTCTAAATTTTTTAGGCTTAGCTGCACGTGCTGGCAAAGTTGATGCTCAAATTGATTATTTCATGGAAGGCCCTTATGGCCGCCCTATCGATTTGAAAGAAAGTCAGGACGATCCCATCGTAAAGAAATGGAAGGACGACGCTATCACGGGGTTAAAAGCTGCCGCTAGCCTCGGAGAACCATTTGCGTTAGCCTTACTTGCTCAAAGTTACGATGTTGGTGAAATTGTGCCACGCGATGCAAAACTTTCGATCGCCTATAAAGCAGCGGAAGCTGAAGTCAGAAACACACCGTTATCAGAAGTCCAGTTACGTCGGAAATTTGGTTCGCAAATGTCCGACGAAGATTTTGACGCAGCTCTACAATTAGGTAAAAAATTGGTGCAAGATTGCTGTAAAAAATAGCTTAAAACACTTTTTTATTCCCTCGGGTTTCTACTAAAAAGGTGTTGGTGGGCATATAAAAGTATTTAACAAAATCTATGCTTGCAGCGACCGTTTTGTTACATATATAAAGGTTTTACTTCACCATTGCGATCAAGCAAACATCAATGCTGCGGCACTGGCGATGGTAACTATAAGAGATGAACGTTGGTCAGTCACCTATGTCTATTCAATTTGTGTGACTGCAAGTGTTAGTCTAGCTCTCAACCTAGGATCAACACTTGGTTAATAAGCATATTTGAAATGAAAATACATACTATTGTTATATTAAAGACAATTAAATGTGTCCAGATAATGACTAATAATTTAATAAAATAGCACTGCATAAAATTCGCAAAATATCAAATAAATATTCCCAAAAAGAAATATTTATTTTCAAACAATTTCCAAATAAATGCTGTTATGATAATAAAATTAACTGGCAAAATTTATCAAATTCAATAGCTATAACCGCCTCAACACCTCGTTCCGCAAATAATTTCTGTTCTATTCAAAGTTTAATTTTTTTGAGTGGCCTATGCTACTCAGGACTATTGTTCACTACTCCGCATGTGAGGAAAGAATAAATGGACGACCTGCCGCGCTATAACCTTATAGGTTCATCAGCAACCTTTCAACAAACGTGCCGCCAAATTGAAAAAATTGCCAGCGTGGATGCGACTATCCTTATTGCTGGTGAAACTGGTACGGGAAAAGAGTTGGCTGCCCGTGCCATTCACTACCAAAGTGGTCGTAGCTGTAAACCTTTCATACCTATTAATTGTGGCGCACTTCCCGAAGCACTTATAGAAAGTGAATTGTTTGGACATGATCGTGGTGCCTTTACCGATGCTAAACTAGCGTCACCCGGGTTGGTAAGCGAGGCGGATGGCGGTAGTATGTTTTTAGATGAAGTTGATGCATTGAGTCTTAAAGCCCAAGCAGCTATTCTTCGGTTCTTGCAAGATAAAACGTATCGACGAGTTGGTAGCGGTATTCAACGCTATGCTGATGTCCGGTTTATCGTTGCAAGCAACGCAAATTTAGAGCAACTGGTAGAGACACGTCAATTTCGTCGCGATTTACTTTACCGTATTAATGTGTTGATGTTGCGTATGCCACCATTGCGCGACCGCGAAGGTGATGCACTTGAACTAGCAAATAATTTTTTAATTCGTTTCAGTCATCAATATCGTTTGCCCGCGAAAACATTGCATAGAAGTGCCCGGGAATTTCTTGACAACTATTCTTGGCCTGGAAATATCCGAGAATTAGAAAACGTAATACACAGAGAATTCCTGATGTCTGAAGGGACTGAAATACATTTAGATCAATCCATTAAGCAAACTGGTAACGAGGTAGTTGACGTGTCGTTCAAGACTGCTAAAGCAAGTGCTATTAGTACTTTCGAGAAAAACTATGTTCATGACTTACTCGATCAGACTGACGGTAATTTGTCTAGGGCTGCACGCATAGCCGGGCAGGACCGAAGTGCTTTTGGAAAGCTAGCTCGCAAATATGGTATTCATAGTACAGGCGTAGAACATATCCGTGGCCCAGAAGAAATTAACACCAAATAACGAATACAACTTGGCGGCGATATTCCAACGCCCCTTATGCGGTGCAAGGCAATGGAAGAGAAACTGAAACAGTTCGCATCTGATGCGATTACTTCTTATCTCATCTTGCATCCTGACGCTGCTGATACGATAGAAGGCATTCATCTATGGTGGATACGCTGGCCTACCATACCAGAATCAATTCTAGTTACTGCTTCTGCACTAGCAAAATTGGAAAAAGCGGGTCTAATTGAAAATCAAAGCGTTGGCAACCGCTATATCTGGCGCCGGCCACGCACAAACGAAAATTTGAACACATAAATAGACGTGATCAAAAAAACTTCAATCTGAAACGTCCATAAAATTAGTCCTGCACTGATTTCAGACAATGAAATGATTGCCGCAATCAACAACAGTAATTATATTTCGTCTGACTTCTAAGTCTGAGTTATTACAATGAATCGTCAATTCATTAAAAAATCTGATCAACATCATGATCGACTGGATCCCAAAAAGAATGATTTCGTTTCTATCTAAAATAGCGATGGCGATCGGTTCAACTACGTGTTCAGTTATTGTTTAAACCGAACATATCTTCTCGTGTAGATCATCTATTGTCGATTCGTGGATTGCAGCAAAATCAATTTTTTGATGGCACTTATTACGACTGTCGTCGGCATTCCATTCTGTCGCCTCTTTCAGTTTCCGTACTTAAGAGCGACCTAAAATAAACACCCTCCCCTGAGTTATTTTCTACCCAGTCAATTTTTCCTCCATATGGCAAGTCTGACGCAAGGTCAGATCTCACACCCCTTTGAGGAAAAAAATATCCTCACATATTTTTTATGAATTAAAAAATAACCAATTAAATCAATTGCTTATATATTTTTAATTTTTGGCACGTTAGTTGCTATTTCTATCTACATGTAAATCGTACTCAAATATATTTTGGTTCATATGAAGATGCGACCACTTTTCGGTTCCTCTGCACGAAGACAGTTGCCTTAGTGTTGGACTAGCGAAGGTGGTAATGGTAGAGATGGGAATGTACTGTGTTTAAAAATGGATGATTCACTTTTTTGAGACTTTTGATCGAGGCGATGAAATGACGGAAAGCATACAAAAAAAACTCTTACGGGTTAGAGCACCTAGGGTCAGGATTACCTATGACGTCGAAACGGGCGGCGCCATCGAGAAAAAAGAATTACCGTTTATCGTCGGTATTCTTGCCGACCTTAAAGGAGACAGAGATGCAGAACCACCATATGACCCACTGAAATTACGTAAGATGATCGATATCGACAGAGATAACTTCAATGACGTCATGCGTACAATCCAACCGCAGGTGAATCTCAAACCGGATGCAAAAAACTTGCTACCAATCACCCTTGGTATGAACGCAATACGTTTTTCAACGATTGAAGATTTTGAACCACTTAAAGTCGTCAAAGCGTTGCCAGGTCTAAAATGCTTATATATATCTCGTTGCCAGATCCGTAGCTTGCAAGCAAAAGCAGAAGGTGCCGATGATTTTGCTAAACTTTTGGCGGTACTGCTCCAAGCTGATAACGATAGTCCACCTAATATCGATCTCGTAGCACAAAAACAAAATTTGCTAAATTACGCAGTTGCATTTTCTGCGCTTGAAGGTACTGACAATCCGAAGAAGCGAGTCAGAGCAAAAATGTTGGTCGTTGATTTAAAAAAAGCGATCGTTTCACAAGTGGATGTCGATCACAATCTTAAAACATTAGGCGTCGCTGATGATCCATCAGCAAAATCAGAATTGTCTAAAATTTTAGACGCAATTGATGTCAGCAAATTAGAGCAATCCGTCGATACGCCAGCCGGCGATTTGGTGATTGACCAATTATGGTCTATGCCACTATTACTTTCGGCCTTGCTAAAGGATCCCAATCCGTCAGTAACGCCAACACCTAAGGAATTGCTTCAATTTGCGAAGGACAACCCTACACCAAGTCCAGTTAACACAGCAAAAGCCATACTTGCGCTTAAATGCTATATCGCTCAAATAACCGAAGTATTGCAGGCGCCAACGGTGCCCGAACTAGTGAAACCAGCTATACCCGCCTCCCCTACCGAACCTGTAAAACCAGTCGAACCAATTGCCCCGACACAGCCCGTAGCACCGGTTGAGCCAGTTGCCCCAGCGGCAGACGCTGCTACGGAGGTAAAAGAAAAATACACAAAAGATAAAGCTGACTACGATACCGCTAAAGCAACATACGATATAAGTGCAGCTGACTATCTTAAGCTCAAGACTACCTACGATACTGATAGTGCCACATACACTCAGAGCATCTCTGCCTATGCTCAGCTCAAAGCTGACTACGATATCAAGTTGAAAGCTTATACGGATCTAAAAGCGACATATGACATCAGTAAAAGTGACTACGACGCCAGCCAGAATAAATATGACATAAGTAAGAACACCTTTGACGCAAACGTCAAGAGAATCCGTCGAGCCAGTACCAAGGGAACTATTTCCGTAATGGACGAATTAGTCACGCTAATTGACGTCCATCTAAGTAAAACATTATCGACAATTATGCATTTGGACAGCTTCAAAAAAATGGAAGCGACTTGGCGTGGACTGCAACATTTTGTTTTCAACACAGAAACGAACAATATGCTCAAACTGCGTGTGTTCAACGCCCAGAAGGAGGAGCTGCTTGAAAACATGCAAAAGGCAGTTGAATTTGATCAAAGCGTACTATTCAAAATGGTATATGAAGCCGAGTACGGCACCTATGGTGGCTTCCCATACAGCCTGCTAGTTGGCGACTATGCAATTGGTTGCTCTGGTGACGATATAGATTTTTTAGGAAAAATGGCTGAAGTGGCTGCGGCCGCCCATGCACCCTTTTTGGCACAAGCGTCCGAAAAACTTTTTCGCTTGACTGGACTGGACAAACTAGACAAACCGCGTGATCTGGCGAAAATTTTTGAAAGCCAAGATTTGATTGGCTGGCGTGCGTTCCGTGAGTTGGAAGATGCTCGTTATGTGACGTTAGCTCTACCGCGTGCGTTATTACGACTACCGTATGGCATGCCAGAAAAACGCAATACCAAACTGTCCGAGGGACTTAATTTTAACGAACAAATTAGTGACGTCCCAGGTGAACATGAAAACGAGGAAGGAGATAAGAAGCGCTACGCCCCTCCCAACACAAATCACTTTTTGTGGGGGAATCCAGCTTATTTACTCGCTGAACGCATCACTAACGCATTTTCTCTTTACAACTGGACTGCTGCGATCCGGGGTGTAGAAGGCGGCGGTCTGGTCGAAGGCTTGCCGACTTACACGTACACCAGCGAGAAGGGGCACACTGAATTATTTTGCCCGATCGAAGTAGCGATTACCGATCGGCGAGAAAAGGAACTAAACGATCTCGGCTTCATTTCCTTATGCCATTGCAAGGGCACAGGAAAAGCGGCGTTCTTCGGTGGTCAAACTACAAACCTCCCGAAGAAATATTTTTCTGATGACGCCAACGCGAACGCAAAAATTTCAGCGATGCTGCCATACATGCTAGCGGCCTCCCGCTTCGCTCATTACATCAAAGTTATTATGCGCGAAAAAATTGGCAGCTTCTTAACTCGAGCCAATGTCGAATCCTACCTCAACACCTGGATCTCCAATTATGTGCTGCTGGATGATAACGCCACCCAAGAAGTTAAGTCCGCTTACCCATTACGGTCAGCCAGAGTCGTTGTAACCGACGTGCCGGGCGAGCCTGGTGCCTACCGAGCCACCGTCTTTTTGAAACCACACTTCCAACTAGAAGAGCTGACGACATCCATCCGGCTTGTGGCTAATTTACCTAAATAGTTTTGTGTCGATAACGGCGAGTTTGTATAAGTAAATTTTTATTTAAGGACACATTATGGATCTGATCTTGCTACAACCCGGTAATTCTGAAGTGTTTGGTGGTGCCAATAGCTGGGACAACGGCGGTAGTTTGATTGATAACGAGTGGCGCGATAAAGTTCTCGATCTTGGCCAATGTTTAGAATTGGTCTCGATGCACCAGGGAATGAAACAGCAAATCACTACCGATGTCAGTAATTCGGCACGTACATCTGGTCGACCTGTGATTACTGAATTCACTTTAGTCAAATATGTTGATAAAACTTCCGTTAAATTTTACGAGTATTGTCTGCGAGCAGAACCTCTTGGCAAAGGTAAGGATCAGCCTACCAAACTATATATTGCTCGCAATTCGGGGGACAAAACAGCAAACATCATTACGATTTCACTACGTGACGCCATCATAAGTGAAATCCAGTTGCAGTCTCATCCAGATGATATGCCGACCGAACAATTTAAACTCAACTTTACTGAAATTCTCTGGACTTACACGGTACAGAAAGCGGATACCGGCACAGCGGGTAATTTGTCGACTGGTTGGAGTATTGCTCGCAATCGGCCAATAGGACAATTTACCTAAGTCATTTGACATTAGCAGTGCATAACAAAGCAGTCGGTCACGTTGATACTTAACGATTGTGTGTCAGGAGACTATATGCAGTATTTGTTCGAGCGTTTGGCTTCTCCGAAATTTTCCTCTGGGGATCAATCCGAAGCTTTCAATGTGAAAACGGCGGTAGCGGCACAAATCCAACGGATAGTTAGCGCACGCATGATCGAATCTGGTGGCGAGCTGAATTTGCTCGAATTCGGCATGCCGAATGTAGTTGAATTGGCGATGAGTAGTAAGAACCAACTCAACCAATATGGTGCAAGGTTAGGCCGTTTGATTGGACGATATGAGCCGCGATTATTAAACCCAGTCGTACAAGTCGAATCCACCAGAGATCCTTTAATGCCATACCAAATATTGGTAACCGGTTCATTAGCTTCAAGTACTGAAGTGGAATTGTTTTATTTTAACTTACCGCTGCATTAGGGGACGACTGTCATGCAGATTGCCAATGCAAAACTACGGGATTATTTCCAGTCTGAATTGACAGCCCTGCGTACCGGAGCCGTTGATTTTGGTAATCAATATCCTGTTTTGGCGGAAAGTTTAGGCTTAAACATCCGCGGTGCGACAGACCCGCAGGTTGAATTGTTGATGCAATCCTTTGCGTTTCTGACGGGAAGACTGCAATTTCAAATCGAACAGGATAAAGCCGCACCACCAAACGCTTTGTTAGCATTTCTTTACCCGCATCTGGAAGCACCAACACCCTCTATGTTAGTTGCGCAATTAGCGGTTAAACCCGACTCAGCAAGTTTCGTCAAAGAGCAAGTTTTGAAACGTGGCCGTTATGTCAGTGCATCCGCCGAAAATAATCTAGGACTAAAAATAGAATGTCGTTTTCGTACCTGCTATGAAACTCCACTGTTGCCTTTGAGCGCAACGGAAATTGACCTGAGTTCGACAGCAGATTATCCATCATTAAAATCCTCTGAAATCGGTCAGTTAGCAAGCAAGTCAGTGTTGCGTGTGCGTCTACATACTGATGGCGAAAGTAAATTACCTACTAAAGGGGGCGGTCCACTGCGCCTACGTTTTTATATCAATAGTGCCGAACAAGACGCATTAGTCCTGTATGAAATGTTAGCACTATATTTGTCGGCTATTGTTATTCAAGTACCCGATACCAACCAAAGTATTGCGCTCTGTTCCGATATTGCATTGCGTTGGCTTGGTATGGAAGATAGCGAAGCAATGTTACAAGCCAATCCGCAAACTCAACCTGGTTATCGCTTATTGCAAGAATATTTTTCTTTTCCAGAGAAATTTATGTTTTTCGAAGTGAGTCTTGTCGATAATATTAATTTTAGTGGCGTACAAGATTTTTTCGATTTACTTTTCGTGCTTGATACGCCATTTGATGCAAAGCGCAGTTTTGATTCAAAGTCTCTGCTGCTCAATTGCGTCCCACTAGTTAACTTATTTTCGCAACGTTTGGATCCTATCTCAGTTAACCATACTGAATATGAATACCATTTAAAAGGTGATCTGAAAAATCACCGTTATTGCGAAATTATTGCAATTGAAGAGCTCGAATCGATTACTGCGAACGGCAGTCCTCGTCCAATTGCTCCCTATTTTGCATTAGATGATTTCCGTCGCTTGGAGCAACAAGATTATTTTTATGTTGCCCGACGTGAGCAAAGTCAGGTGGACAATATTGCTGGTACCGAAATATTTATTTCATTTCTGGATCAACAATACGACCTGACTCAATTAACTGACGAAGTGATTGGTGGGCGAGCACTATGTACAAACCGACGCCTGCCAGAACAACTCAAAAATGGTAGCCCGATGTATCTCGAGGGTAGTGGTCCAATTACTGGTATCACAGTACTTAGTAAGCCGACCCCTCACCATACGCCTGCGCAGATTGGCCGCCGGCCTTTGGCATTGGTATCCCAACTTTCGTTGAACCATCTATCACTCGCAAACAAGCCGGAAGCGTTGAGTGCGCTAAAAGATATTCTACGTCTTCATCTTGGATCCAACCCGAGGAATGGAAGCAAACAAATCGATGCTATTTCCAGTCTTGAAAATCGAAGTATTGTGCGACATTTAAGTCAGGATGGTTGGCGTGGTTTCGTACGTGGAAGTGAAATAAAGCTAGTCATGGATCAAAACCAATTCAAGAATGTTAATGCCAGCCCAGTCTTGTTTTGTTCCGTATTGCGAAACTTTTTTCGCCTGTACGCGAGCGTCAACAACATTGTTGAATTAAACCTGGAAACTCAACAAATCAAGGGCACGCAGAAGCAATGGGCGCCGCTAGCTGGCGCAAAGATTGTGTTATGAGACAGGAACTCATTCTTCAGCAATACAACAACTTTAACGTGTATCAGTTAATGCGTTTATTACTGGCCGAGCAACCTAATTCGCCGATAGAAAAGCGTTTTCGTTTTCGTGCTGATCTGTCACTGGCGTTCCCGGCACACGAATTCTCTTCGATCACGGTACATAAACCAAGGCGAACAAAAGACAAAACAACATCTCCAGGAATTCCCGGGGACGCTGAGATCATCGAAATTCAGACAGCAAACTATAGCTTAGCTGGCATATTAGGACCGTTACCGGAGCCATTCGCCGAATGGGTTCGCGACCTAAAGCAGGCAAGTGAACCAGCAATGGCCGATTTTTTGGATGTGTTCAATCAACGGCTCAACATTTTACGCTATCAGTTAAAGCGAGCGCAGACGATTGGTCTTAACAGCGTTGCACCGGAAATGACAGATCAAGCAAAAGCCTTATCTGCATTAGCCGGATTAGGTTTGCAACAAATTCAGCAACAGATCCCAATGGCGCCCCGTTCATGGCTTAGTCTGGCCGGCTTACTTGCGAACTGTCGTAAAAGTGCTGCAACGGTAGTGCATGTTCTTAATCTGTTATTAAACACAAAACAGGATCCCGAAAAAACGAAAGTAAGCTTAATCCCTTTGATTGGCGCTTGGAAATCAATCGAAACAGATGACCGCGTCATGCTTGGCCAGCGTAATCAGCAATTGGGGAAAAAAACTGTCTTGGGGCGAGCTATGTGGGATCAGCAGGCACGGGTACGTATAGTCATTGATCACATTGATTTCCCCGATTTTTGTAAATTATTACCCGGAAGTCGCATTCAGAATCTCCCTAATTCGGCAGGCGCTTACTATCAGCGATTCTCCGGCATTTTGTTGTTACTTCTCGACTGCCTTGTTGATTGCGAGATAGAGCTCAACGTCAATATTGCAACGATTCCTAGAGGGCGAAAATTACAGACGATGCGTTTAAGTCAGACTGCTTGGCTTAACAGTGATCCGCGTAAACCGAGATCGCCGCCAAAAGGTCGCGTTTGCTACCTAGTTCCTGCAAATGAGAGCTCAATATCAGCATGAATGACATACTCAATCCAGCTGCGCGTAGTGCCATTGCCGCGATCGAAAGGGAACGGCCTACCCTATTTTTGCATTGCGCGATTTTTTTGCGCGGTAATCGTATCGTGAGCGACGAAACTTTTCGGCTGGTGAATTTCCAAGGTCAAGAAAGTGTTTCAGAGCCGTTTGAATACCAACTGGAATTGCATGGCAATACTAGCCAGCATCATGGTGATCAGTTCAACTTCAATCAAGTCATCGGGCACCCCATCACTGTCGGTATTACCTACGCTTTTAATTTAAAACAAACTAAGGTCAGTGATTCGTCAGAACAATTTCAAAGAGTAATCCGGGGTGCTGAATGCAGCGACGAACTGGCAATTTTCAATGGAATCGTGACCTCTTTTTCGTTTGAAATCCAGGGAGTCTACAGGATCACAATGAAGCCCTCCTTGCATAGATTGACGCTGACCAATCACTATCGTGTGCACGCACAATGCAATATACGAGACGCCATCGGCAATTTGCTTGACGCACATCGCATTCCCTATTCTCTTGAGGCAGTTTCTGGAAAGGAAAATCCCGCAATTGCCCGCATCCAAGATTGGTTGCAAGCAGGTGAAACCGACTTTGACTTTCTTAAGCGGTTGATGGGCAAAGCGCACCTCTATTACTATTTCGTCCATGTAGGTAACAGCCATAAAATCGTATTTGGCAATCGCCCCTCTTATGAGCAAGTATTCAGTAATCCACATCCTCTGCGCTATACCTTTACGAGTATGGACGAACTAGGTATGGCTCAAAGTGATGTCATCTCTCAATATAGTTATCAATGTACGATGGCAAGTAGTGGCGTGCATGGTGTCTTCACACGACAAGAAGCCGCTTGGGAAGCAGATGCTGTCGCCACGTTTCAGTCGTTTCGTGCCGACGACTCGCCAGATATTGGGGAACTACCGTTCCGGCAATATAAAATTTACCAATATGGTTGTAGCAATGATGAAATTCGCCACTACACCGATACAACCAGCGACACTCTTCATTCTGCCGCAAGTCAGTTCAGCGGCAATAGTTTTTGCGCACATTTTCGCTGTGGACACCAATTCAGTCTCACGGGCAGCGATATCCATGAAAGCAGTCCCAACCCTGTGCGCCCAAGTTTGGAGGGGGAGCAATTTGTTCTTACGATGGTCAAGCATCAGGCAAGTGCAGACGGTACCTACAGTAACGAATTTCAATCTACCGAAGCTAATGGATTGATCAGCATTTTTTCCATACAAGAAACTCAGCAAGGAACTATCTTGGCGCAGGTTGTTGCGAAGAGTGGCTCTGCAACGCCATTAGATTGGCGCTACTACGCTCCGGTCTCGCCTTTCGATCCAGAAACGAGTACCGTGGTTGATACCCAAGGCACTGACCAAAAGCTGAATGCGATTGGCGTCTACGTACGTTTGTCTACCGATGACATTGATGCTGATCCAATCTGGATAAAGCTCTCACCGTCGATGCAAACCGTACCAGAGATCGGTACCACCGTCGTCGTTAGCCGGGCGCAGGACGAATCAGAATTACCTGAAATCCAAAGCATCATTCAATCAAATGCAAGCACCGTCGTTATGCCCTCGACATGGACTGCCAATACCCACGTTGGCAGCAGTTACTCAACTAGTTATGGCGATGGTAAAAGTATTCGTTATGGTAAATACTCAAGTCCGGCGTTATCGACCGCTATCAATATTGTCAGCGCACCGTATGATCGTGGGCACTATCGAGATACTAGCTTCTCACAAGGGGCGAGCTATAGCTATTCGACAGCTGAAACTGTGGCGAGTAATTTTTCACCTGATCCGGCTGAATTATATGGGCCTTATGCCGGTGCTGCAGATATTCTCTCTGCATCAGAATCGTTCGGCTCTAACTATAACCGTCAATACGCCACGATCACTTCGAGTTTTTCTAAAGTTGGAACCTCGTATAACAACAGTACGACGGGGTTGAGTGAGAACTATTCGACTACGACCACTCACCGTAGCACGTCGAAGACAGGTACTAGTATTACCAATGACACGACTGGCAGCAGCTCTAGTACCCAGAAGATCGGCACCTCATACAGCAAAACCACAACTGACTATAGCGAAAATTATTCTGATACGACTACCCACCACAGTACGTCGAAAACCGGAACAAGTATTACGAAAGATACGACTGACAGCACTGACAGTACGCAGAAAGTCGGTACCTCAAAGAGTTCGGTGACAACCGACAGTAGTAGTAGCAACTCAATTACTGGAAGCAGTATTAGTGCGTCGGTTATTGGTAGCAGCATTAATACCTCAACTACCGGTAGCAGTATTAGTAACGCAAACACAGGACTTAGTTTAAATAACTCAAATACGCTAGTCAGCGCTGTCGTCAACATTACCGGCAGTAGCACAGTTATGAACATCACAGGTAACAACAACACGATCGATGTTGTAGGGCCGGGGTTCAAATTTACAAATCAAGCGTTGCAGCCTCATATTGAAGATGTCGATTTGCGCTTAACCGTAATTACCATACTTCAAATTTTCATGTAACCAACGATGAAAATCATTAAGCCACTTACTCTCGGTGTTTTACATAAACCCTACCAAATGGGAGGACGTAATTTTTTTGTTGTCTCTGCCCTAGGGTTTTTCAGACTTGGCGCTGTAAATGAACGTTTCCTCAGCGAGAGTCTGCAATGGCCGTTTGTCACTTCGAGCCTTCCAAAGGGGCAACCGCTCGATGAAGTGATGCCGAAGCAACATGCGGAAGTGATTGTGCTAGGCAATGCATATACCCCCGGCGGTCAACCTTGCACAGAATTGTTAGTGCAATTATGTATGACAGACGTTTCTGGAACGCCCAGTATCAATAAATGTCTCCGAATAACAGGAAATCGTAATTGGAGCAGCAGCATCTTTTCCACTACGCATAGTTCTAGGGCCACACCGTTTAGTGCTATGCCACTCGATTACGAGCACGCGTTTGGAGGTTCTGGTCATCCTGAGAATCCGTTAGGTCGTGGTTATGCCGGTGGACGGTTAAGCGCACTTTTCAAACGTAAAAGCGGCGCAATGCCGAATATTTCCCATATCAATGAACCAGACTATTCACCATGGCAGCAAAGGACTCCGGCGGGACTTGGTCCACAAAATATTACATGGGCACCACGCAACAAAAAATTGGGTACATATAACCAAGCATGGCTTGATCATGATGCGCCGGGTTTGGCTAGAGACATAGATTGGAGCGTATTTAACCTTGCTCCTCCCGATCAACGGGCTAAGGGCTTTTTTCAAGGTGGCGAAAACTATTGCCTGCATCACCTTCATCCTAAAAAAACACAGATCGAGGGTAAACTTCCGCAATTCCAAGCGCGTGCCTTTATCCAAAAAATTGGACAATTCGGACAGACGGTTAGTGAGGTAGCCATGCAAATGGATACCGTTTGGTTTTTACCAGAATACGAATTAGGCATCGTTGTCTATCACGGGCAAGTTGAAGTTCAAGATAGTGACGCACTTGATGTGACTTCATTGATGGTCGCGTATGAACATAGCGACACCCCAAAATCTCTCGCCCATTACCAAATGGTAATGGCGCTTAGGCTTGATCCGGCTACCGCAGCATTACATGTTTTTAATGAATCACAATTGGCAGCAGATTATTCGCCAGAAGAAAAAGTCCGTAGGTGTGAGTCACAAAAACAGGCAGAAAATGTAGACCTTGCGAAACGACAAGAACAGCTCGATTTGGCAGATGCTCAATTCTGGCTTGACCAAGGTAGCGCGCCGCCGCCTGGATACGTCGTGCCCCGCGCGACGCCTCAAGAATTTGGACTGGTCACTACTGAATTAGTCACTGAGGGCGATTTCGATTTAGCGAAAACCTTAGAGCATGCAAACGAAATTTGTGTCAGTGCCGAACAACAAGGTCAAGCCGCTTTGCAAAAAGTAGCGCAAATAGAATTAGTCACCAGGTCAGCTGTCTCAACGAATGAATTAATCGCTGCCGCAATCGAAAGAGGCGCGCTACCAGCTTATGACCTACTTGTACCGGACGAAACTGGCTTTGATCCGCAAACAGCAACATTATCCAGTGCATTAGATGCGGCCCGAACGAAAGGTGCGTTTGACGATTCAGCTACGTATGCGGAAGCAATGGCGGCTGTAAAAAAAATGTCGGCACAGCGCCGTGAAGTGCGACGCGCATCGCCCACTGTAACTTGCCCAGACCTCCCCCTGCTACCAGAGGTAAGTCTAAAACTCGGCGTTCAAATACGTCAATGGAAGCAGGAAGGAATTTGTTTAGCTGGTCGGGACCTCGCTGGAGCGAACCTAGTTGGTATCGACTTTTCTGGTGCTGATTTGCGCCAAATTATGTTGGAAGAAGCAGATTTAAGGGATGCGAAATTTGTCGGGGCAAATTTGCAGGGAGCCGTCCTTACTGGGGCCACATTAGATAGTGCAGATTTTTCTCACGCCAATTTAGCCGATGCCAACCTTTCTGGAAGCCGTGGACTCTCTATTCGCTTTCAAAACACCGACCTAAGCCGCGCTCAAGCACTGTCAGCAAGTTGGCCCAAAGCCAATCTGCAAGCCGCAAATCTTGACAAATTACTTGCCGTTAAACTTGATTTATCTGGCTCGGTATTGAACGACGCCAGTGCAAACCAAGCGCTCCTCTTGGAGGCGAATGCCGATGATAGCCAATGGCTTCGCGCCACATTGAACCAGACGGTAATGTTGCGTGCCAGCCTTAAGCGTGCTGATTTCAGTTCTGCCTACCTCAATAAGACCGTCCTTATCGAAGCACAGATGCAAGCGAGTCTTTGGAATAATTCGCGTTGGGACAAACTACAAGCCACTGGCAATAAAACGAATTGGACCAACGCTATATTGCAAGGAGTCCAAGCCAAAGAGTGCGGACTACATAGTGCAATTTTTTCTCAAGCCGACCTGCGCGGAGCTCAATTTCTTCGGTGTGACTTTGGTCAGTGCGATATGCACGCGGCTAAAATGGATGATGGAATTTTTTCGTATTCACTTTTTCTACAAACAAATCTGCGTTGCGCCAGCATACAGAGGGCAGATTTTTTCCAAGCGCTATGTCGTAAGACGGACTTTTGTGGCGCCAACCTCAGCAATACGAGTTTCTCACAATGCGAGCTCACTGATTCTATCGGAACTGACGGAAAAACCGAACGAGTACGGAGGCAAGCATGAACCAAATGGATGCGATAGAAAAACTAATCAAGATAGGGCGACCTATTCATGAACAAGATTTGACTGGTCTAGACGCTAGAAAATATTCACTTGCTAACGCAGTATTCAATCAAGTCAAACTGGTGGGGGCTTGTTTCACATTTTGTGATCTGTCTCGTGTCAGCTTTATTGATTGTGATCTAAGTGATGCTGACTTCAATAACGCGCGCTTGAACCATACTTGCTTTACTAAATGTAATTTGAAACAAGCACAACTGAGCGCCCGGCAAATTGAACATTGTTGTTGGAGTGAGTGTGACTTGAGCGATAGTGATTGGACCAATAGTCATCTCCAGACGGGTGCCATTATTAATTGCATCCTTGATAGAGCACAGTTATGTAGTGTGTGGTTTGAACGTATGGCACTCCTAGGTAACAGACTCGACAATGTTAATCTAACCAAAGCCAAACTCGACCAAAGTACGATCCGTCCTGCTGACTTTCGCTTAGCAAATTTAAAGGATCTGACGGCAACTGGTGCAATTTTGATCGAAGCAAATTTCCAAAATCAGCGCATAGCAGGTATTCAGCTCCATCGATGCACGATGCAACAAGCTGACTTTAGTGACGCCGACCTCAGCCAAGCTGACTTGCGCGAATCAAACTGCCACCAAGCTAAATTGCATCGTACATGCATGAGCGGGGTTAACGCGCCCAACAGTTTATTTTTGGATGCAAAATTGGATCATGTCAATTTTTCTGACGCTAACCTCGAGGGCGCAATTTTCCAAAAGGCCAAGATAGCATGCTGTCACTTTGATCGCGCCAACCTACAAATGAGCATATGGAATAAAAGTACCACGTGCGCGGTGTCATTTAATGGGGCAGACATGCGCTATAGCCGTTTTGATTATGCGCAAGGAGAATCCGTCGATTTTTCAAACGCTAAGCTCGACTATAGTCAATTTCACCAAGCAAAATTTATTCGTACGTCGTTTATTAGTGCCAGTCGCTATCGCATGGTTGGCACTGACCCAGATCGTCTAGCCGCTGAAACTAGAACATTCACCTTGGAGATAACATGATGCATTTCGCAGAAAAAACGAACCAACTTCCTCCTCCAGCGCCTTCTCCACTCACTTTGTGTGAGGCACAAGTGGTCGTTGTTCTGGAAAATCATTGTTATCTGCTCAACGATGGTAGGGTCGCACGACAAGCGATAAGTTGCCTGATCACGCCGGACGTCGGTGATCGTGTGCTCTCCGCCGTTTGTCAGGATGAAACCCCTTACATCCTTCATATCTTGCAACGACTCAATTTGGAACAGGCACAAATGAGCGCACCTGGTATTCGAAAGCTCGCTCTAAGACAACAGGAAATCAGCGTTTCCGCTACGGATAAGATCGCACTTCAAGCACTGCATGACGTAGAGATCAGCGCTGCTGTTGGTGTCATGCATATGAATGCTCGCAATCTGTTTACGACTGTTAACGACAGCATGGTACAGAACGTACGTAATTACATTGGTAAAGCCGATCAATATTTACTTGAAGTTAAGCAGCTCTTGCGTCTGCACGGGCAACAAACACTGATCACCGCCGAAAAGGATGTGAAGGTAGACGGCGAGCGTATTAGCATGGGTTAACAGGCAATCGAGAATGACCGTTCATTAATACCAATACAAGAGATTAATCATGTTTGCTACCAATAGCCTGTCAGCAATGTCGATGTTCACGATACCGGACGTTTGTAAGACGCCCTTGTTGGTGCCGGTTCCCCTCCCCTATCCGAACATTACCTTCTCGTTTATGCACATCCCGTCCGTATTCAACCTGATGTTCGGAATCGGATTTGCAGAAAATTTATTGACCGCAGGCACCATTAGCCTGGGCGACCAACCTGGAGTATTGGGAGGCATTATTTCACAGATTTTTATGGGGCCGGATCGCTATATTCTGGGAAGTTTCAAAGTACTGGCAAATGGTATTTTTGCCACGAGAATGACTTCATTGGTTGGTATGAATGGTATGCCTTTTAACACTATTGGAATGTCTATTTTGCCAGCCCAATTTCGCGTTATTTTATTAAGCTGATCATGCCCATATTTCGCTATTTTTTGTTCTGTATAAAAGTCGTTTTAACGATGGCTGGTTTGTATTTTCTTTTATCGTGCAGTACTAGCCCACCGTTGACGAAAATAAAAAATGTCCAAATCTCAGCGATGATTAATTCGAATCAAAACACAGCAACTGCAATAGATCTTGTCTTCATTTATGACAGCAACGCGTTATTGCTGCTACCTAAAACTGGGCCTGAATGGTTTGAGAAAAAAAACGCAATCATCAATGGATTGGCCAACAGTGTCGATGTCGTTTCCTTACAAGTGCCACCCATCACTTTGATGGATGTAGTTTTACCGACACGCCATGGCAAGGCAATTGCTGTCTACAGTTTTGCAAACTATCTCAGCGTAGATGGCCAATCATTTGGGAACTTAACGCCTTATGTAACTGTTCAAATTGTACTTACGCCTACCAACGTATTGTACAAAGGTAGCTAAAACATCTTGAAATCACAAACCCGTTTAAGAAATCTACGACGAGAATAATCGATCATGATACCGACAACACACTTGCCAGACGCAGTCCAATGGTCCGAAGGAATGCTGCTGTCTCCACAGCATTTTCAGCAAAATGACATATATTGGCATCAGCATCTTCGTCATGCGATACAAGCTCAATCACCCCATTACTGGGGGGTGCTTAAACTCAGCTACAGTTTAACCAACAACATCATTAGCATCAGCGAGCTTGAATGTATATTGCCAGATGGTTTGGCCATTGAATTCCCCGGAAATTTTCCTCGTAATCCAATTGGCAATTTAGAAAAAGAAATAAAAAGTGAAGATTGCGTCCAGGGCGGTCCGCCTCTTTGTGTCTGGCTTCGCGTTCGGGAACGCCACGCTTATGCTGCTGTCCAAGGACATATCGAGCGTCGTTACGACTCGATAGGTAATATCTCCGTCGCTGATGAAAATACTGGCGAAGGGCAACTTCCCGTTGAACGCCTACAAACCCGCTTTGAACTTTATTTTGGGGGTACATCTCCCTCAATTGAGTGCGCTGTGCCGTTACTAAAGCTGGAGCGAGGAGAAAATAATGTCCTGGCAATCAGTAGATACCATCCTCCGATGTTGCACTTGGAGGCCTCTGATTTCCAGAGAGCTAATAGCCTCGCTGAACAACTCCGGCAACTCCACGACCTACTTTGGAGTAAAACAAAACAGCTAGCGGGAAACTCTGATGATGCTCTACCAGATCAGGAATATAGCCTTAGCCAAGAAAGCCTGCGGCATTTAGTGTCTGCTCGCAACCTGGCTAGTTGTTTGCCACAATTTTCGGTTAATTTACATCACCGATGCCATCCAAGTCTTGTCTATCAGTCGATTGCACAAATCGTTGGCCAGGTTGCTAGTTTTGGAGCAAATCCGTTACCGCTCAAAATGGAGCCGTACAACCATGAAGATTGTTTTCCGCAATTTCAGATTGCTATCGCTTATATAACTTCAAAACTCAAGTTAGTCGAAACTACCTATGAATTATTAAGATTTGCTCGAATTGGTAGAACGGATCCGGATTTGCCCTACGCTTGTTTCGCACGACGGTTGTTGCCCAATATGGATGACAACCTCATCATTGAACTCATACCAAAATCTGGACAAACCAAGACCCAGATGTTGAATTGGATTACGCAAGCAAAAATTGCCAGTGAGGCCAACATGCCACAACTGTTAATTGGCCGTTTACAAGGGGCGAACGTCAGAGCATTAAGTCCTGCGGAAATAAGCAGATATAAAAGACCCCCAGAGTCCTCTTTGTTTCTGATTAAAAATCAAGAAAATGATCCTAATAAAAAGGCTCGTTCCCCAAGTTTTTCTGCGGAACAATCTCTCTTAATACAAGGGCAAATAAATAACGATTTACCAGAAGCGATTATTCTTTATCACAATAAAACTTCAGGTTTAGGTAGTGATTCAGGCAAAGGTACATCACATTCTATTGGTGCTGTTCAATATGCCTGATTCTTTTGCCATTGCTCCGTGTCCCAATGTACGAAATGAATTTCGCTTATTGGATTGTTGCGCTGATTTTTATCAAGAAATCAGCAATATGAAGCGCGCGATGGAGACGAAAACACTAGCTAGTTACTTGTCATCTAACGGTGATCCAGCTCCAAGCAAACCTATTGAATTTGCAAGTTACGTCAGTCTTCGCTTACTCGACATCATCGCTCAACAAGAGCGAGAAGTAAGTCGCTTTGCAACGCTATACGAACTCAATATCTACAAGATTACACGTTACCTGATGGCAGCACTGGCAGACGAAATATTTATTTTAGAGCTAGAAGACCACAGTGTTTGGCCTGGTCGCAGCGCTTGGCCCTATGTATTAATTGAACAAAAACTCTTTTGCAGCAACATTGCCGGTGAGAAGTTTTTTTCTCTAGCAGAAAAATTATTACAAACCAAAAACCAAGATGCGATGCATGTTGATCTTGCAGGTGTTTTTTTGTTGACCTTAAAGCTGGGGTTTCGCGGGAAATATCGTGGAGAACAGGGTGAAGAGAAGTTAGCTGAGTTACGTAATAAGTTATTCCAATTTACCAAAAGAAAATCCCTTTTTTTGGCAAGCAATGGTGGTAATACAAGCCCGGTGAAAGAGCCCGCGTTTTCTCAAGCCTATTGCTATCGGCTTGCGGGAGATAGGTCGGAAAGAGGTCATAGATTGGATGCTGTCTCTCCTTGGAGGAACTTTGGACTTCTTGCTCTTATGATTTATTTGGTGTCGTCATGCCTTATTTGGATGTGGTTAGTTTTACCTTTTGAAACTTATATCAAGGGGTAATTACCCGATATAAAAAATTATAAGAGACAAACATAGCGGAAAGTTAATTCGGTAAGAGCGGTAATGTGAAAAGCTTTCTGCATGGCTGATTAGCATAGTCGCTGTAGCTGATGTGAACACGATAGTACCGACTTTGAGTATCAAATGAATCAATATGTTTGGTACAGCAACTAATCAGCAAAGATAAAAGTTAAATAAGGGAGTTAGGTGTGTCCTCGTTGTTCCCAATTTTCATAGCTTTAGCAGCTAGTGTCGGTGTGTTGTCTGCGCTGCTGATCTGGCGTACGCGTAAAGTATCCTCGCCACCAGCCTTGCCTTGCGGGTGCGATCCTGCAGAATTAAAGGATGAACCACAAGATGTACCTGCGCCAGGTTTGCTTGCGCGTTTTCTCGCCGTGATTGATTTTATTAGCACAAAAAAAGAATGGCGATATAGCAGTCCGTGGATATTGGTTTTAGGCCAAGAAGCATCTGGAAAGACCAGTTTGCTTGATTCTGTGTCCACTCAATTTCGACAAATGGCCCAGGGGCATCAACTAGAACTTGCCATAAAAGGGACAACTTGGTATTTCTTTGGAGAGGGTTTTTTAATTGATCCTATTGGAAAACTGCCGGTTGCCGCCGCAGAAGATACAAAAAATAACAATAACGACGAATGGAAGCGTGTACTTGATCAACTCGATGAACTGAGGCCTGAACGTGCTCTTGACGGAATATTGGTGGTTATTTCTGCTAAATCTTTACTTTTTTCAGATGCAGAACAACGGCTCAATATTGCAGAAAATACCCGCCAACAACTACGTATGATCGGCGAGCGTTTTGAATTTTCTTTGCCTGTCTACGTAGTCGTTACTGCTACGGATGCTGTAGAGGGATTCGCGGAATTTTGGCGTTCGCAACCAGAGTATCGTTGTAATGAAATGGTGGGATGGTCAGCCCCAACCCAGTTCACAGACGAGCTCCCAGAAAAATGGGCTGACACAGCATTTGATTACATTTCTCAACAGCTCAAAGCGTTGCAAGTTGATACTGCCGCACATGTTGTGGAAACGATGTCCCAGGATCTAGACGAGTTTTTCACGTTCCCTCGACACTTTAACCAGTTACATCAGCCATTTCAGCAATGGATAGCCGTCGTTTTTCAACGATCTGCGTGGAAAAATACCTCGTTTTGCAGGGGTATCTATTTCACCGGCAGTATTGCAGCATCTACGGCCACATCTAACGACACGCGGCAACCACGCTCAGACGTATCGTTCGTGAACGACTTACTGCTGAAAAAAGTACTCGCAGAACCTTTACTCGGTCGCCCTACTCGAGTTGGAATTTGGTCACGCAATAAAATAATTCGTTCACTTCAAATCGCGATTGTTGTGGCCCTAAGTAGTTTGGTATTGGCTCTCTGGTTTTCTGTCATTCAAGCGAATTCACAAATTGATCGCTTGATACAGTCAATAAAAACATTAGATCTAGCTCAAAAAACGCCGACAAATGATCCCGGTTGTATTAACAAAGATGTTGTATTTGAGATGATTAGACAAGTCTCGAAGGTTAATCCAGAGATACATTACTTATCCCTTCCCTTGTCGTATATCGACCCCCGCCTTAGCGAACAAAGTGCAACGAGAACTGCCGACACCGGATTTAGAAAATTTATATTACCTGGACTTGCCTGCCAGTTAAATTTAAAAGCCACTCAACTCGTCAGCGGCGGTAAGAAAGCTTACACAGCGCAAAGTGAATTAAATTATTTCCGTTCGAAAACGACGCTGTTTGGCTATGTTCAGGAAGTGACCGACTACGAAAAAAACAGTCAGTTTTTTGAACGCCTCATTGGAGCCAAACCGTCACAAGACCAAGAAGATTTGCTCAAAGAATTTTTAGCCTTAAGCGAGTATGCCTATGGCGCGTCAATCCCTGCAGACATCAAATCACAGAGCGGTGTCTTACCAAAGGCCTTAGCCATTCTTGGTAAGAGAAAATATAGTCAAGAATTATCTTTACAAAAAGACGTTAAGGATGCCGCCAGTAACGCGATCGTTCTTCACGCAAAACAACTACAGCCGCAACTGACTAATCCCTCAGACATGGGTAGAAGCACTTTGAAAAAAGTGCAAGATTTTGAGCGTCCACTTTCGACGAATGCGAAGGAATTTTCTCAATGGTTAAATTGGATGCGTGAGTCTTGGACATCTTCCAGCAGCTCCGCTAACCCAATTTTAGAAACTGAAAATGCCTTAGCTGAAAAATTAAAAGTGCTTACCGTCCAATATGGCTATTCAGGAAACTTACTTAACCAAGCAAGTCAGCAGTTTGACGCTAAGAAAAATTATCCTATAGCGATGAAGGCCTTGAGCACTTTGGAACTGCGTCCTTATGGTCGTCTATTTGTGCAAGAGAATCAGAAGATCACTCTCAACCAGAACCTTGTTAAGGAGTTAGACGGTTTAATTGCTCTAGGAGAGCTTAACTTTATGCAAATTCAAGAAACAGAAAAATTTGTCTGTCAAAGTGTTATCTCCGGATGGCTCCCACGCCAAATCGACAACGCTAATAATTACACACAGGAATACCAAAATTTTGTTCGTAATCAAGGGTTGTTGTCAAAAAACGATACCGAAATTAATTCTTCCAACCAAGCAGCCTTGTATGAACTTATTGCATTACATCAGTTGCAAGAGGTTTTAAATGACAGTGTACAAAAAGCGCAGATCGTATCTAGTACCACTCAAAAAAATTCTACCGAAATGACGGCGATTTCGCCTGAAAGTCAGCAGCAAAATCTGGCTAGTTCAGCGTTTTCTAAGATTGCGCCATCAATTCAAAAATTGCAGCAAGTCTATTCTCAATATAACTTCAACGATAACGTCGCCGCATTTCCCCAATGTGTGCAAAGTTATGCAGCTAAGAATCTGTTACACATTAAAAATTTAGCTAGTAAAGCTCAGCTATATCGACCAGCGCTGAATAATTCTACTGGTCAGGATGAGCTATTTTTCTCAATGGGAAGTAGCCAGGATATTAAGGATTATCTAGCTCTGCAATTCAGTCAAGTCCAAACTTTTGCCTCATATGCCACGCCTTTCCTTAGTTATCTACAAAATCAGAGGAATATAGCAAACCCCGCCTGTCCATCGAACAAGATTGCGTTATCAAGCAATGCTGCATGCAATATAGGTGTAGGTGAGCTGTACTGGAGCAGGACCATTGATGAGATTAATGCCTACCTTCCAACTAAGGATAGTAATGCGCAGGTGACTTTACTCGAAAACGTCTTTTTGACCGTCCTACCTAGATTAAGTAGCAAAACCTGTAGTGAAATTCTGGGTAGTTACAACTCTCCTGCAATCGGCAATGGTCTCTTCTCTTTTTCCAGACAAGATATCGAGTTGCAAGTGAATGACAGCTGCAAAAGTCAGAAAAACAAACAAGCCAATTCTTTATACGATAGTTGGGCAAAGCGCTTCAATGAGGAGCTGTCACACACCTATCCCTTTAGTGATGTAGACACAAAAATCGAAGCTTCACCGATTGTTGTACGAACCTTTTTTTCTGACTATGAAGCTAAAAGTGCTGATATTTCGCAATTGATTTCGAACTATGAAGCAAAAATTTCCGACTCTAAAAAAACTCTGACTGACGCGGAGAAAATCAGCTGGACCGGGAAGCTTGAATTTATTCAACAATTAAATAGCGTGGCAAAACTATTTCACGGAAATCTCGTCAATGATAACGGCGGTGGTTCATCTAATAATCCCACGTCCACGGAAAGCAGTAATTTGCCGATAAAACTGAATGTGAACTTCAACGCGCAAGCTACAGCGTCACCTGGTAGCGATCAAATTGTGAATTGGAGTCTTAGTTCAGGCGCAAAAACAATTTCTTATCCCAATAACGGCACCAGCTTGGACTGGCTCCAAGGTCAGGTTTTAACGTTTGATCTAGTTTGGGCAAATCAATCGAAATGGTCTCCTAGTAGCAACGGCGGCCAAAGCGACTTACAAATCGATGGTGCAACGGCCACCTTTTCCGCTAGCGGCGATTGGGCCATATTCCGGTTCATTGATCGCCATCGGCAGCCTTCAGGAGCCGCTACTACATCGCGAGATCCTTCCCGTGTAGTGTTGGAATTCGCTGTTCCGGTAGCGAGTACGCCTGGTGCAAATAGTAAGACTACCAATGCGACTGCAAAACTCTATCTTGCTCTTAATTTAAGCAGCAAAGACCCTAAAACCCAGGTACCGGTCAACCTCAAACTTCCCGCCATTTTTCCTCGGCAGGCTCCGCAATAACAGGAGGCATAATGAAAACGCTACTTCTACAAAATGCAGCAGAATATTTTGAGCGTCATCTTGGTGTGTCATTCGATGCTTTGATCGCACCGATTGATCCACAAGTACCAGCGGGAAAATCGGTGCGTAGTACAGGCGTTTACAGCGCAATTGAACAAGAACGTCGTCAAGACGATGCCAGTGTTCCAATGGGAGCGTGGGAGCGCGATCTGAAACGTGCAAACTGGGGTAACGTCAGCACACTCGCCAGCGGTGCGTTGCAACATCAGAGTAAAGATATGCAACTGGTTGCATGGTTGTTGGAAGCGCAAATAAAAATCAACGGCTTTGATGGTATTGCCGCTTGTCTGGTGCTAATGGATAAGCTCTGCAACCTCTATCAGGATCAACTCTATCCGCAAGTGCTAAACGGGGACTATGAGTATCGTGCAAATATCATTCATTGGATTAGTGAAAAGCTGCTTCCTGCATTACGTCTAGTCCCATTGGTTGGCGACAGCGACCAAAGTTTTTGTTGGTCTGACTGGGAGCATGTGCGTCGCAATGAACAAATTAAATCAAGTAAAGACCATGATAAAGCGACGCTAGAAGGCGTTACATGGCAAGAGCTGAATCATGGCATCTCGATGACCAGCGTTGATATCTACCTAGCTTTACAACAAACACTCAGCAGTGCCGTGTTATCCATCGATCTGCTAACAGCTACGCTTGACCAGCAGTATGGCGATCAAGCTCCGAGCATGAATAGTATGTGCGGACTGCTACAGCAAATTCTTTCATTTGTAGAAGCGGAGCTGCACAAACGCGGGGTTCGATCTACTACTTTGCCAAAACTAGAGGATCAACAGATTCAGTCCTTGAGCACGCAAAATGCTAACTCCCAAAGCAATATCGCATTGAGAGCAAGTCGGGATGACAACGCTGGTGAGGCTATACGCGACCGAGCCGACGCTTATGCACGACTAGCAGAAACAGCAGAATTTTTGATGCGACTTGAGCCTCATAGTCCGGTGCCGTATCTGGTCAGGCGCGCAACGGAATGGGGGCAATTAAATACTGTCGATTTGTATCAAGAACTATTTTTACGCCTAGGCGGGCAATTAAATATTTTTGAAATGCTCGGGTTGCATTCAGAAAATGTTGGCGATCAAAAAGTTTAATGATTTGGAATTTAATAGTCTGCTAAATAGTGAATAAATTTTAGAACGGCTCGTCAAAAAATGTCATCTCCGCCAAAGTCAACATCAGACAATATACAACCGGTTCAAAATAGAATTAGTTTTTCTTTAGCTCTCCCCAAAAAGGAGACGCCAAAATTAACACCGTTCTCTTTTTTTTCTGAAAATGAAAGCCGAAGCCCCTCACCTATAAAAATAGAGCCAAAACCAAAAATCCCAATGTGGATACCGGAGCCAAAAAGGGATTTTCCTCTAGGATTCAAAGATAAAAAAGAGTTTCGTGATGTAACAAGGTCAGTTGCGCAGGAGCATCGTGACGACAAAATCATCGTTCGTGGCAGCTCTGTTACCGGAGAAAAATATACTAATCCAGAGAAAAAATTCGACAAGTACAGCGATATTGATCTGGGAATCGTATCCCTAAAACTTCGTCAAGATCGTAGTCAGGTACAGGAAAATGGCTTTCCTACATTCAATTCAAAGCTAGAGCGAACTTCAGAGTATTTTTCTAGATCAATTAAAGAAATTAGGCCGCTCGGAAAAAAAAGTGGAATAAAAGTGTTCGATAGAACACCACCCGGGGTTCTAATAGAACGTCCACACACGCCGGAGCGTGAACGACAAGAGATTCGTGACGAGACCCCGGTAAGGAAATCAGTTCGCGACGATAGAAATTGGTCATCGAGCAGAAGAGAACATCAAGAATTTTATCGCGATCGTTCACCGTCCCGATACGACGATAGAGACAGTGAACGCAGATATTCAAAACCAGAAATTCGCTCAGATTCTCGTCGGTCATTTCGTGATAGCGAAGACGACTGGGGGCGAAGAAGAGACTCTGAAAAAGTTCGTGACAGAGCTATCGATAAACGTGATGAATATTCACGTTCTTCACCCAGAAGGAGTGAGAAGAAACGGGATTATGACAAGTATGAACTTGATAGTTCTCATTCACGTACATCATCGAGTAATCGTTCCTTTAATGAACTTACTACACATAATCCAGCGCAAAGAGATTCGGTTCAAATTCAAAAAAAATTCAAACATGACGAGACAAAAAAATAGGTCACAAATGACGAAATCAACATAATTTTAACAAACCTCTAACTGACGAAAAATACGATGGCAGCGCAAACTCCCCTTTCTCGGTCTGATACATGGTCGACAAACGAAAACGAATTCATTTCTTTTTCCGATCTCCCCCTACTCATCGATGACCAAAGAACAGCACAAGTCACCACGCCAGCGCTGGCAATGTCGTGGGCAGATGCCATCGTCACTTATTGGAAACGTGGGATAAGCACGTCAGTGATCCGAGATGATCAACCTTTGTACCTGCTGGATTTACAGCCACGTCAAGGGCGGTTCGTGTGGTTGTTGCTCAATGCGTTGAGCAACAAGCTCAGAGGTAGCACATTGAAATCATGTTATTTGGCTTGCAGTACTCGAATTGAAGCACTCAAACCGTTCTCACAACACCCCGATTTGCACTATGCCATCACCGATGGCAGCTTCGACACTGCACTCCTTTCTCCGTCTTTTGATTCACTACACTTGCAGCATCAAAATCATTCTTTATTACGGACCGATAACCCAATTGTGGTAATCGGCCTAGGTCACTTTCAAACCTTGCCGTCGGAACTTTACGGTGTACATCACGGCACGGTGATAAAAGGTCGAGTTACTGTGAATCACAATCAGATCGAAGAATTCAGCCGCCTCACCTATCAGTGGCGGGAAGCCACAGCACCTGCATTCGCAAAATCTCTATTAGATATATATTTAGCTCGGTGCAGCAGCGCCTCAGTAACTTTACCAAAAACAGCCTGCTCGCAACTCGATGGCTTGAGCAGGATTTCTTCTGGTCGGTATTTCCTGCTCTCAGCCGATGTTGGCGTCTGCTCGGAACAGGCTATTCGCTTGGGTGCCCTTCGGCCACCCGCCGAAATGGCCGAGGGTGGAATCGTCATTCCTGTCAACACGCATGCCCTACAATTGCACCAGCAACTGCGTGGTGCGCTCACTTGGCATCAACAACTGTGCGATGACGGTTGCGCTATTTTTCTTACCAGTAAAAATGGCGACATTGGGGATAACGGAGCTGCACATGCCCAAACTTTTGAGTACATTACGTATCAATTGTCGGAAGCAAATCCTGATGACTTTTGTTGTGATTCAAGCTCTTTGCTCGATTCAAGCAATCCAGCAGGCACTGCACTTACTCTCCATGCGATACGCCGATCTCACTACGACCCGCAACTGCTAAAAACAATCATCCAAGGGTTAATTGACCGACCTGAAATGATGGAAGTTAGTCTACGCCGAAGCTGGCAAGAAGCGCTAGTGCGCACCATGGAAAATTATTTTCCGAATGCAATCAATGACCGTCTGTATTACCAGGCCGGCCTATGTGCAACACAACTGGGCGATTTCGGCGCAGCCAGACACTATTTTCAACGCAGTATGGATTGGTATGGAGAGGACGCGACTGAGCTCTACCTGTTGGCCTATTGCGAAGCGGCCAGCGGCGGCGTAATGCTCGCGCATCAACTTTTACAACGCGCTTTATACCTCGATCCACAGCACAGCCACTGTTTGCATTTTCTGTCTCAAATTGATGCACGCCTGACTCGCTGGCAAAGTAATCGATGGTACTTGCCACAGGTTTCCCAGGAAGGTGAATTGCGACTAGAACCCTTAGGCGCAGAACATGCAGCGAGCTTTCTTTACCAATACCGCGATGAACAAATCGGCATCATGACGCGCCTGCCGGATTTGACGACCATAGATCAGGTGCAAGACTGGGTCGTCGAACAAGCACAAGATGAGGGTCGCGCCAGCTTCGCTGTGATGCATGAGAACTGGGGACTGGTCGGCGTAGTAAGCATACAGGTAGCTGGCGCAGCGGGTTATTTCTATTTCTGGATTGGCAGCGATTTTCAAGATCAAGGCTTGGGTCAACAAGCAGCACCACTGTTGTTCGACATGATGACAAGGCATGGCGTCACCGACATCTTTACCTCCGCCTATGACGACAATATACGCTCAATTCATGCATTGAAAAAATTAGGCTTTGACAGTCTGGCAGTGCTGGCGAAAGAGCCGGATGACAAACTGGCATTTTTTCATTTGAATCGATGCGTGAATCACTCTGAGGACGCGCCAACGATCAAATTGGCATTGCGCGAACTTTGTCGTGCGATCGATAGTTCTTTACAATTTTCAGGCTAAAGGCCTCAGATATGTCGGCACCGCCTAAGGGAACTCCCGCCAAAGCAAGCACGCCCGCACCGTCTTCCGGCGGCGGTAGCGGTGGATTTGCGCCGCCACTGGCCAGCACACCACCGCGCACTGCCAGCAGTGCACCCACACTGGCAGCACTCAGCCATCCTGTATCCACCAGCGCTTCAACACCATTGGCGGCGCTTGTTTCTCACGTCCCGGCTCCGGCCAGCGCCTCTGCGTCGTCCCCGCCACCATCATTACCACCACCAAGCAGTCCAAGAATCGTCTCAACCAGATCGACGCCTGGACCTCGGCCTGCATCACCGCCGCCATCACCTTCACTATCTGGTTCTGCCTCCGCCTCCGCCTCTGCCTCTGCGCCACCGGCCATCATATCCAGGCAAGTCGGTGCTGTGACCATGTATGCCAGCGCCGCTCCCAGCGGAACCCCAAATACCGTATTTAGTCCGCGAGATCCCGACGGCCACCAACCCAAATATCCGCATTTAACTGTCAACAATACCACTGGTGCAAGTCACGTGATGGACGTGGCGACCGTGACCGGAGCAAGCGGAGCGCCGGAGCTTCGGTTGCACCGTTTCGAGCAAACATCGCCTGGCGTATTTGGCGCTGCAAAACCCGTTTCTGGAAAAGCTGGACTCCTGGTGCCGCAGGGTGGCGGCGTCTTTGTACGTGCAGAAAACGTAAGAGCAAGCAAGCCGACCGCAGACCATTTCAAAGAACCAATTTCACCGCGGTCACAACGTCGTAGCACGGCTGATCACCCTTGGGCCTCCCCTTCTCCCTCAGCATCGGCATCCAGCCCCGCGCCAGTACCGGTAACTCCAAGCCTGTCAGCCATGTCTACCAGTGGTGGGGGAGGTGGATCTGCACCGGCGCGAATAGCACCGCCGTCTATGACGCCGCCAAGTTTGGCATCGGCTTCTGCAAGTGGCGGCAGCGGCCGTGGCAGTGTGGTCGCGTCAACCCCACCGCCGTCACACAGCAGCACTCCACCTGCCGGTGCCGGTCCCGGAGGTGGTAGTGGCGGACGAAGCGGAAATCGGGGCGGCGGATGGTAATCAAATCTATTTCGGAAAATTTGGTGCAACCTTTACATCCGGAATGCTTCTCGCTGCACCCTCAGCCACCACCGTCAAGGCCAGCGTATTTATAGAAAATTTTGATCGATTTCAAGCTACATTTTAAGGAAAAGAGAAATGTCTTCACTCCCCAATAAAGGACGCAAAGGCCAGGGATCATCGGGTAATTCCGGGCGTTCAACCAGCTCCATCGCCTTTGAAGATCGCGATCCGGTCGTCGGAGAAATTTTCAACAGCGTATTGTCAGAATTGCGGGATGTTAATGGCGAGCCAAAAGAAAGTAGTTATCCGCATTTAACCCATGAGCCTGAACGAAAAAAGAAATCCGACCCACCGGGTCGGCCTGCACATGTGACCAGTTCAAGGGTATTTGACGTGGTCGGTCAATTCGTTATTCATCAGCGTTTTCATCAAAATGAAGACAGACAGTCTGCGCCTACCCATGATCGCTTTTTTGCAGTAGACAGCGAGACCGGCAACGTCCACGATGTTACTGCGACGCTAGCTGATGTGCACCAGAAAAAAAACGCTAAATTACCGCGCAGAGGCCAAACGCTTGAAGACACTACCATACCAAAATTATCTTTTACAGTGAATGAACCTAATGAAAGTCATCCGCCACTCAGCCCGCGCAGTATCGGCCGTAAGGTCCGTAACAGCGGCTATTAAAACTTCACGTCATCGTGTGACCAATTTGCCATGATGAGAATGTCATTTAGCGAGCGTATGACAAATTGCCAGACATAGATACACAGATAACCTGCTTCTAAAACAAACAAAATAAAAATGCTCAGCAAATCCCCCTCACCTGCCAAAACCACAGCAACGCTTGGGCCATCGCAGGCCACGTTTGATCGTGCCGTCAGCATGGCGCAGGGTCTGCAAAAAATGGTGAGCATGAGCCCCATTGCCAGCAACATGAGCGGCGCTGCCAAAAACAAACAGCAATCCCCTTCACTGTTTCAAGCGATCAAACTGGGGTCTGCACTCAGCAAACAATTGAACCCGGCGCTACCGCATACCGCTGCATCCGAGAAATCAGGCACAGGTGGATCTTGCAAGCCAGAAGCTGCTATACACCAACCCGGCAAAGAGCAGCTCATGCACTTCGCAGAACAGCTGAAGGAATTGCCGGGTCCTGACCAGGGCGACGGCAACATCCTGAAAGAAACCGTGCAGTACGGCCAAAAAGTGCAGGCACTGTCGCAATCATTAATGACGCCGCCAGCAACCAAAGGCCGGCCCGAGGGCGCAGAAAAAAACCACCCTGCGACTGCGTCGAAAGCTGCAGCATCGGAAGCCCATTCTTTTAAGACCATGGGTAAGGAAGCGGCCGTGCAGCGGATGCAAACCATCATGCAAACCATGCATGGCCCGGCACATCCGGTACACAAGGTGATGGACGTCTTGAGCGATTTTTCAAAAGGAAAAATCGACAAAGATGGTCTTCGCAACGGCTTCTCCGGCATTGGCGCGCAATTGTCGCGAAAAGGTTCAGGACACGGTCACGGCACACTGCCCGGCAGCGACACCAAAACTCTACAAAAACAAGCACATGGCTTTGCGCAAATTGGCGGCGACAACAACGCCTCGCTGATCATCGTCGTTAATCAGGCAATGAGTGAAAAGATCGCTGCAAAGCTGAAAGAGTCACAAATGCCAGCCACAAAGCCAGCACCAAAGCAGCCTAGAAAATGAACAGACAACTGCGATTTACTCTATTCATAGACGACGGTATTGCCGACTGCAATTTCAACCTCCACCAAACACATCATGTCCGACAATGCGCCCAATAAAAGACTAAGGACCAGCTCGCTATCCTCGAGTCAGTCCAGCTCGCCGAGGTCATCGTTTTCGTCAACACCACTATTAGATTCGCCTGCGTTTTTTCTGCCGCATTCGCCAGTGCCGCCCACGACTTTGCCGAGTCCGATGAGTTCATCCAGTTCGTCGTCGCCGCCTAGTTTGCCAAGTACGATGAGCCAGTTCATGTCTCCGCCACCCCGCTCCCAGTCATCCATATCGACAACGTCGAGGCCGGTTTTTTTGCCGAGTCCATTCAGTGCATTCAATCCATTGAGTCCTTCATTACCAACTGGCTCTCCGAGCTCTTCCAGTCCTTCAACACTGCGAACACCGAGTCTAAGTGCAAGTCCTAGCCTGCTTTCCAGTTCCAGCACCAGCCCAAGTTTGAGTTCGAGCCGTGTAAAAAAGAGTACCGTTCCATCACAGGTACCTTCCCGCACTTCTGCCAGAGTAAGTGAAAATAAAAAACGCGCTTATGATGAGTTGCTAAGTGCCTCCAAAAGTCAGGGGGGAATAACACTTGATAACCATTCGAGCAATAACGTCACGCCTTTGTTTGCCCTTCCTTTAGATCCCGGCAATGATGGCCGAGGCTATCCATCGAGTCACGCACGCATCGAAATAAATAGGCAGATCTCGTCGTCGATGAAGAAATTTCCAGATCTGGAGTCGTCCAACATACCGCTAATAGCACTGACGATGCGCGACATTGCAGAAAAGAGAAATGGCGTCCATCGGGTAGTTACGCGCGATCGTTCAGACGGCTATCGTAACGGTGAAGATTTGTCACTCACCATTAACAGGGGGCACGCGCCGAGTAAAAGGGTGGCGTCCGACACCCCGCGTCCTTCCAGTCCAAATCCTTACGACACTGGCGAATCGATGCAAAATACCCGGTATGAACAAAGTCATCAGGAGCCGTTTCAATTCACCGGCAACCCAGGCCACACCGTATGGGGTCCGGTGCAAGCGAACCAGGTCGTCGATACCCACCATGAAAAATTTGTCAGCGATGGCGGCCCCGGATCGTTTAGTTTTCGACGCGACACTTACGAAGGTTCGAGTACGTTCTCGGCACGTCGCCGTAACTCAGGCACATGGGAAACTATTGAGAGCTCAAACCAACGGCGCGTAAGTACTACGCTGAGCACTACCGCGGGTACGCCATTGTCGCCTAACCTACCTCTAGGTTCCAGTACTAGTTCTCCACCGCCAATGAGTCCTGGCGGACATTCCAGTTCTAGCAATAGTGTGAAGAGCCCGTCAAGTTTAAGCAGCAGTTCCGTCTTTAATACGAATCGCAAATCATATTGACGTTTAAGACAACCAAATTTAGAACCAGACATGAGTGCGCCACCAACAAAGAAGCTACGATCCGAATCCACCGGACTACGCACCGTCGACACCGATCTGATTGCGCTTCGCAATCACTCAGCCGTCGGCCCGCACACAGGCGCGCTGTCGCAAGATCAATATCGAAAAAAAGAAGTTAGTGGCTATTCAGGTCAGTCGACTGCGCATGACACAATGCGTGAGTCATTCTCGTCCTTCGCTTCGCAGGCAACACCAACATCACCGCTGCACCCGCTCGAAACTTCGATGCATATGGCCGCTGCTCACTTACATGCTACTTTGCCTGGTCATGATCTCAAAAAAGGCCTCAAGCATGGTTATTCTCAGTTCAAAAGTGGCGGAAGTTTGAAGCTGGAAGAAAACAAAGAAATTTTGGCGACTAATATTCACGAACGTCGAGAGCAAAGTAAATCGAACTGGTGGGATACTGCTGAGTACTTACCTAAGGAATCGCGTGCTCGTATTTCAATGCCATCCCCTGAACGCGAGCCAATGTCCCACGGCGGTGGCTACATACCAACAACATCAACGCGCCGCGCCCTTTTTGATACCACCGATGGATCTAGGGTAATGCCTGATGAGGCTGAACAAAGGAAACTAGGGCGAAAATTATTACAACCACTGTTCGAGCCGTCGTGGACACCAAATTCAAGAAAAAAGAGTGAAATTCCACCGCCGTATCATGGTGGCTCCATCACTGAAGTTCGTGATCTTTTTACGCAACAGGATCCACATAAAGGCGAAATTGGCAAGAGCGCCACTGAAAACTATCGGAAGCGCCAAAGACCGTCTGATGACGAAGTGCGTGTCAAAGCTGTGACGTCCGATGTATTTTTTAGAACGAAAAAAAAAGAAAGCGGTACTGGCTTACATGAAGTTGGACCCACAGACACCGCCGACAAAATTTCAAAGCTACCGGATGAGTCGCGCATGCCGATGGCATTTGGTCAAGCTGATGTGCGAACAAACACCGCACTTACTTTTTTTAGGGCGATTAAAAAAAGTTAAAGTAATTAAATTATTTTTTATTTGTATTGACTGGCTAAATCAAAATAGTCTGATGCAATATCGGATAGGTTAGTAAATTTTATTAGCCTAAATTTGTCGATTTCTCTTGGGCTGTGGAAAATGCAAATTAATAATATTTGTAAATTATGCGATCTGAAAGCCGGAAAAATATCTAACAATTAATCCGTCTCTTCGGTTTTAGTTTGTATGGGTGTCCGTGCTTCAGTTGAGCCCTTTTGATTATGGCGTCGAGAATCGGCGAGTTTGCCATGACCGCCGTTGAGTTGCTGACGCATGGTCGCGCTGACCTGATACGACAAAATAGTTTGGCTGCGTTGATCAAGGGGCTGATCGATTGTGGAAAGGCTCGGCTGGCGTGGTGCCTCGACCCTTACATCCCATTGCTTGGCGGCATTCAAACGTCGGTTTGTTTCTTCGGGGCTTCGCTTGCCAATCACGGGACGCGTTTCATCATTAGGCTGTATTACCTCAACCTTGTGAGCGTTATTTCGCAGACCGAGTAGAATTTTAAGCATAAAACAATCCCCCAAAAAGTACCACGTATCTTAATAACAGTGATTTAAGACAATATCATCTTAGGACAAATGGCGGAGGAAAACCTTGGCACGAATTTATCAAACGCATTTGATGGGTGAGGCACATGTCCGAGTTGCTGTGGTTTCCTCGCGGGGAGATGCCGATTTATTGGTGCACCGAGTCAGTAGTTGGGGATTAGCCGTTGGTGATGCTCGATGGTTTATTACACGAGACAAACAAGATGCAACAGTTTGGATTTACATCGGCAGTCGTGGATTTTCACAAGTTAAAATTTGCTTTGTTGATACCTATGGTGAAGCGGGTTGGCAAGTCCCTAATCAATATCGTGGCCGATTTGGTTAAATACTTTAAGAAAATTTAAGACTCTTCAGGATTTTATGGGTTTTGATGTAACTGTGGAGTGCCATTCAACTCAGCCTCGCTAGCTAGGTCAAATTTCCCATTTTTTTCGAGTCGGTTTTGTAGCGGCCGTCTTTTCACTGCTACGTATTTCAGATAATTGCTGCTGCCGTCCGTCGGATTCCGATTTCACAAAAACTATGGATGCCTGGAGCTCTTCCATTCTTATGCGCAAGGTCTCAAGTTCCTTATGACTAGAATCTCGACTTTGAGTGATTGGGTAATCCCCCCTGCAAACAAGCGTTGAAATGAGTAGAATTTTCTAAATATGATTTTTGAAAGTTCTGCATGAAGCCTTCCCGTTACACCGACAGTCAGATCATCGCCATCCTCAAGCAGGCCGAGG
>NZ_JBMPPN010000021.1:0-83113 GCF_049340165.1 Undibacterium sp. Xuan67W
CACGCTTAACTACCCGCTTCTAACTCTTCACTTCTAAAACCTGTATCAACTACTTCACTTTCTTTTCTCCCCCCGCCTCTCGACGGGAGCCGAACTATAGCAAATACCACACACCATTGCAAGGACTATGTCTAAAAATATTCTTCATTAGAAATGGTCAATATTAAAACCCGCTTTGTTACTATCCAAAACACGATCGGCCAATCACATATCAATGACAAACTTCCAAAGACATCAGTACCACACGCTAGATGGCATGCGCGGAATAGCCGCGCTATTGATAGTTTTGTTTCATACGTCCAATTATTTTGCGGGGCTATTTTTTCCTGAGAGTTACCTGGCTGTTGATTTGTTTTTTGTTCTAAGCGGATTTGTCATTGCAAAAGCATATGCACAACGCCTGGACGAGGGAGTATCGACTTACTCTTTTATGTGTATACGTTTGATCAGGCTTTATCCACTCTATGCAATGGGAACTTTGCTGGGAATTATTTTGGCAATAGCGAGTGTTATTGCCGGAAACAATGCCGCCAATTGGAGTATCACGACCTTATTGCTCACTAGCATATTGGCAATACTCGTTCTACCATCCCCGTTGACACCTCAGCTCTACGGGATTAACGCACCATCCTGGTCGCTACTATTTGAATTATTTGCCAATGCGCTTTATGCGATGTTTTATCGGTTGCTTAGCATCAAGAAATTAATCCTCATCACATTTTTAGCAGCGATTGGATTAAGTATTTGTGCAGTTAAATTCGGACATCTGGATCTAGGGTACCAATGGTCTAGTGCCGTCGGCGGCATTCCCAGGGTGACGTATTCTTTTTGTGTCGGTCTGCTCATCGCAGCCTACAGGGGCCAATCTCTCCGCTTGAAGCTACCCAGTTGGTTTGTTCTGGAACTTTGCGTAAGTTTGCTATGCATGAGCCCGCCAGCAGATCTACGGCCTTTATATGATCTCGCAACGGTTTTATTTCTGTTCCCTTTATTGGTATTGATCGGAAGCAGAACAGAATCAGACAAGAAATGGATTAAAACCAGTTATGCAACATTAGGTTCTATTAGTTATGGGCTTTATGTGCTGCATGTTCCTGCGACTCATTTAATTGACATTGCCTGCAAAAAATTAACTGGCAAAGAATTTGCCGCCTACGCGCCAATCTCAGGAATTATCTTCCTGCTTACTTTGGCACTAATAACCCGGTGGCTCGATCGCATCTATGACCAGCCAATCCGAAAAAAACTAACGCAACTGCTGAAATATTGAGCTCACGTGCTCATTTCATGTCGGGATAAGGACTTTTACCGCCCTCAGAAATAAAGCGATCGATACGTTGCTCTAGTACCGATAGCGGAACAGAGCCCAACTCCAAAACTGTATCGTGGAAATTGCGGATATCGAATTTTTCCTTCAATGCAGCTTCTGCTTTGCGACGAGCCTGCCAGATAGTCATCTCACCTAAATAGTATGAAAGAGCCTGTGCCGGCCAAGAAATATATCGGTCAACTTCCGTTTCAACTTCATGCATGGAAAGTGCTGTGTTTTCTTTCAAATACTGCTGCGCCTGCTCCCGGCTCCAGCCCTTAGTATGAATACCGGTATCAACGACCAAGCGAGCTGCCCGCCAAGCCTGATAACTTAGCATTCCAAATAATTCGTAGGGCGAGTCATACATGCCCATTTCAACACCAAGCCGCTCAGCATATAAAGCCCAGCCTTCTCCGTAAGCCGATAGAAAAGCCTGCCGAAACTCGGGCCGCCCCTTTTGTTCCATCGCAACGGGCATCTGAAATGCATGTCCCGGTGCCGACTCATGCAAGGTCAATGCAGGCAAACTATATAAACCTCGCGATGGTAAATCATATGTATTGACTAGGTAAATCCCAGGACCGCCGCGCCCTGATGTGTAAAACGGTGCTTGATCATCAGGAACCGGCTTAATGGCAAAGCGTCTACGCGGCAAATAGCCAAAATAAGCGGCGGCCTTACCATCAAATTTCTTCGCAATAAACGCGGCTCTCATCAATAATTCTTCAGGCGTCTTTGCATAAAACTGAGTATCAGATCTGAGAAATTGTAAAAAAGCTGGAATATCTCCTTTAAAACCGGATTGACGAATCACTTCACCCATTTCTCGCCGTATCTTCGCAATTTCATTCAGACCGATCTCATGAATATCGCCTGGAGATAGTGTTAAGGTCGTAAATTCTTCTATTTTTGACCGGTAGTAAGCCTTGCCATCTGGGAGGCTTTCTGCGCTTAGGTCTTGCCTAGATTGAGGAAAATATTCAGTTCGCAAAAATTGCAATAATAGTTTGTGCGAAGGAAGCACGAATTCTCGTACCGCCTTGATAGCAGCCTCCCGTAAACGAACTTGTTCTGTTATTGGTACAGAATCAGGCATCTTAATAAAAGGAGCGAAGTAAATATTACTCTCTATATTTGACGCATTAATAACCGACTCAACAGATGCGTCACGCCCCAGCAAAGTCACGCGCGGCGGAGTGAAACCTCTCTGCAAACCCGATCGCATATTTTCAATTTGCTCAAAAAAATAGCGCGGCATATCACTTAACTGCGCAAGATAATGATCGAAATCCAGACTACGTGACATTGGTACTTTAGCGATATAAGTCAGATCAGACCAAAAAGCAGAATCGGCATTGAGCGGCTTTTCATAGTCACGAAATTCCTGGCTACGGAGCAAGCTAGAAATCTGCATTTTATAGACGGTAAAATCAACTTCCTCAGAAGTAGACAACTCAGCAGTATTAATTTTATTCAGCTGATCGACAACGTCGGCCCAATAACGTCGCTTAGACTCCTGCACGAAATAACTGACCCTTGGCAAGCTGGCAGATACTTTTTGCACAGACTCTTCATCGACCTCACCGGTCTCGGCTTGCCGCCAAGCCCATTCTTTGATGTAAATTTCTTTAAATCGATTACTGGCAGTATCACTTTCGGCATAACACTGGACACTCGACAACAAGATGATGCAACAGGTGATTTTAGTAAGTGTTGTTCTCATGAATACTTATCAATATTGATGTCTATCTAAAATCAACATCATGACTTACACAAAAATTTACTTATCGGCACGATAAGGATCAACTTCAGGAGAAATCTCTGGTGCAACCAGCGGCAATACCATCGTGAAGCGAGTGCCTTTCCCGATGTGACTTTCCAGATCAATTGAGCCCCCCAATACACCGGTGACCAGGTTATACACGATATGCATACCCAGTCCAGAACCGCCCTGCCCCAGTTTTGTAGTAAAAAATGGATCGAAGACGCGCTTTTGATCTGCATCTGCAATGCCGTTGCCATCATCCGCAAACACAATCTCCACATGTCCGGCATCACGAAGACGGCTTGATATCCGCATCTCGCCACTCTCTTTGCCGTCAAAGGCGTGATTCAACGCATTTGTCATAAAGTTGGTAATAATTTGCCCAAGAGGACCTGGAAAACTGTCCATGGCCACATCTTGAATTAAATCAGTTTTCAAAACAAAAGTGCCTTTATGAAACATAGGCATCAATGTCGCAATAACCTCCTCTAGAGCCGATTTTAAATCGAACTGCCGTCGCTGATTGCTAGACTGATCCACAGCAACTTGCTTAAAACTCCTGACCAGTTCACGCGCAATACCTAAGGTCCTCATCAAAAGTGCGGTACCAGTTCCAGCGCTCTGTAAATAGCTATCCAAGGTCGAGCGACGTAATTTACCCTCCTCAATATCTTGTAGCAATTCTCTGGTTTTATCCTGCAAAGTACTGGCAACGGTGACACTATTGCCGATCGGCGTATTTAGCTCATGCGCAACGCCTGCCACAAGAGAGCCGAGCGCCGCCATTTTTTCGGAGCGGATCAATTCATCCTGCGTCCTCTTCAGCGACTCCATTGCTTCAGCGAGTTCTATATTCGCCTGCTCAAGCTTGATCGTTCTTAGCCTGACTCTGGCCTCCAGTTGCACCGTCATCTCGCGTACTTCCTGCTCAATCTGGTATTGTCGAGTGACATCATGCAAGCCAAAAATAAACACTTTTTCGCCGTTCATCGTAAACAGCCGCGCCGACAATAAACAAATCAGCACCTGCCCGTTTTGGTGGCGATGATGTATTTCAAAACGATCGACACGCCCTTCGTTAAATAGCAACTGCATCATGGCATCGCGCTGCTCATGTTTTTCCCAGAATTGCAATTCGAGTACCGTTCTACCTACAACATCGCCGCGCAAATAGCCGAACAAATCGAGCCACACATCGTTGACCTCGATGAATAAGGACGAGTTCACACTAACAAGTCCTAACGCGATTGGGGACAACTGGAAGATCGTCGAGTATTTATATTCATTCTCACGCAAAAGCAATTCAGCTTTTGCTCTTGCCATCTCGGCGGCAATTTCCTGATCAATATTATGAGAGGCCAACAAAAGATAAGTCTCATCACCTGCAATAAATTTAGAGCCAGAAACACGGCATTGAAAAATATGTCCCGCCTTATGACGAAAGGCGATTTGCATCCCCCTCACTTCCCCATCCCGCTTGACCAGCTCAATCATCTTTTGACGCTGATCCAGGGACGCCCAAAGATGCAGATCTCCGGACGTGCGTCCAATCGCCTCTCCGCGCGTATAACCCGACAAAGGCTCCCAGTTTCTATTTACATCAATATATTGACCATCAGCCATGCGGGTAATCGTCAGCGTGTCCGGAACCAATTGGAAGACCGTTGCCAGAACAGCTTCCCTTTCCCGCAAATTAACTTCGGCTCGCTTTCTTGCCTGTCCACTTTCACGAATTTCGGTAATGTCGCGCATTGCCGTCAACAAGTACTTCTGTCCATCGGATTCAAAGATTGTACAAAAAGCTTCCGCCAAGATCGACGCACCTCCCTTACCTCTAAGCCTGACCTCCTCACTGCCTATGCTATCCCCACGGTCTAAGTTCAATAACCTTTTGACGAATTGCGCTCTACCCTCAGTATCCTGCCAGAGACTTAAGTCATGCTCCGGATGTTTGTCAATTGCCTGATCGCGCTGCAAACCAAACATAGATAACCAGTGCGTATTAACATCTACCAACGTGCCGTTATCCATACGGATAATACTGATCGCCTCTGGAACAAGATCAAATATTTTGACAAATCTCTTTTCGCGCTCGCGAAGCTGAATCAAAGCCTCTTTGCGCTGATTTTCAATTCTATGAAATTCAGTCCGGTCCTCGACCAGATACATCACAAAAGACTCTCCGCCAACATCAAAACGCACACCGGAAATACTCACAAAATAATGGTGTCCCAGTTTATGCCTGTAGATTGCCCGAAGGTCATGCACCTCACCAGTAGTCCGTATAGACTCAAGCAATTCATCGCGCTGACTGGTATCGACCCAAAGCTGCAACTCTAATGAATATTTACCTAGAGATTCTTCACGGCTATAACCAGTCACCGCTTCCCAGTGTCTGTTTACTTCGACATAGCGGCCATCCCTTTCTTTGCAGATGACGAGTACATCCGGTACAAATTGAAAGACTTTTTCAAACAAAGCCTCTCGCTCTCTCAACACCCCCTCAGCTTGCTTACGTACGCTCATTTCATCTTGAATTGAGGCTGACAACATCTCGCTCTGCTTTCTCTGCTCCAGAATAGCGACTACCAATAAAAGCATGCCTATACTTAAGTCCAACAAACTGGACAACATGAAACCCCATGGCAGCAAATCACTGTTACCGCGAACAAAAGGAAAATCAAGAAGATGCATGCCTCTCAATGCAATCAATAGCGATACTGTCTTATACCCACCATTGCGATCAGTCTGCGGGACACGCCAAAAACTGACCGCCGATCCAATCAGCATGAGGCCAGCAAATGAATACACGGGAAATTCACGGAAAAGGCGATCAATTCCGGTCAGATGCGAGACAAAACTCAATAGCACCAGCAAGGAGAAGCACAAAATAATACGGGGAGTCGCAACAGATTTATGTAAAAAAATGCGCGTACCGTACCAAAAGGAACATGCGAGCCCTACCGTAAAAAAATCAACTCCCATTGCAGATAACGGAAATCGATAAACCTCTAATAAGGCGCAGAATTGACGAAGAGCAATGCAAGCATACGCAATCGCCCAGAATCGGGTGGCGCTGGCACTGACTTTGATGCGCTGCAAATACACCAGAACAAGCATGGTAATCAAGCTGATGCCAATTGCCCAAGCGATTGCAACGGGTAGAAAAAAAGACGGCATAGAGACTGTGCTCAGACGAGTGTAGGATTACCAAATACTACGATAATGAATATTACCACCGCGTATTTGCACTGACGTAATTTGACATAGAAAATATGCTAATTAGTTGTCATTTGTTAAAAATAGTGGTTCGACCTCTTGATTATCATAAGCGCTTCACATAAGATTAAAACAGAGAAAAAATTTAATTCAAGCAACAGGGAGAAAACTGATGAAGCTTCAGAACAGTAAGATGCCCGGCTTGTTAAACCTCCACGATAGCGATAGTCTGACACCACATTATTTAATGGCATCTGGCATCCATCTCCGAGGATTTAAGCAAACAGGCATGATTGCACGCCTGTCTGACAATTTGATCTCCAGCTGCTCCGTTGGTCAGAACGATGATGACGATCTCATTGATTTCTTGGACGAAGAGCTGGAAACGCAAGATCCCAAACTGGCAATGCTCCCTTGGAAAATCCTGATTGCCGATGATGACAGTAATGTCCACGACACGACCCTGCTTGCATTGAGTGGAGTGAAAATTCATGGTCGCCCACTTGAATTTCTGCATGCTTACTCAGCAAAAGAAGCGCGCCAGTTAGTCGTCGACCATGCCGATATCGCCCTCATTTTGCTGGACGTCGTCATGGAAACCGTTGATGCGGGACTGAAACTCGTCAGTGTCATCCGCAATGAGTTGGGTCGTCAGAATTTGCGTATCGTATTACGCACTGGTCAACCTGGCTATGCGCCGGAAAAACAGGTTAACTACGAATTTGCGATTGACGGCTACACAACCAAGTCCAAATTAACACGATCAATTTTGATCTCGGTGTTAAATGACACTCTCTCTGAGGAACCTCCTGCACAGAATTTGCCAAACTAGCTCATTACCGTTAAACCATTGCAAATAAAAAAGGATATTAAACAAACTAACATCCTTTTTTAATGTTCACGACTGACGGCCAAGCTTACTCAGCGTCTATCTGTTTCGCTGGAGATGCGTCAATAAAAGCTGGAAGCTGCATGCAATGCTGATTAATACTCATCAGAGTAGGCACCTGACTTAAATCACAGTTAAAGCGCTGAGCATTAAAAATCTGGGGTATCAGACAGCAATCCGCCAGACTTGGCATATCACCAAAACAAAAACGGCCAGCACACTGATCTTCAACCAGGCGCTGTTCTAAAACCCGCAATCCTGACGTACACCAATGTTGATACCAGGCGTTTTTTTGCTCATCGCTTAGTCCCAGATCTTTGGATAAATACTTCAATACCCGTAAATTATTTACCGGATGAATTTCACAAGCGATTCCAAGTGCAAACGCGCGAATTTTGGCGCGAACAACCGGATCCTTGGGCATTAGTGGAATATCCGGATACACCTCCTCCAGATATTCCATTATAGCCAGCGATTGATTAATCGAAAATTCCTGCCCCTGATAGTGATCCAGCAAAGCGGGCACCAGCGCGTCAGGATTAATTTGTTTAAACGTATCCGATAATTGTTCGCCGCCATTTTTTAACAGATGAACAGGAAGGATCTCATACTCAAGGCCTTTCAGGTTCAAGGCGATACGTACGCGATACGAAGCTGAACTGCGGAAGTAACTATAGAGCTTCATAAAATTTATTTAGGTAGTCTTAAGAAATACGGACTTTTAATTCGCCGACACCTGCAATACGTGCCTCCATTAAGTCACCCGGCTTTACCGCAGCAACTCCCTCTGGCGTGCCTGAAAATATCAAATCGCCAGGCTGCAATTCATACAAGGTGGATAAAGTGGAGATCACTTCCGCCACATTCCAGATCAATTTATTGACATCGCTGTCTTGCCTCTTCACTTGATTTACATCGAGATGAATATTGCCTTGTTCTATCCACCCAGTCTGTGACACTGGATGAATTGGTGAAACTGGAGCTGAAAAATCAAAACCCTTCGCCGTACACCATGGTCGTCCTTGCTCTTTAGATTCCAGTTGTAAATCCCTGCGTGTCATATCCAGACCTACTGCATATCCCCACACATGGGACATCGCAGTTCCGACAGTGATATTTTTTCCACCGACACCAATTGCCACGACGAGCTCAACCTCATGGTGCAGGTTATTCGTCATACTTGGGTAAGGCATTTCACCGATATGCCCGTCCAACACCGGTAGCACCGCGTCTGCCGGCTTCATAAAAAAGAAAGGTGCTTCACGGCCGGTCCAACCCATCTCTTTTGCATGCTCAACGTAGTTTCTCCCTACGCAGTAAATCCTGTGAACAGGAAACAGCAGATCTGAATTTGCTACTGGCACTACGGGTGTTTTAGGATCGAATACATAACTCATAGCATTTCCTTTCTTTTAATCTCTTTCAGTATCTTGTAGTTCCGTTTATTTTTTCGGCAAAGACAATGCTAAATATTGCTCGCTTTCAGCAAACGTGCCACGCGTTGTTGCTGAGACAAATCCAGGATCACAGGCATGGAATACAGTCGCTGCAACTGTTCAAGACTGGCGCTGTGCTTATTGCCAGATTTGAGAGTTTCCTGCAACACGTCGACCTGCATCTGTAAACGAAGCCTGGATAATTCCGCCGGGCTATCGATACCATTCAATATCTCTAGCTGCAATATGATTTTTCCTGCGATTTCAGCGTTAGCGGACAACCGATCAGCATAGCTCTCATCTCCCGACTCAACCGCTTGCATCCATGCGGCAAAGCGCTTATTTAATGTCTGATCGAGTAAGGTCAATACTGCTTTTTTCTGCGACAAATGATTCCAGTCAGCCACCCATTTTGCCAAGCTCAATTTACTCTGCTCTAGGTTCTCTGCCAGCTGACGTTCGACCTGCTGACACAAATCAAATTTTGACTGTAATTGATGTCTGGCTGCCTGAGCGTCACTTTCCCTTACCTGTTCAATCTGTTGTTTTAGTTGCGAACAAATTACCTGAAATTTTTTCTCAATCGCATCGTCCTCATTACGCGGGACCGCACCAGTCTCACGCCACGCCTGCGTGATCTCTCGCAACAATTGTTGGAGCTGGGACTGATTTTGCTGCTCCGTCGAGGCAATCACCTGCCCGACGCGCGCGCAAATTGCTAGTTTAGTTGCCAAATTCGATTTACGCTCTTCGTCAATCTGACCAATAGCCGCTTTCCTCTGGGTAAATAAGCCATCGCAGGCAGCGCGGAATTTTTCCCAAAGCTGTTGTTCCTCTTTGCGACGCAACGGTAAAGTGAGCGCCCGTTCTTGCCAGCGAGTTTGCAGCTGCTTTAACTGATCAACTGCATCACGACGTGCAGAATCAATTGCCGTCACTTGTTGAATCAATTGCTCTCTCAGATCAATCTCGGTTTTTCTTTGCAGATCCAGTGGCTGCGACAAGGATTGATGTAGAGCATTAAACGTGGCATCAAGACGCTGTTTGTGCTTACGGTCTACGTTGCCAGATTCGCGCCAGGTTTGTTTCAGTTCATTTAAAAAATGAGATATCGACTTCCAGTCCGAGCTTGCTAATAACGCATCGGCTTTGTTGCGCCAGCCTGTAAGTAGCGCGTCTGCTTTTTCCAGATTCTCTGACCGCACCTGAGCAAGTTGCTGGAAATATGCCGCAGCCGGTGCGTATGCAAGATTACAAGCAGTATCAAATCTATCCCAGATGTCTTTTGATGCGCCGCCAGTGCTTGCTTCCAAGGATTTCCAGCGCTCTCTCAAACCGCCAATTTTCTTTGCGAGTTCATTAGGCTCTAATTCTTGCAAGGGCAAATTTTCTGCAGCTTTAATCAATTCATCGCGCGAAATACTACCGCCCCATTTGGCCCATGACAAAAGCCGCCCTAATTCTGACTGAACTTTAAAGAGACGTTCTTTTTGGTCGCTGGCTAAGCTGCTGCGTTTTATATCAACACCACGCAAGGTATCACGCTCAATTTTCTGTGCCTGCAATGCACTACCCTGCTCGAGAGCAAGCTCCATCGCCTCTATTGCGTTAATGATTTGCTCTGTGCTCAATGCTGATAAGGCTGGTGTAGCTGATATAGCTGGCTTATTTTTCGCTTCCGACGGCACAATCACGGGCGTATTCTCGTCAGTCTGACTTATGGCAACATCCGATGACCGATGAGCATAGCTTTCAGCATCATCTACCGGTATTTGCTGCACCCTATCTGAACGGACTACCGCATCTTCAGAACTGCTTTTTTGCGTTTGTAGCCAAGCCCATTGCTGACGTACCGCTTGCATTTTTTCAGTAAAGTCTGACAGCAGATTCCTAGGCAGGCTGGGAGCTTCTGGCTCGGACAACAATTGATCAAATTCGTTTTGCCATTGATCAAGCTGCGCTACATGCTCTGTATCAGCAATCCCCATTGATGCCGCCAGCAGATGAGATAGATCAATGATTTTTCTTTGCAAAACCGTCTGCGACACAATCCTTGCCTGCAATGTTTGATACTGATGATCGAACTTTTGCTTCAGATCAACAGGGAATACGCTGAGCTTCGCGGTCAATTTATCCAGCTCAATAAGCTGTTGTGGAATCAGTTTTTCGTCATGAACTAACCGCCGCGCCTGTTCTACACATTGGATCGCCAGGTGTCGTTGACGATCCAGTGTCGCAATGTCATCCAGCCTGGATTGCATTAACTTCGCAACGCGTTTATCCGTATTACGCAAAGCGTTCGCAACTTTTCGTAATGCCTCCTGACTATACACGTGCTGCGCAGCGCTAAAACGTCCATCCGCAAAATCACAACTGAGTATGATCTCGACCAAGGCGTTTTCATCCTTCGTCAAGGTTTGTATGCGCTCCATGACTTCGGTGCGTTTGCCCGCAATCATTACGGCATTTTTCTGACGTTCACTCTCTTTTTGTTTACCCTCAGCTGAGGAAGTCACATCTGCCGGAGAGATGTTAGTAGATGCAGGTCGGCGCTTAAAGAGGAACTCAAACATGTGGATAGATAGAGAGAGGTAAATGAGCAAAGCACACATCATAACAATATCTGCCAGCCGCGACCAATATTGGCTCAGGACGTGCAAGCTGCCTTGGTCGCTATCGGTGATGAAAGCGGCGAACGTATAGGGGGAAATGATAGCGATCAACGTATGCGCCGGATAAATGTATCTCCCGATTTCATCGGGAGAATTGTCCCGGCATTGTTAATAAACCCCGATCACAGATGCGCCGCTATAATCGTGTTGCCCACATCGTTTTCATTCTCTGCCATAATTTTTTAAGGTGACATCGTCATGACAACAACAAGCTGCCTGTACCCGCAATTTTTGATTCCTGTTGAGCCACGTGGGACGGTATTGCTGGACCATGCCTTAGTGATGCAAGACGATAAAATCGCTGCCATCCTGCCTGCGGATCAGGCAAGGCAACAATTCCCGGAGGCGACCCATACGGTCTTGCCAAAGCATGCTCTGCTGCCTGGTCTGGTGAATCTGCACGCCCATTCGGCAATGAGCCTGTTACGCGGCCTGGCAGATGATTTGTCCCTGATGGATTGGCTGAATCATCACATCTGGCCTGCAGAAAAAAAACATGTGTCCGATGAATTCGTCTTCGACGGCAGTGTGCATGCGATGGCAGAAATGATCAGGGGCGGCACCACGACGGTCAACGATATGTATTTTTGTCATGAGGCGGTAGCCCGCGCCGGTATTCACTCTGGCATGCGGACGATCGTCGGTTGCAGCATCCTAGAATTCCCGACCGTCTATGCGAATGATGCGGATGAATACATCAATAAAGCACTCGCGGCGCGCCAGAGTTTTATCGGTCAGGACGGTGTCTCGTTTCGTCTGGCACCACATGCTCCGTACACGGTCGCCGATGAAACCTTTAATAAAATCATTGCCATCTCAGAAAAAATGGGCATGGACATTCATTGCCATATCCACGAAACACAAGACGAAATTGATACCAGTCTCAAGCAATATGGCATGCGGCCGTTACAGCGCCTGCATCAACTGGGCTTGCTAAGCCCAGCGCTGATCGCCGCCCACGTCGTTCATGCCAATGATGCCGAAATCGCTCTGCTGGCCAGGCAAGGTGTGCATGTCGCTCACAACCCTGCCAGCAATCTAAAACTTGCCTCAGGTTTCGCACGTGTTCACGCAATGCAAATGGTGGGTATTCAGGTTGGCATTGGCACCGATGGTGCGGCGAGTAATAATAAGCTCGATCTGCTCGGCGACTTACGTATGGCAGCCTTGCTGGCAAAAGCAGAGTCTGGCAACCCCACCGCCCTCAATGCCAGCCTCGCACTCGAAATGGCAACTATCGCGGGTGCCAGAGCATTGGGCATGGAACAGCAGATAGGTAGCCTCATCGCTGGCAAGCAAGCGGATGTCATTGCCATCGATTTATCGGCAATCGAAACGCAACCACTATTCGATCCGATCTCACAAATCGTCTACGCTGCCGGACGTGAACAAATCAGTCATGTCTGGGTGAATGGCACATGTCTGATGCGTGAGAGAACGCTATGCGGCCTGCAAATGGATCAATTACAAGATAAAGCGCGCTGGTGGCAAAGTAAAATCGCGACATCAGCCGCCTGAATCTCTCACCTAGAATAACTACCACCTGCCCTGACTAAATTCTGAGGAAACTCGTTTGATAAACTTATCCGGTATATCGCCCCTGCTGATCTTCGTTGCCACACTGACCGGTATTGCGGCAAACACTGGTGCAGCGCACGCTGCCAGCTCGTTGACACCCGCATTGGCATCCTCCTTGACAACGACATTGACGACAGTATCCGAACGATCCGGTTTCATCACAACCGGTCGCTATGATGAGGTCATCGCCCTCTGTGCTGAGTTTGAAAAAAACTATCCTGATGCCGTGCGCTGTCTGGAATTTGGCCGCACACCGGAAGGCAGGCCTATGCTGGCCTTAGTAGCGTCACGTAGCGGTGCATTGAGCGCAGCACAGGCGCTACAACAAGGTGTGCCGGTGACCTTGATACAAGGCGGTATTCATGCGGGAGAAATTGATGGCAAGGATGCCGGGTTTTTAGCGCTGCGCGAAGCTCTGCAAGACACCAATGCCAAAGGCGCACTGGCTAAACAAGTGCTGCTCTTCGTTCCCGTGTTTAACATCGACGGCCATGAGCGCTTTGGTCGCTGGAATCGCCCGAATCAGCGCGGTCCTGAAGAAATGGGCTGGCGGACTACCGCACAGAATACCAACCTGAACCGTGATTACGTAAAGGCCGATTCTGTCGAAATGCAGGCGATGCTGAAACTGATCAATGACTGGGACCCGCTGGCGACCATTGATCTGCATGTCACGGACGGGGCGAAGTTCGAACATGATATTTCTATCCAGGTTGAGCCGGTCAACTCTGGCAATGCCGGACTGCGCCAGTCTGGCAAGCAATTCCGTGACGCAGTGATCGCCGATCTTGCAAGGCAAGGCTCCTTGCCTCTGCCGTTTTATATGTCGTTTGAAAAAGAAGATGATCCGATGTCGGGTTTTGTTGACGCCGTTCCGCAACCGCGTTTCTCGCACGGTTATTTCGCCTTACGCAATCGCTTCGGCATGCTGGTAGAAACCCACTCCTGGAAAGACTACGCAACCCGGGTACGAATTACCCGCAACACCGTGATTTCGGTGCTAAATCAGGTGGCGGCACATGGTGCAGAATGGCGAAAACTGGCTCTGGCAGCCGATCTGCAAGCAGCGGCGCTGGCGGGCAAAGAGGTGCCTGTCAGCTACCAGACAACACAAAAGACCACGCCGCTTGCCTTCCGTGGTTATGCCTATACACGAACTCATTCCGAGATTTCTGGCGCTTTGATGACGCGCTATGACGAGAGCAAACCGCAAATCTGGAATGTCACTTTACGTAATGAAATCGTTCCGCAACTCAGCATCGTCGCGCCGCAGGCTGGCTATATTGTCAGTGCAGGATATGCCGACCTTGTTGCGAAAAAACTGGCGCAGCACGGCATCGTGTTCCGTCCACTCAAGTCGCCACTGCAAAAAACGTCGGTAGAAAGTTACCGCGCCAGCAAAGTCGACTTCAGCCCGCAATCCTTTGAAGGACGTCAGATGCTAAAGCTGCAAGGTGACTGGAAAACCGAAGTACGCGATCTCCCACAAGGCAGTTTATTTGTACCCATCGCTCAAGCCAAAGCCAATCTGGTCATCGCCATGCTGGAACCAAGCGCGCCGGATGCACTGGTCAACTGGGGCTGGTTCAATAATGCCTTCGAGCGCAAGGAATATATGGAAGCCTATGTTGCTGAGGACGTCGCACGTGAGCAACTGGCTGCCGACCCCGCATTGCGTGCTGAATTCAATCGACGCATCGCCACTGATCCGGCTTTTGCCAAAAGCGCTTCAGCGAGACTAGATTTTTTTGCCCGCCGCCATTCGTCCTGGGATGATCGTTTTAATTTATATCCTGTAGTAAGAACCGCGACGGTACCAGAATAAACTGCCCGCCTCCGGACTGGCCATCTCAATAAGGTGGCTGTCCCCACGTCAATGCACAGCTGAACACCATCAGCACGACATAAGGAAAGGCAACGGTGGGACGCATCGCCTGCGTCAGATATTCGGCGAATAAGCCGCTTACGCCGGGCCGGTCATTCAGCCACTCAGTATGCAATTGAAACGCTGTGCCGCATGCCTCCGCCGACTGTAAGCTGGATTCAATCCGCAAGATTCTCTCAGTAAGCCGTGCCTGTGATGTCCTGACAATCGCTTCTTGCAAGCATAATGTTGCAAGCAGGCCGAGCATCATCCACACGGTAAAGCTAAACATCGCCGTCACGACGAACAACGTAAAAGCACTCAATTTGATCCAGAGACAATTGCGCTCCAGTGTCTCGATATTCGTTTGCAGCACACGCCACTCTTGCTCTAATCCACTCCGGGCGTTGATCGTCATCTTATTTCCCCTCATTACTCATTGTTGATTCGTTATTGATTCGTTGTTGATTGCTAACTGCTTAGAAGCGGAAGAGTGAAAACATATACTCCCCCTATTTTTACCAAAAATACTGCCATTACCGCACATATTTATTAGGCGTTTAAAATATACTACCTATCAGTATATTAAATAATGGCGGTATCCTGATATCGTCGCCACCCAAAAAACTACCCGGCTCACAGCATGACTGTGCCTGAATTGCAAGCAGTTGTAACCGACATTGCGGGCTATGGCAGTGAAATTCCCGGACATCTCATAGGCAAAATCTGCCATAAAGAGATGTCCGCAGAAAGAAACTTTCTGTTGCACTTGTGTTGCGTGGCAACACAGATTTATCTCTCCTCATGTCACCGCAAGCGCACTCTGAAGCGTTATACGCATGTAGTCAACTTTCTGAATGGGTTTCATCATGCGTCTTACGACTTCCATCAAATTCCTTGCAATCGGCACTCTGTTACTCAGTGCCGGCATCAGCGGCACTGCTGCAGCACATGATTGGGATAGAGGCGACTGGCGCCCTCAGCCGTATTACACCAGAGAAGTCATACGTAATTACAACTATGTGTACTACCCGGCGCAGCAAGTCTATTACGCGCCCGACAGCGGCTACTGGTACTGGGCCAACGGCGCTAACTGGCAATTCGGCAACCGCCTGCCCGGCTATTTCAATATTGATCTGCAATTTGGCGGCGTACCTGTCGTGCTGCGCTCCGAACGCCCCTATGTTGAACATGTCTACGTGGAACAAGTATACGGACGTCCATGGCGTGACCGCTATTATCCACGCGGCTATTATGAACATCGCGACTATCGGGAGCATCATGAAAACCGAGAGCGTCGCGAGTTACGTGACGATCGCTGGAATAGAGAGCATAGTGAAGACCGGGACGATCGGCGTCATGGCGACGATCATCGCCGCTAAGTCGGCGTATCTGGTATGGCAGCCATGCTATGCCATGCTGATACTTCGACTTATGCACCGACCAGACTGGCAGCAATATTGATCGAGAAACCCAGAATCGCGACGTTAAATAAAAAACTGAGCACCGATTGCGCAAGTACCGTCTTGCGCATTTCCCGCGACATCACCGAGACATCCGAGGTTTGCACTGCCATTGCGATCGTGAACGAAAAATATAAAAAATCCCAATAATCAGGATTTTTTTCATCGTCAGGAAAATGCAGTGCGCGCTTGTTTTTGGGTGATCGATAAAACAGTAGCGCATAATGAAACGTAAACACCATCGCGAGTAAGCACCAGGAACCAAAGACCGTCATGCCGGTGAATGCATATTTCAACAAACGAACATCCTCTGTCATCCCCTTCATGTTGGCCAATTGAAAAACAATTGCAACCAGACTGGCTGTAGCGGACAAAGAAAGTATGGCCAATACCGCGACCGCACTCTCATCTTCTTGCATCGCTATTTCATTTACACTCTCATGGCTTGCACAGACCATAAGCCAGCCAATCAAAACAAGGTAAGTCCAAACGCCCACGTTCCAGCCGACTAATGCGCGGGTCATCCAGTCCAAACTATCCGGCAGCAGCCAACCTGTCACCAGCCCCAAGGCAAAAGTCAGAACCAGACGTGGTCTGCTATGAACAAATTGTTTTATCGGATGCATGAGAAAGCGGCCTGTGGAGGTGAGGGAAATTTTGCAATGCGGATTAATGCTGTTCGATGCTGATCGATATTGTCACGCAATATACTTACCGTAGTATATTAGAGCCTACACTGCTGAAGAGAAACAAAATCATGTCAATTGAGTGAAAATTTATTACACTATAAGCACCATGAGATCTCGATTATGAGCAAGCGTCATCAATATTTATCCTTGTCCGATATTTCCGCAGGCCGGGTACTGGCGGACGATTTGCTGGATAAACAAGGGCATGTGTTACTGCCTGCGGGTGTGATGTTGACTGACAGCATGCTGGCCTCGGTTGCCAATCATCATATACGCCAATTGTCTGTTTTTACCGAGAGTGAGCCAGATAAGGATCTGGACGAGGCAAGTGTGAATACGCTCAAACAACATCAATTAGCCCGTCTGGACATATTGTTCCGCCATATTGATGATCAGATGCCGACCAGTATATTGCTCGATTATTTGCGTGCTTACCGGACCGGTGACCTATGACTCCAGATATTCCTGCGCAAAGCAGCCAGCACTTGCTGCTAAACGATGTCGTTCGACACATCAAAAACTTACCGACGTTACCGGAAGTTGCGAGAGAATTGCTCTCTAATCTTGATGATGACAATATTAGTCTGGATGACATTTCAGAAAAAGTCTCTCACGACCAGTCACTCGCAGCAGGTGTATTACGCGTGGCAAATTCTTCTTTTTACGGTAGTAATTCCAAGGTCGTCACCATTCAGCAAGCGGTCTCCATGCTTGGCATGCGCCAGGTAAAAAACCTGATACGACTGACCGCGATCAGCAATAGCTTTCCGGCTTCCCGATGCAGGAATTTTGATTTTCAGGCTTTCTGGAGTCACAGCGTTGCAACCGCCGAATGTGCAGAACTGATCTCAAGAACACTGCACATGAAACATGATTTTGCGTTCACCGCAGGCTTGCTTCACGACATAGGAAGGCTTGTACTGGTCACACGCTTTCCTGCGCAATACGAACAGGCGATTCTGTACCGGCAGCAAGAGGACTGCTATCTGCTAGAAGCAGAACAGGCTGTAATGGGCATTGATCATGTAGTCGCCGGCCTGGCACTCGCTGATCAGTGGCAGTTTTCTGAAGCGATTCATGATGCCATTCGCGGTCACCACGATCCCGACATCGAAGGCCTCAATTCGGTTGCCTCAATAGTCCATATCGCGAATGCGATTGTGCACGGCCTCGACCTGAGTCTTATTGATGATGATCTCGTACCACTGATATCCCAAACCGCATGGAATACCGTAGGATTAGACAAGGCGGAGTATTTACGGATTTTTCGAGAGACTGAAATGCGCTTTGAGGCAATTAACGGCATTATTTTATAAATTTTTGACAGCAATTCATGTATTTGGAAAAAACCCTTTTGGAACCGCTCACCTGCTTCGGCAATGCTGATTATAAAATCGATCGCATTCATTTATTCCGCGATATTTCTGAGGAAAACCTTCATCTCATCGCAGATATTATTCAACAATGCGCTATCGTTAAAGCCAGTACTGGCCAGATCGTACTCGATGCTCACAGCTCCGGTGCAAGGTTGTATGTAGTGCTGCAAGGCGTACTAGGCATCACCAGACAAGATGCCGGCAGCAATCAATTGGAAACAGCGATTACGCAGTATCTGCCGGGAGAATGCGTTGGTGAAATCTCGGTGCTAGACGAGGAGATTCACTCTTCGACAATCAGCGCACTGGCGGATAGCGAGCTGCTGGTCATCGAGGCAGAAACCTTGTGGCGCTTGATTGACGAATCGAACGGTGTCGCTAAAAATTTACTACAGTTGCTGTCGTTTCGTATCCGCGCCGCCAATGCACAAATCCGGAATCGCCAGAAAGTCGGAGAATTTTATCGCCAATTATCGATGGTGGATGGTCTGACTGGTCTGCACAATCGTGCCTGGCTGAATAGCCAGCTCCCCGGAATGATAGAACATGCTCATGCAACCGGCAATCCACTAAGTATCATCATGGTCGACTTAGATCACTTTAAGCGATTTAATGACGATTACGGCCATCTGGTGGGTGATGATGCGTTGCAAAGTGCGGCTAAAGTCATGAATGCCGGTCTGCGCCCCTCTGATTTTGCTGCCCGCTATGGCGGGGAAGAGATGATGGTGATTTTACCAGGTACGGCACTTAAATCAGCGATTGCTGTGGCAGAGCGGCTATGTACCAGACTACGTAAAACTCGGGTATTTGAAGAGCGCGAAAAACCTTTACCGCACATTACCGGGTCTTTTGGCGTAGCGACTTTATCAGTAGGACAAAATACTGCGGCACTGATTGCAATAGCCGATACTGCTTTATACCGCGCCAAAGATGAGGGTCGTAATCGCGTCGCCTCCTGAGACACAATACAGCGAAGGCCGACAAATACAAAAGCCTGCAGATATGTTGATATCCGCAGGCTTTTTCTATTTATTCTGACCGAAACTACATCGGGTCAGAATAACTTAAGGCTTAGAAGTGATAGCCAACACCGACTACAATCGCGACTGGATCCAGCTTAATTTCTTGCGTCTGACCAGTAGAGAAATGCGCTGTCGTTTTCAGGTAAGTTTTCGTGACTGCTGCGTCGACATACCATTTTTCATTGATAGCATACGCGGCGCCGATCTGACCAGTTACACCAAACTTATTATCAAGTTTAAATGTTGTTGGTGAGGAGCTGCCTGTATTGGTCAATGCGGTCAATTGTCCAGAACCTGTCTCCTTCTGGAAGTAAGCATAGGTCAAGCCGACGCCGACATAAGGACGGAAAGCAGATTTCGCCTGGAAGAAGCGATATTGTGCGAACAAAGTTGGTGGCAATACTTCGGAAGTACCCAGCTTGCCTGTGCCATTAATAGCACCCGCGCCGATCAGGTTATGTTTGTATGGCAAGCCCACTGCGAATTCCGCAGAGATATTGTCCGTAAACATATAGTTACCGACCAAAACAGGTTCAGTATCGCTACCGACGTCGGCCTTTGTACCTGGCAAAGCAGGCGCACTCAAATCACCACTTGTTACTTTTGGAGTGATTTGGTTAATACCAAATTTGGCTGACCACGTACCTGCGGATTGTGCTGAAGCAGCAACGCTCGCCGTCATCGAAACAGCGATTGCCAACAGCTTCATCGCAGTGTTAAAACTTTTATTCATATTGTCTCCCGATCCTTTTGACTGATGACACCTAAGTTAGTCATCTACATAATTCGATAAAGTTGCTTGCCTCATCAACATCATCGTTTCAACATAAAACTCGGTGATGTTGATGCGGCAAATCGCAAAGGTTCTTTCTGACCTTGCAATCAGGCCATGGGCTTACAGCCAGCCTTTTGCAACCATTTCTTTAGATACATAACGTGCCAACAACAAGTAACCATATGGTGTCGGATGTACGGAGTCAGCGTACTGGTAGTTGTCCACTGAGCCAGAGATCGTGTTTGATTTGTTGCAGACCAGTGAGGATCCCAGAGGATTTTTCGCTGCTGTTAAATCACAGGCTGGTGTCCTCACGTTCGTCAGGCCATAAATCGCAGGATTGGCGAATTGATCACGATTGATGGTGTAAGCATCAACATACAAAATGCTGGCATTGCCATCGAGACCTGCTTTCAACTGGGAATTGAATGCATTCACCATGTTGAAAATCAACGTTTGTGTGGAGGCATCTGTACTCAAACCAAACGGTGTCTGGCTAATATCAGGCAAGTTCACAACAGTGACGTATTTAGCACCCTTACCGACGATCAGCGTTTTAACATAGCCAGCCAATTCAGCACCAGCTGTACCCATTGCAGTCACAACCAGTGGTGCATTAGTTTGTACGAATGCACCTGCTGCGGCTGCACCGACAGTCGGCGTCAATTTAGCAACAGCCGCCGCCTGGCAGTTAGTTGCCTGGGCATCAGTAGGAACGCAAGTACCAGCAGCGATATCTTTTTGAATCTGACCTGGTACAGCCGCAGTGACGGCCGCAGTTGCTGCCGCAGTTGCCCCGGCAGAGAACGTTGCCAGCTGGATGAATACATCGTTACCGCCAGCCATGACGAATACGATTTCGTCACCCTTAAAGGCACCGCCGTTGATTGCAAGATGATTCCGTATTTGTGTAATAACAGGTACGGTCAATTGGCCAAGAACTGCATTGGAACCACCCAGCAATTTGTTGCCTGGACCAACTGGATTAGTCACGCGGGAACCGCCTTGTGCATACGACGTGCAACCTGCGTGGTTAACGACTGGGACATTGAAACCTTGTGACGCCAAACCTAATAAGCCAGTTTGTGCAGGGCAAGGTGCTGGCAAGCCTAATTGAGCAGCCATCAACTCGGTCCAGTTTTTAGCATTGTTCTTACCGTTTGCGTCTACATCATTGACGCTGTATTTGCCACCTTTTAATGCCGCAACCGTACCGACTGCGTAGGTGCCAACGTCGCTCAGGCTATCGCCGAACGAGACTTGGGAGCTAAATTTGACCTTGGTAGTTTGATCACCTCCACCGCCACCGCCGCAACCAGCGAGTACAGCTGCTGCAAGCAATGCCAGTGCAAAATTGGATTGACGCATTTTGTCTCCTAATGGGAATATTTTTTAAAAATTAAGTGAACGGTCGTGCTAGTCACCGTGCGCTCAGTATGTCATCAGGATTTTTACCTGAATAGAGAAAATTACAATTCTAGAGTAAACATTCTTTTAAAAACAACGCGCTTTTATTCAAAAATAAAAACGCGTTGCCAGATGCACAATTATTGCAAATAAACAACATGCAATCAAGACTTATTTTTCAAGTCCTCTTATTTTTAAAGTTTATTATTTTCAAATCTTATTGATATCCAGCGCCGTATCGGCAATCCGGCTATATCTTGTGAAATAAGCCTGTGCCTGACGTCCCCACTTATCTAAGTAAGTATAGGCAATCGGAACCACTAATAAGGTGAGCAAAGTGGACGTAATAATACCGCCTATCACAGCACGTCCCATAGGAGCTTGCGATTCTGCTCCCTCACTCAAACCGATCGCCATCGGTAACATACCAAAAATCATTGCCAGCGTGGTCATCAGAATCGGACGCAGCCTGACCTGACCTGCCGCCAGGATCGCATCATGTTGTGTCATCCCTTGTTTCTGAGATTGATTGATAAAATCGACCAGCAAAATCGCATTCTTGGTTACCAAACCCATCAGCATAATAAAACCGATGATGGAAAAAATATTCAAGGTACTGCCGGTAATTAATAAAGCCAGCAATACGCCGATCAGAGAAAAAGGCAGCGAGGTCATGATCGCCAGTGGTTGCAGAAAACTACCGAATTGCGATGCGAGGATCAGATAAATAAAGATCACTGCAATACCCAGCGCGGCCAATGCAGCGTTAAAGGATTCCTGCATCTCCTTAGTCTGTCCTCCGACATCGAAGCGATAACCGGCTGGCAGCTCAATCGTTTTGACCAGGTCCTGAACTTCTTTACCGACATCTCCTGCCGGACGGCCTTCGACATTGGCATAGATTGCCGCACGACGCTGCAAGTCCTGGCGCTTGATAACTCGCGGACTGGTTCCCGGTATGAATTGAACTACCTGACGCAAGGGCACCATTACTGGCGTGCCGGTCGCGTCAATCTTGCTACTTGCCAAATACAAATCAGCAAGGTCAGAGATTTTCTGACGACCCGATTTAGGAAGCTGTACGTTGATTTCGTAATTCTGCCCGTCTGGAGCCAGCCACTGACCAATCGTGTCACCGGCAACAAATGGTCGCAAGGCGGCGCCAATTTGCTGTACGGACAAGCCCAGATCATTCGCCAGTTCATTATTGACCTTCACCAGCACTGTCGGATTGGCTCCCGTCAAACTACTTTCCAGATCTGCGATGCCCTTGATTGCGCTGAGCTTCAGCATGACTTGATCGATAACGCCTTGGAGCTTATCCGCATCTGGTCCTAGGATTGCCACATAAATAGGTTTATTAAAACCGACGCCAAGTTCAATACCGGGAACTGATTTCAAGCGTTGACGGATAGCAGATTCAATTTCTTTTTGTGGCTTACGGGGACTGATGCGAGGTTGGGTCAGCTTCAGATTAATCTGCGCCGCATTGCGTTCGCCTTCCACACCGACGCTGGTATTCATCGTCACTATTTCAGGTATTTCTTTCAAAATCGCTTCAACCTGCATGGTCTTTTCGTTGGTGTAGATCAGGCTGGAACCAACTGGCGTTTTAAGATTGAGTGAAATTTGACTGTCATCTGTTTCCGGCGCGAATTCCGTCCCAATAAACGGTAGCAAAAAGAAACTGCCGACAAAAAGTGCGAAAGTGAGTATTAGTGTTGTTTTACGGCGTCGTAATACCAGCTCAAGAATACGCCCGTAAAGGTGATGAAGTTGATCGATCCCGTGCTCAATCCGCTCCATCATGCGCGCCAGCCATGGGAAGCGGCTAAATCGGCCTTCAGCTGGATCATGCCAGACCGAAGACAACATTGGATCTAAGGTAAAACTTACAAACAGGGATACCAGAACCGCGACAGTGACGGTAATACCAAATTGTAAAAAGTAGCGACCAATCATGCCATTCATAAAGGCCACCGGCACAAACACCGCAACAATCGCAAATGTCGTTGCCATGACCGCGAGCCCAATTTCATTGGTACCGTCTTCAGCCGCTTGCTTGTGTCCTTTTCCCATCCCCAGATGGCGAACAATATTTTCCCTGACGACAATCGCATCGTCGATTAAGAGACCGATACAAAGAGACAGCGCCATCAAAGTCATGAAGTTCAAGGTAAAGCCAAATGCCTTCAATGCAATAAAAGTGGCAATCACCGAGATCGGCAAGGTCAGGCCGGTAATGATCGTGCTACGCCAGGAATGCAAGAACAAAAACACAATCAGGATCGTTAATCCGGCACCCTCAAGAATCGTTTCCTTAACCCCGCTTAATGACTGTTTTACGTTGTCTGCGTTGTTATAATTGACGTTCATGACAACATCCGCAGGCAATCTCTTTTTCAGATCATCGATGGCCTCCATGATGCCATCTCCAACTTCTACAATATTGGCGTCCTGAATCTTGGTAACTGACACGCCGATTGCCCGCACACCGTTGACACGCGAAATCGACAACTCTTCACGTTCACCATCCTGAATATCGGCAACCTGTTCCAGGTATACCGGGGCGTTGGCGCGACGGGCAACGATAATTTTATTGAATCCGCGCGGGTCAGTTATTTTTGCTTCCAGGCGCACCAACTGATCTTTAGCCCCTTGGGTGATTAATCCTGCCGGCATGTTCTGGTTCGTTGACTGGATTGCTGCCAGCACTTCATTCACACCGACGTGATTAGCAGCCATGCGATCAGGATTCAACTTGACTTGCACTTGACGGACAACCGCACCCCGTACATCGACACGACCGACACCGGCGACACTCTGTAGCTTTTTCGCGATGATCTGGTCGGTCAGGTTAGATAATTCACGCAAGTTTCTTTCCTGAGAACGGATCGACATTTCCACAACAGGACGCTCATTACCGTCGCTACCACCGCGAACAATAAACGGATCTTTTACGTCTTTAGGAAAACCCGGGCGTATCTGGGCAACCTTGTCGCGTACTTCCTGCAGCACTTTATCTGGATTTACGGACAACTGAAACTCAGTCCAGATGCCTGCACGCCCCTCATAAGAACTTGCCATAATCCGTTTAACGCCGCTGATCGTATTCAATACATTCTCGACCGGCTTGGTAATGTCGTTTTCAACAATTTCAGGTGATGCTCCCGGATATTGCACCTCCATCCAAACGCCAACAGACTGCACGTTTGGCATTTGCTCCAGGCCCAAACCTTTATACGAAAACAATCCCAAAACCATCAGCGCTACCATCACCATGGTGGCAAAAACCGGATTCTGGATACTGACTTTGGTGATCCACATAGCTTAGCCTTTGACTTTATCTGAAGTCACGTCGGCTGCCGGGACCGATGCAATAGCAGCTTTAGGCATACTGACTTTGCTGCCGGGCTTAATACTGTCAAGCTTGGTCGAAATAATCTGCATACCCGGTTCCAGCCCCTGAGTCACCTGAACCACACCCTCATCTTCATTGCGCAGGCCTAGTTTGACTACCTGCTGCTGAATCTGATTATTGACTATGAGATAAACCACATCGCTACCATTATGCTGGCGTACCGCCGTCACGGGCATCACAGGTAAAGCATTGGTTTTTTCCAATGTCAGATTACCTTTGGCAAACATGCCGCCTTTCAATACACCATCCATATTCTCAACGCTCACATAGACCAGCATCGAGCGAGACCCAGCCTCAGCAGACGGATTGATACGGGCAACTTTGCCGATAAAAGAACGGGAGCCAAAACCATCTACAGAGAATTTGACATTTTGGCCAATTTTGACACGGGGAATTTCGCTCGAAGGCACTTGTGCCTCAAGGATCAACTGAGCGAGATTGACGATACTGAATAAGGGGCTATCTGGCGAGACCTTATCACCAGCCTGAACGCTGCGTTTACTGACGATACCGTCAACGGGAGATTTCACCAGTGTATCGGCGACAGCAAGCTGTGCGACCTCCCTCTGTGAGGTTGCAGACTTCAGGCTGGCATGCGCCAGATCCAGACTATTCTGTGTTGTATCAAACGCATTTTGAGAAATGTAATTCTGCTTGAGCAAGGCTTCATTTGAGTGACGATTTTTTTGCGCCAATGCCAGGCGAGCCTGAGCCTCATCGACAGCAGCGTCTTGGATATTGAAACGAGCACGTAAATCCGCGCTGTCAAAACGGGCGATCACTTGTCCCTTCCGGACCGGCATTCCCTCTTGCACCAAAGTTTCATGCACTTCAGCAGCAACCTTTGCCCGCACAGTAGTCTGGCTTGCTGGCATCAGTGAGCCGGATATAGGTAGGTTCAGGCTTAATTCGCGTGCTGTGATTTTCACCACATCAACAGCTGCCAGCTCATAAACCGGCTCTTTCTTAGCCATCGCTTTTTCACCGTCTTTCGCCTGCGCTGTAGTCGTCTTGGTGTACATAATCCAGCCACCGCCGGCAATTAACACAGCAATCAAACCCATTACAGGAAAACGCCAGCGACGTTGTGATAGTGAAGACAAAATGGGAGTGTCTATATTCATGATCTGCTCTTGTATTATTTTTTATAAGTGGTGTAACTACTTAGCTGCAATGCGCTCATCGTTATTTTTATAGTGGCAATTTGCACTACTCAGACCTAGCTTATAGAAATAAGTTCGAATTACAAGACTATTTAACGAATGAAAATTAGATCAAATACAAATCACCAAATACAAAAAAGCACGGATCCCAATCAAATGGGTATCCATGCTTTTTTATTTTGTATGCGTTTTTTGTATTTGAAAAATTTATTGCTTTTGACCAGTAAAAGAACCGCCGTAAGTCGGTGATGCCACAAAATTCCATTTACCAGATACCGTGCCGGAAGAAGAATTAATACTGCCAGAAAACAATGCCGAACCCGCAGATCCATTGGTCGTCATTGAGACAGAACCTCCAGTCCCAACATTACCAGAGACACCGAACGACAATTTATCAGTATTTGAATATCCTGAACCTGTTATTGCCCCCGCTGGAGACACGTTCACATTAAATGTTCCCGAATCATAACCACTGTAGCTTCCTGCATAAGCGCCAGCAAAGTTTTGAATTGGTATGGTTGCACCACCAAAACTAAAACGAGTTAAAGGAATCGACGTTCCGTTGGGCAAAACCAAAGTTGCTGACGTTGAATTATTAAAGGTCAAGCTAATTGCACCGACATTTGCATTCACAACAGACGCGGGTTTATACGCGCCGGTCAGGGTTTGCCCATTGCCATATTGTTGCCAAACACCTTTGTAGCTGTACTGACTACTCATCGCGGTAGGGCCGGAAGCGTACCAGATCGGATTCCCCGCGCTATCGTACATATAGCCTGCCAGAAACATCGTGCCCTTTTGAATCTCAATCGAAAATCCCCGCCCGCCTTCCGCAGAATTCCACCACCAGCCAGTCTCTGGAGTTCCTGCGGCGGGAACGGCACTCGCACCGGAAGAAACAATGTCAAACCGTTCAATCGCGACAGTTCCGCCTGGCCAAGTCAAAGTGCCATGGCTAGGATCGCTAAAAGTCATGCTCACCGTGCCACTATTCATAGTGCCAGTGGTTGAATGATAGCTTCCGTTTAAAGTTTGCCCGCCAAGATAAGTCGTCAAGGGTGCGGTAAATGTCGAGCCCGTCATCAAACTCGGGCCAGCGGCATACCAGGTTGCTCGACCAGAAGGGTCGTATAGATACCCGGCCATAAACATACTGCCGTTTTGTACTTCAAGGGTAAAGCCTCGACCACCCTCAGCAGGATTCCACCACCATCCGCTTTGCGGAGTAACTGCATAAGAATTACCGGCAAAAGTAAGTAAGGTCAGCAGAGTAAATAATGATTTGAAAAAAAACTTAGATATGTTAACCATAAGATATTTCAGGATGTCATTTTAAAGAAACAATATTTTATGTCATTTTTATATGATTTAATCTTATGGCAATCAAGAAAATCAAAAAAACAGCCGAATTAAATTATTCAAGTTGATTGGTTACGCTTGTAATAGGAATTAATCCAGCTGTCCAAAGAGAACTTTCCCGCACCAAATACCAAAAAAACCAGAAGTAGCAATCCCCAGTACAAATGATCATTAATCGCTGCAGGGCATTCAAATTTCCAGAGTTGAGGATAAGAAATCACTGCCATCGTGTTCACGACAAACAGTCCAAGCGCCGCAGGACGTGAAAATAATCCTGTGATCAGAAGTAAAGGCAAAAACAGCTCACCGCCCGCGCCCATGAAAGCGGCTAATTCAGGAGGTAGTAAAGGTACGGCATATTCTTCGCGGAACAAAGACAGTGTTCCCTCCCAATCCTGAACTTTGATCATTCCTGCTTTTAAAAATTGCCAGCCGACGAAAATACGCAGCCCAAGATTCAGCAAAGCGCCGCCCCATTCTTGTAGCAGGTGATCGAATTGCGTGGTCAGTTGATGTAAGCGTAAAAATTGATTCATATTCTTCCCCGTTTAATTGATTGATATCAGGATTCCTGTAGATCATTAGTCGGAGTTGACGAGGAGTTCTTACAATATATCTTTGCCATTTAACTGGTTAGAACAAATAATTCCCACTGAAACCATTGCTGAAGGCGCTCGGTAATCGGGAATTCCGCATCACATTCGACAGCAAGTTCTAGAGCTTGACCAAGAATGCTTCCCTGCGACAAAGCTTGCAAAGCGGCGTAAGACGCGGTATCGATGACGTGAACAGCAGGCGTCCAGTTTTGACGATGAATCAAGATGTGATTTTTGCGCTGTATCTCTGAGAGAAACATCTCATTGCCGATAATTTGGTGGGCAAGCCAGATATCAGCGCTAGCCCAGTCCGATACAATTAATTGACACGAAGGATGTAGTTCCAGCGACGCATCAGCAAACTGCGCACCGAAGCGGCTGATTAACTCTGGCAAACGTAACGTGGATTTATCCTCGGCATAATAGGCCTGATGTAACAGCCACTCTACTCTTGCGACATCTGGAAAGTAAGGATAGTCCGCAGACAAACCAAGTTCCTCATCTTCCAGAAAAGTCGCCAGAGAAACACCGAACTCGTTCAGGTCACCCGAAGTTGATGGATAGCGGCGACCATATTCTCTCGCCATTTGTGCAAAAAATTCTTCACCGACTAATTGATGGAGTACGGGATAGACATTTTTCAAGGTCTGGCTCCAGATTGCCGTCAGATTGCCCCGATAAGTGGCAAGCCGCGATGTGATCTGTGAGGGCTTGGTGCTAAATATATTCATCGCTGCATTTGACTCTAAAACTGATTCAGCAGTAGATACAGGAGCAATCAAGCACTCAGAAAATAGCAATTGCAATTCAGTCAGTGTAGCTCTATTGGCCAGCCTAAGCGGGGATGGATTGTTCAATGTCATGCAACCACCTTGGCATTAGCGCGGTATAAGTCAGCTTTGGCAGCCTCCGCCAGTACCACCGGTAATGCAGGAATATCCGTATCCCATTCAATCAATACCGGAATATCTGGGCTGAACAGTGTGCAAGCTTTTTCATACAATTTCCAGACTTCAGGAGCAACGCTGCAACCGTGATGATCGATAAGGCAATCGTCACTGCGCAAATGTCCTGCGAGATGAATCTCTCCGATCACGCCATTTGGAAGATGGGTCAATTCCATTAGCGCAGCATCGGCGCTCTCGCCGTGATTATGCTGATTGACGAAGAGATTATTCACGTCCAGTAAAATGCCGCAGCCGGTACGACGCGCAAGTTCGACCAGAAACGTAGCCTCAGACATCTCATCTTCGGCAAAACGCAGATAGGTCGATACGTTTTCAATCAAGACGGATCTTTGCAACAAGTTTTGCAACTGATCAATACGTTCGCACATCAATGCCAGAGCATCTTGTCTTAATGGGAGGGGAAGCAAATCGTTTAAATGACGCCCCGCAATAGCACCCCAGCATAAGTGTTCGGATACCAGAGCAGGCTGAATTCGATGTACCAGTTTTTTGAGTTTATGCAGATGAGTTTGGCTAAACCCCTGCGCGGAGCCCAGACCAAGCCCCACACCATGCAGGCTGACAGGGTAATCCTGGCGTAAAGTCTGCAATACATGCAGATCATAACCGCCATCACCAAAATAATTTTCTGAATGCACCTCTAGCCAGCCAATATCGACAGTGGCATTGAGAAAATCACGATAGTGCTGACTGCGCAAACCAATCCCGACGCCGAGGTCAGGATTGACTTGCTGCAATGAGTCGGCAATAAGGCTCAATTACTGCGTTGCCGATTTATGCTTTGCTTTCGACCTTGCCGCCCATTTTTTCACAAGTACCGGCCGGGACTTTTTTCCACTCATTTGGATCCATGTCTTTCTTGCCCTGACCTGCGCAGGAATGAGAACCTGTTTTGGTTGCGCAATCGTTTTGACCAGCTTTAGCGATACCAAAACATTTTTCTGTTTTTGCTGGCTCTGCTGCCAACGCCACTGTAGAACCCACTAAACTTGCTAATGCGACTGCGATCAATGCCTTGTTATTCATGTTTATCTCCTGAAAAATTTAAAGAAAGAATCGTAAAAAAGACTAATAAAAATCACTTACGATCAATAGTCGGGCAAAGCCAGAATACCTTACACATTTTTTGAGAAAATATCGCCATCTACTTTTCTCATAGCTGCTATCGATATCCTGCTTTGATCTTTACGCAAGGCTTTGACGATCAGATTCACTATAATGGTAAAAATCCGCGAACGATACTATCACGACCGCTTCACCATCAAAATAGTCCTCCTAAATGTCAACTCAAAATCTGATGCACTTAAGAGAGACAATCGGATTGCTACAACAGCAAGATCTGTCCGTTGTGCAATTCTGCCAGGAATGGCGTGTTGATCATGCTGTGACGCAGCAACTACCGCAAAGGTATGCAGAGGTGATGGAAAATTTATTGGGTAGATTGGAATCAGGCAGCCTGTTTAGCGAAGAAAGCTGTTCATTCAGTCAGCATGAGCTGTTAGCTCAGCTTGCTCTATGGTTGGACAAAGCTGAAATTCAGATAGTGAAGGCAATTTAGTGTACCTGCCAGCCGCTCACCAGACATGCGGAGCCCGGCAGATGAGTCGGCAGGAGATTTATTCGGGCATTGCAAAAAAGCTTTTATAGTCCGCAACGATCATAATCTATGTTAACCAATCAGGAACATTATGCAAGACCTTAGCTTTAGCCTCGAAGGTGAATTTGTAGAACTCAACCAGTTATTAAAACTCGTTGGCCTGTGCGACAGCGGCGGCGCTGGCAAGGTCATCGTCTCCAGCGGTTCAGTGAAAGTAGACGGAAAGCAAGAATTACGTAAAACGGCCAAAATCCGTGCGGGTCAAATCGTGATCTTGGGTGACGTCCGGATTAAAGTCAGTGCTTAATTAATGAGTGCTTAAGTACCGGAGTGCTTAACTACTGATCTCTGCATCGGCCGGTAGATTCGTCTGCCGGCGAAAAATGTCCTTAAGCTTTACCTATGCTGGCTGAGCTGCCGTAATCGCCTCAGTTGTCATAAAGCGGGCCAGCATATTGTCCATCGTATCGACATGGTGTTCGAACCATAGCGGCAATTCTTCGGCCAGCCTTGCTGCCAGATCCATCTCCCCTGCTTCGACTATACGACGGCGGACCTCACGCATCACTTGCAAGACAGCATCATGCTCAGTCATGTGACAACCAGCAGGCGGAAATGCATTGCTCGTCATCCACTGATTTTCTTGTTCAAAATGCTCGACTGAGTGCGCAATTAAAGCGTCTAGTCTTGCAATGAACGTATCGGGGTTATCCTCTGACAATGCCGCGCATAACATCACGAACTCCTGATGTGTCTCGTCCATTGGCTCGTACTGCAACTTTAATCGGTCAGACCAACCCCAGTTGGTATCGCTCATACTTATCCTTTTTTGCTCGATCTATATATCGGTGAAATTATTCTGAAAACGATGATTGAACCGTATTGAACAGACAATCCTGCAATCACCCGGCATCAAAACGTGCCACTGAGAATACCGCGAACCTCAATGCTCGCTTGGCTCTCCGGACAATACTGAGTGATCAAGAGAGATCAACTATCCTTTTTAGGATTATCACTGATCCAAGATTTTTTCGCTTGAGGCAGGATAAAAAAACCCTCATCAATTTCCTTCTCCTCGCAATCATAAAAAAAGCACAGCGGCTAAGGCTGTGCTTTTTTGCTACGAATGATTAACTAGATTATCTAGGCTGTCGTATTGATGTTTCTTCCGAGATTTGGTGGCAAATTCGATATCGCTTTATTATCCGGGATCGCTTCGATCAATGCGGTCGCGCTTTCGGCGCTGACATCCAAGGCTTTTTTCAAGACGGCAACACTGACTGCTTGGCTAATGCCGACATCCGCCAAAGTTGTTGATACACTGGCAATTCCTGTAACATCCATGACAATCTCCCAGAACTTCGTATCTAGTTATCGGCGTACATCCATCCCTACTTTAGGGTCTTGCAAGAATAAATTTTTTGCTAAAGATGATTGAATCCAGGCAAGTATTTGCTCGGGCAGATTTAAATCCAGCCAGACCAGATCTGCCCTCAGACCTTCGGGCCTGAGGATATCTGATGCTACCGCGACAATGTGTGGATCATCTGGATATAAGGCAGGCTTGCCTAGGCCGGGGCGGTGGATTTCGATTTTAGCAACCGCTTCCCACTTATACCCCTCAATCAAAATCAAATCTGACGGCGCAAGTCTGGGCAGTAATTCCAGCAAACCCGGCTCGTTCTGTTCGCGCAACTCGCTGGTAATCGCGTAGCGAAATGGCGATGCAAGCAAGACTTCATTTGCCCCCGCGCGGCGAAAGCGGGCGCTGTCTTTGTGCGAGGGTTCCAGAATAATGTCATGGTGGCTGTGCTTGACCACATTCACCTTCAAACCACTGCTGCAAAGAGCAGCAATCAGATATTCCAGCAAAGTCGTTTTACCGCTGCCGGACCAGCCGACGATACCAAGTAAATGGTTTGACATCCAGATTCCTAAATCAATGTGGTCCGTTTTTACACGTTTGCTCGACCAAGTTTAGCAAACAAGCGCACAGATTTTACATTGAATTATTGTTCCTGCACCTGGTGCAACTCACGCAATCTCAACAAGTATCCATCAGAATCACTGGTCAGCCGCTATTTCGCAAACCTGCCGCAATACCATTAATGGACAAGTGAATACCGCGACGCACGCGCTCATCCGGGTCGCCGTTACGATAACGCTCAAGCAATTCAACCTGTACGTGATTCAAAGGTGAGAGATACGGAAAGCGGTTACTGATCGAGCGTTTTAGCAAAGGATTTGCCGACAACAATTCGGACTGGCCAGAGATTGCTGTCAACGCAGCAATCGCTGCCTCATGCTCAGCCTTCAGACGCGGGAAAATCCGGTCGCGCAATGCCTCATCTTTCACCAGCTGGGCGTAACGACTGGCGATTCCAATATCGCTCTTGGCCAGCACCATCTCCATATTAGACAACACCGTTGAGAAAAATGACCAGGTCTTAAACATCGCCTGCAAGGTCTGCAAACCATTCTCCGGATGGGCCTTCAGGTAACTTTGCACCGCGGAACCAAAACCAAACCAGCCAGGTAGCATCAGGCGACATTGTGACCAGCTAAATACCCAGGGAATAGCGCGCAGATCTTCAATCGCGGTCGATTTTTTACGTGATGCCGGACGACTGCCGATATTCAATCCGGCGATCTCAGAGATCACGGTAGACTCCCAGAAATATTGCTCAAACCCTTCAGTCTCGTACACCATATTCCGGTACGCGCGGAAGGCGTGATCCGACAACTCTTCCATGACTTTTAAAAACTCTGCGGGCGGCTCTGGCTCTGAGTGCGACAGCAAACTGGCTTCCAGCGTTGCCGCTGCCAGCACCTCCAGATTACGGCGGCCGACTTCCGGATTGCCGTACTTCGCGGTGATGACTTCACCTTGCTCAGTCAAACGTATCTGTCCTTGCACCGCACCCGCCGGCTGCGCCAGAATCGCCTGATAACTAGGTCCACCACCGCGACCGACCGAGCCACCGCGACCATGGAATAAGCGCAGGCGCACCTGATGTTTGGCAAAGATCGTGACCAGATCCAGCTCAGCCTTATACAACTCCCAGCCGGAAGTCAGGAAACCGCCGTCCTTGTTACTGTCCGAATACCCGAGCATGACTTCTTGCGCATTTCCCCGGCTTGCCAGCAAGCGTGCATAAGCAGGCAATGCTAACAATCTGTCCATCGCAGGCGCACTGTTTTGCAAGTCGCCAATCGTCTCAAACAAAGGAATGATATTGACGTCCAGGCTGCCTTCGAGAGGATGCAATAAGCCCGCTTCTTTCAATAGCACCGCCAGCTCCAGCATATCGGAGACGCCATCGGTCTTAGAGATGATGCAATTGGGTACCGCACCTTTGCCATAGCTCAGTTGCGCTGTGCGCGCACCACGGTAGATCGCCAGTTCGGACTGCGTTTCTTCTGAATACTCGAGATACGGCGACGCCAATGGCCGGGTTGATGCAATTTCTTCTGCTAGCAAGACAACGCGCTGTTCTTCGTTCAGTTGCAGATAATTGGTACCTGGATTGGCGGCCTCCAGCAATTCTGCAACAACACGCTCATGCACATCGGAATTTTGACGCAAATCAATCGGTGCAAGATAAAAGCCAAATACCCGCACAGCGCGGCGAAGATGGCGCAAACGACCACGCGTTAAAGCGGCAGAGCCGTTATCAAATAAGGACTGGTGCACGACATCGAGATCGGCTACCAATTCTTCTGCACTTGTATAAGCCTCAGCATCGCCAGATGCAAGAATCGCCGGCTCCGCATCAAGCAATTGTTTGTAGGTCTTTGCCAAGCGTGCATAGATGCCGCTGACAGCCAGGCGATAGGGCTCATCCGAGCGGTGTGGAGAATGATCTGGCGAACGCTGCGCCAATGCCAATAAGTCTGGTGAAACATTCACCAGCAACGTTGCCATCGACAGCTGCGAGCCCAGCGTATGTAGTTCACCGAGATAAAAAGTGAACGCGCGGTTCGATTGCATTGCCAGTGTTTTTTCTAATACGCTGGCGGTGACAAAGGGATTGCCATCACGATCGCCACCTATCCAGCTTCCCATCTTCATGAAACTAGGCAAATCAATTGCCTGCATATTGCCCTCTTTGCTGCTCAGCAGGTCTTCCAGTCCCGCATACAGACTTGGCAATTCGCGCAAGAATGTATAGTCATAAAAACTCAGACCGTTTTCGACCTCATCAAGCACTGACAATTTAGAGGTGCGCAGCATACGGGTCTGCCACAAAGTCAGTACAGCGCGGTTGAGTGCTTCTTCATTCGCAGCTGATTCTTCCGGCGTCAATTGCATACGGTCACGCTCATCGAGCAGGCGTGTAATCACCATCTGACAATTCAAAATACTTTTACGCTGCACCTCGGTCGGGTGCGCCGTCAGCACTGGACTGACTTCCGCAGTCTGAAAAAAATCAAGCAATTGCTGCGTACTATGTCCTGTGTTGTACAACGACTCAATCGTATGCGCCAGACTACCGGCACGCGGTGCCGAACCAGCGATCAGATGCTTGCGGGTGCGGCGGATGTGATGCTGATCTTCTGCCAGATTGACCAGATGCGAAAAATAACTAAACGCCCGAATCACTTGCGTAGTCTGGTCATTCGTCAGCGTATCGAGTGTCGACTCCAGCGCCTCACGCGCCGCCTCATCGGCATCACGACGAAAGCGGATCGAATTTTGTCGTACTGTCTCAATCAGATCAAAAATCTGGTCGCCGTGCTGATTGCGCACGGTATCGCCCAGTATGCGGCCAAGGCGGCGGATGTCGTCACGCAGGCTTTGGTCTTTGTCGTCTTCGGTCAGATCGATTTTTGGATGGAGATGAGCATTCATAAGGGCAGATTTTATGAGACGAAAGGAAATCGGGAGATGAAAAATTTTATCGATCTTTGTATGCCTTACACCAATCCGGCACGCCAGCATGTGCTACGAAACTAGGGCTACAGCAACGTTGTAGCAGAGTCATACCAGCGTTAAACATACAAACATCAGACTACCGCAAAAACATGACGGACAACTTACAACAATTCAGAGCGCTCTGTTCAGACCATACAGATAGTCGATATTTCTGTGTTTCGATGCATGTGTATTTCGTTACTGCTATGCCGCTTTCTATGCCGCTTTACTAGATTGCATCGTCAACTTATCGCGCTTACCGATGGCATTTAACAAACCACGGGTAGAGCTATCGTAATCTTCTTTAACAGAGGATGGATCCAGGCTGATCAGCTGTTGCGCCAGCGATTTACCCAGCTCGACACCCCACTGGTCAAATGCATTGATATCCCAGATCACGGATTGCACAAATACCTTGTGCTCATACAAAGCGATCAGTGCGCCGAGTGAGCGCGGCGTCAATGAATCCAGCAACAAGGTCGACGTCGGACGATTGCCTTCAAAGACGCGCGGCGCCAGTACCTTTTCAGGTAAATCACCCAATTCGGCACGCACTTCGCCAATATCTTTGCCCCATGCCATTGCCTTGGATTGCGCGAAGCAATTGGCGAGCAAGGCTTTATTGTGGCTTGGCAACCCCGCATCATCATCAGCGACCACAATAAAATCCGTCGGGATAATCGTCGCGCCCTGATGCAACAACTGAAAGTAAGCATGCTGACCATTGGTACCTGCTTCGCCGAACAAAATCGGTGACGTGGCGTAATCGACGCGCTGCCCTTCTCTGGTCACAGACTTGCCGTTGCTCTCCATTTCGAGTTGCTGCAAATACGCAGGCAAGCGCGTCATTCGTTGATGATACGGTGCAATCGACAAGGCTTGCAGACCGAGGAAATTAATATTCCAGATACCGATCAATGCCATCAATACCGGCAGATTATGCTCAAGCGGCGCTTGCGCAAAATGTAGGTCCATCTCATGCGCGCCAGCCAGCATTTCTTCAAACCGGTCGGCCCCTACGTACAGGGCAATCGACAGGCCGATCGCACTCCACATCGAGTAACGGCCACCAGCCCAGTTCCAGAACGGAAATACGTTTTCTTCAGCGATACCGAATTCCGCAGCGGCTTTCACATTGGTACTCAGCGCGACAAAATGCTGACGGATCTGATCGGCAGGACAACCGTGCGCCAGCATCCATTCACGTGCAGTACGGGCGTTGGTCAATGTTTCCATTGTCGTAAATGTCTTCGACGCCACCACGAATAAAGTCGTCTCAGGATCAGCATTCTTCAATGCGTCAGCCACATGGCGGCCATCGACATTCGACACAAAATGCAGGGATAGATTTTTTTGCGACCATGGTGCCAGTGCAATGCAGGCCATTTGTGGACCGAGATCAGAGCCACCGATCCCGATGTTGACAATCGTACGTATCGCTTTGCCGGTATAACCAAGCCAGCGACCTTCGCGCACGGCGTCGCTAAAAGTACGCATCTGCGCCAGAACCTGATGTACGTCTGCGGCAATATTGTCGCCATTCAGATAAAACGATTCACCTTTGGGCAAGCGTAATACCGTGTGCAATACCGCACGATTTTCGGTATGGTTAATTGCTTCGCCGCGCAACATCGCATCGCGACGGCTCTCGACATCTTGCTGCCTCGCAAGCGCCAGCAAATTCAGTTTCGCCGTGGTATCCATACGCTGCTTGGAGTAGTCCAGCAAAATGCCGCAAGCCGATGCAGAAAAATGCGTGAAACGCTGCGGATCGGCGCGAAATAATTCTTTCAGACCAGGCAGATTAGTCGCGCGTTGTTGCAGCAAACACCAAAGAGGAGTGCGGGAAACAGAGGTAACCATGATCGATTGCTTCAGAGTGACGTGGAGATCAAAAAAATGAAAAAAGAGCCAGCTTACGAATCACTTTATAGGGAGTATCTGATTATTACCCTCTTAACCGCTCCTGTTTATTAGTGCGTTAAGAAAAATAAACTTATACACCCTACCAGTATAGTATTTCAGGTAGTAGCTAAACGGCTTACTTACCCGCCGCCGCAGCCTGCGCCGCCAAATTGGCGATAGCCTGCCAGTCGCCCGCATTGATCAGATTGGCCGGACACATCCAAGAGCCGCCGACACACAGGATATTTTTTTGTTGCAGCAACGCGGGCGTCGCCTCAACCGTGACGCCGCCAGTGAGGCAAAAACGCACGTCAGGGAAAGGACCGCCTAAAGCTTTGGCCATTTTGGTACTGCCGACGATGTCGGAAGGGAACAACTTAACCACATCAAAACCATGCTCCAGCGCCAGCATCAGGTCACTCGCACCACCGACACCGGGGAAGTAAGGTAAGCCTGACTCTGCCGCTGCCTTTGCCAGTGCCGGTGTAATACCAGGACTGATGCCGAATGCAGCACCAGCGTATTTCACGGCATCCAGTTGCGCATAGGTCAAAATCGTTCCGGCACCGACCGTCACATCCGGGCAAGCTTTCACCACTTCACGCAATACCGTCATTGCATTCGGCGTACGCAGTGTTATCTCAACCGCTGGCAAACCGTTTTCTGCCAGAGTCGTTACACAACGAATCGCCTGATCCACATCATCCGTCACCAGAATCGGCAAGACGCGGATTTGTTCTAATTGCTGAATGATGCTTTGTTTGGTGTGAATCATTTTGGTCTCGCTCCCGTTGTATAGGTGAATGATGCTTTAATTGCTTAGTCGCTTAGCCGCTTAATCGCTTAATCAATAAACAAGGTTGATGCCCCATGCTCAGGCGCTGTCACGACCCGTCGCTGCGCGGCAAACAACTCACGGCCGTAATCAAAAGTCTCGGTAGCAGATGGCTGGCGCACTGTACGACTTGCCCATTCCGCCTCATCGACCAGAGCTCGCAACTCGCCCGTATGAACATTGACTTCAATCAGATCGCCATCGCGTACTTTGCCTAGCGGTCCGCCCTGGGCAACCTCGGGACTCACATGCAACGCCGCAGGAATTTTCCCGCTGGCACCGGACATACGACCATCCGTCACCAGCGCCACCTTATAACCCGCCGACATCAGACTGCCGAGCACTGGCGTGAAGTGATGCAGCTCTGGCATTCCGTTCGCCTGCGGTCCCTGAAAAATCACGACAGCGACAAAATCCTTGTTCAACTGACCTGCTTTATATGCACCAACTAATGCGTCCTGTGACTCAAATACAATCGCCGGCGCACGCACGATCCATGCGTCTTCCGGCACGGCAGAAGCTTTCACAATCGCACGACCGAGATTGCCCTGCAACAGACGCAAACCGCCCGTCGCAGCAAACGGCTCCGTCACATTCCGCACGACGTCTTTATTTGTAGAAACTGCAGGAGAAGCTTGCCACTGAACTTGATTGCCAGCAGCGCCTTCGACTAGGGCCGGGCGATTGATATGCCCTGCCAGACCTTGATCGCCATATACCGTTTTAACATCTGCGTGCATCAGGCCAGCAGACAGCAATTCACGAATGACAAATGTCGGTCCGCCTGCATCTTCAAACGCATTCACGTCTGCTGTGCCGTTCGGATAAACACGGGACAGCAACGGGATCACTGACGACAATTCATCAAAGTCCTGCCAGTCAATCAGAATACCGGCAGCACGCGCTACCGCAATCCAGTGGATCGTATGATTTGTCGAGCCACCAGTTGCCAGCAGAGAGATCACGGCATTGACGATGGTTTTTTCATTCACCAATTCGCCAATCGGTGTGTAGTTGCCGCTCTGCTCGGTCAATTGCAATACGCGCTCGACCGCCGCGTCGGTCAGTACGTGGCGCAGAGGATCGCCCGGATGGACAAAAGCAGCACCAGGCAGATGCAAGCCCATTGCCTCCAGCAGCATCTGATTACTATTTGCGGTTCCGTAGAAAGTACATGTACCAGCGCTGTGATACGCCGCGCTCTCGGCCGCCAGCAGTTCTTCTTTAGTTGCCTTGCCCTGGGCGTAGCGCTCACGCACGGCAGCTTTTTCTTTATTCGACAGGCCAGATCCCATCGGGCCGGCGGGAATAAAAATAGTTGGCAGATGGCCGAATGCCAGCGTACCGATCAATAAGCCCGGCACGATCTTGTCGCAGATTCCCAGACATAAAGTCGCATCAAAAGCGTCATGCGATAAAGCCACCGCGGTCGCCTGCGCAATCACATCGCGCGAAAACAGCGACAACTCCATGCCAGGACGACCTTGTGTCACGCCGTCACACATGGCAGGCACCGCACCGGCGACTTGCGCGGTGCCGCCAAAGCGTAAGGCTGCCTGGCGGATTTGTTGCGGATAGGATTCGTAAGGCTGATGCGCGGACAACATGTCGTTGTAGGCAGTGACGATACCGATATTCGGTTTTTGCGCCTGATTCAGCCAGATCTTGGTGCCGCTATCCATCGCGGCATTGGCATGCGCCTGATTGGCACAGGACAGACTTGCGCGGCGCGGACCACGTCCCGCCATTTTCTGAATCCGCGCCAGATAGGCGCCGCGTAAAGTCTTGCTGCGCTCGGCAATACGCTGCGTGACGCGGGCGACGACAGGATGAATTTCTGGTGTAATCAGTGCGGAAGTAGATGTTCTCATGGCAGACTAGCCTCATGCTTTTTTCGGATACTGTAAAGATAGCATAAAACCTAAATTTCTGTAACAAACTTTCATTTAATCAAATATCTTCATGAATTTCACGTAAAAATGACAAATTTATCGTAATGAAACTACATTTCTGAATAGATTCTGGCATAATCAAGAAAAATAAACGCAATGCGCAAGGTACATAAATGCGTTTCATCAGTGGGCTTTACAAGCATAAGTAAGATAAGCATGAATAAGCTAAGCAAAAAAGTGCTCTCAGGAGCTGCTGAGTACCCTGAATACAGCTAAAAAGCCCGGGCAACATAGGGCGTACACTGTGCTATCGCAATGCCTGCTTATTCTGTCGGTATCATCATTTACAACTCAGAACAACCTTGGAGTCAGCATGACCACATTTGTATTGTTTGGCGGCACCGGCGATCTCGCCAAGCGCAAGATTATCCCTGCCCTGTATAGCGCCTTTGTCAATGGTCGTCTGGATGCTGACTTTCAATTTATCGGTGCCGCACGCGAGGCCTTGTCCGATGAGGATTTCCGCAGCCGTGTCGCGGCCAGCATAGAATCGTATGGCGCCAAGACCGAGGATAAAGATGCGGGTCACAGCGAAAAAACAGCCGCCTTCCTGGCGCTGACGCATTACTCCAAAATCGATGCGCGCGAAGCCAGCGACTTTGATGCGCTTAAAAAACAAATCAAAACCAGCGATACCAATGCGACGCTGTTCTATCTGGCGACCGGCCCCGATCTGTTCGTCCCTATCGTAGAGCAACTCTCCAAGCATGGCCTGGTCGAAGGCAACGCCCGTGTCGTACTAGAAAAACCGCTGGGCCGCGATGCTCAGTCGGCCAAAGAGATCAATGCTTCATTACGCAGCTATCTGCGCGAAAACCAGATCTATCGTATCGATCATTACCTCGGTAAAGAGATGGTGCAAAATCTGCTGGCCTTGCGTTTCGCCAATGCGTTTCTCGAGCCGCTGTGGAATCGTAAATCGATCCAGGACGTACAAATTTCGATCTCAGAACAAGTCGGTGTTGAATCACGCGGCGACTTTTATGACCGTACCGGTGCTCTGCGCGACATGGTGCAAAACCATTTGCTGCAACTCGTCTCTATCGTTGCAATGGAACCGCCAGTCAATGCCAATCCCGATGCGATCCGTGATGAAAAAGTTAAAGTGCTGCGCGCCCTGCGTAAATTTACTCCGGAAGATATCAGCAAAAAAACCGTACGCGGCCAGTATCGCGCTGGTGCGGTTGATGGTCAGCCAGTGATTTCATATCAGGCGGAACCTGGCGTACCCCCTGCGTCGCGCACAGAAACCTTTGTTGCAATCAAGGCAGAGATCGATAATTGGCGCTGGGCTGGCGTGCCATTTTATCTGCGCACCGGTAAGCGCATGGCGAGTCGCAGCGCTGAGATCACGATTAATTTCAAACCGATTCCGTATTCCATTTTTGGTAGTTCACAAAGTAATTTACGCTCGAACCGCCTGGTCATTTCTTTGCAGCCGGAAGAAAGCGTACAACTGTTTTTAAAAGCCAAAGAACCAGGTGAAGGCATACGCTTATCCGATGTCGCCCTGAATCTGGATTTTGCCGAAGCCTCAAATTCACGCAGGGTCGAATCCTATGAACGTCTGTTGCTTGATGCGATGCACGGTGATCTGACGCTGTTCGTGCGTGATGATGAACTCGGTGCAGCATGGGCGTGGATTGACCCGATCATGACTGCATGGCAGAACGATAGCGAAGGACTGAAATCCTATATCGCCGGCAGCTGGGGGCCATCGGCGTCCAGTTATTTGCTTGCGCAAAACGGTGCGGCCTGGGGTGAAGAATATGTTGAAGGCTGAGACCATGGTGCTACATAGCTTTGCCAGCTTTGAAGAACTCAGCGAAGCCCTGGTTGCTGAATGGTTAGGCATTATCGATACCGCAGCATTGGCGCGGCTCCCAGCCTACTTTGCCCTTGCAGGCGGCTCCACGCCTGCGCCTCTGTATCGCCGGCTCGATCAATTGCTGTCGCATCGTGACAGCAATAATGTGAAATTGGTTGCGACCGATGAGCGTTGGGTGGATGATGCGGATGCGCAAAGTAATGAAGGCCTGTTCAAACAAAGCATGGCGCAATCGTATGGCAAGCAATGGAAATTGATCTCGCTGAAAAATGCAGCGCGTACGCCAGAGGTAGCGACAGAAGCGATCAGTCATCGTCTGGACGAACAGATTCCGCAAGCGTTCAGCGCGGTCTTGCTCGGCATGGGTGCGGATGGACATATTGCCTCGCTATTTCCCGGCGCACCAACTCAGCATGATGACCTGGCTTGTCTGGCGGCACTGCACCCACAAACCCGCCAAAGCCGCATGTCTCTGTCGCTGCCACGCTTGCTGAATACAGACAGAATCTGGCTCGTGATCACCGGCGCAGAGAAGCGCCGTGTTCTGGAAAATGCAGCAGAAACATCTTTACCCGTCGCTGCGTTATTGCATGAAGCCCATTGCGATGTTGACGTATTTTGGTGTCCATAATCCGAAATTGCTCATAAAGATTTGAGATGATGACAGGAACATTTGCAGAGGAAGTTTTGGTATAAATTTTGATGTGAATTTTGCTATGACTGCGGCGCTCATTGAGAATCGTGAGCAAAGAAGAGCATCAACCACACCACAATCGGCAAATACACCGTCAGCGCTCAAATAGCACCTTAGGCGTGCCTGATGGACAATCTCGGATAACAATAAGTGATTATAAAAAAGCCATGCCAAATTCTGTATCCCGTCTTCTCGATCCCAAGCCGATTCCATCTGAAAAAGGTTTGCTGGCGCGCATACGTACTGCCAGTACGGCGCTGAGTCGTGCCGAGCGGCAGGTTGCGGAGTTTTTATTACAGAAGCCGCATGATGCACTGGAGATGTCGATCCGTGTTCTGGCGCAGGCTTGTGATGTCAGCGAGCCGACGGTTGCACGATTTTCGCAGTCAATGGGATTTGATGGCTTCAAGACCTTTAAACTCGCATTTGCCAAGAGTCTGGCGACCGGCATTCCGTTTTTGCATCTTGACGTCAATCAGGCAGATTCGGTACGTGATGTGCTGCCAAAAGTATTTGACCGCACCATTGCCGCATTGATGGAAGCTCGTAATTCAGCCAACACTGCAAGTTTTGAAGCCGCAGTCAACCTGCTGTCACGCGCACGCCGGATTGAATGTTATGGTCTTGGTTATTCAGGTGCGTTGGCCATCGATGCGCAGCTAAAATTTTTCCGGTTCGGCATTCCTACGACTGTCTTTTGCGATGCCCATTTACAGGCGCAATCCGCCTCCTTGTTAAACAGTGATTGTGTGGTCGTCGCCTTCTCACGTACCGGTCGCACCCGCGACATGATACGCAGCGTACAACTCGCCAAAGGCGCCGGCGCCAAAGTGCTGGTGCTATGCGCCAGTGGCGGCCCGCTGGCGGAACTCGCTGACGTCCACATCAGTGTCGACGTCGAAGAAGATCCCGACATCTATACTCCGATGACCTCACGCCTCGCCCACCTGACCTACATCGACGCCCTCGCCGTCGCGGTCACTCTGCAGCGAGGCCCGGCAGCAATTGATATGCTTGAGCGAGCCAAGGCCAGTATCAGCGAAAAACGACTCGATTCTAAAGTTGACTAATTCATTTCTGATCCAACTCATGGCCGCGTCAAAACTACCAGCGCCCAGTCCACCCTGTCGCATAAATTTCACAACACGAATTAAACACAAATGTTTGCAAACAACTCATAGGTTTTTTTGGGGATTTAGGTAATACTTCAAAAAAACGGAGGAGTTAGGCGCATGACAGCAATTGCGATTGAAGAAATCATCCAAGAGGTCAAAGACTTACCAACTTTACCCGCAGTCGTGATGGAATTGTTAAATAATATTGACAAAGAAGATCTCGACGTTCAGGACATTGCTCAAAAAGTAAATCGGGATATGGCGCTCACGGCAAAGACCCTGCGCTATGCGAACTCTGCGTATTACTCCACCATGGTGAAGGTTGGAACAATACCGCAAGCCATTTCCTTACTGGGCATTGACGCCTTTAAACAAATCGTTATGACTGCAGCATTGTCAGGCTGTTTTCCTGAAAACAACTGTGATGGTTTTAGTCACAAAGAATTTTGGCGTCACTCTAACGCAGTAGCCATTGCCGCAAAAATTCTGGCAAAGAGACTCAGTTTCAACCTCGACCTCGCCTTTACTGCCGGCCTGCTACACGATATCGGTGCATTAGTACTGGTTACCAATCATCCGGCGCAATACTCATCATGCATTGCGTACAGGAACGAACATCAGCTTACGCAAATAGATGCCGAACAGCATTTATTAGAAGTAGATCATGCCCAAGTTGGTGAGGCACTAGCAAAAGAATGGCAGTTTTCAGACGCCATGATAAAAGCGATTGCAGGACATCACAAACCAGATACACCTGGCCTGGGATTTTTGGCGACCATCGTTCATGTCGGAGACGGGATCGCACATGCATTGCGTATCAGTACAACTCCCGATCATACCGCTCCGGAAATAAGCGGCCAGTCGTGGGAAAGTCTGGGACTAAGTCAAGAGACTCTGCAACAGGTATTGGCAGAAGCACAAATTGAATTTGACAAGTTAAACGCTGAAATCGACGTGTAGAACTGATGAGTGAAGATGGCTGACTGATCTCTCCTTTATCAGAGCTAATTTACCCTGCCCAAACAAAAATCTCAGACCGTCATACAATGATGTTTCACGCTTTTTGCGTCAACACAAAAGAAGTAATGTAGTGTCCCAACATGATGCAAACTCTGATACAACTCGCCCATCAATACGGCCTGATCATTGTCTTTAGCAATGTCTTGCTAATGCAATTGGGGCTGCCGATTCCGACGGTGCCGACGCTGATTGTGTCAGGCACACTGGCGGCCGATGGTCACGTGTCTCTGGCGGCCTTGCTGGCGGTAACGGTATTGGCAAGTCTGATCGGTGACACGGTGTGGTATCTGATTGGGCAACGTCACGGTTTGCGGGTCATGACTTTTTTATGTCGACTGTCGCTGTCACCGGACTCCTGCGTACGCCAGACAGAGACGCGTTTTGAACGCTGGGGATTGACAACGCTGCTGGTGGCAAAATTTATCCCTGGCCTGTCCCTGATCGTCGCGCCGATGGCGGGAGCGTTGCGCTTGCCTCGACTGGCATTTTTATTCTTTGATGCGATCGGAATATTTTTATGGGCAAGCCTGGCAATCGGCTTTGGCTGGTTATTCCATCCGGATATTGAGCTGATCAGCCGTCAGTTTATGAAACTGGGTAATGGCGCGCTGCTGATCGCCGGCATCGCTTTGCTCGCTTACATCAGCTATAAATGGTGGCAGCGCTGGCGCTTTCAGAAAATTCTGGCCATCGCCCGCATCAGCGTCAATGAGCTGGTCGACATGATGGATTCTGGTAACACACCGGTGATCGTCGATATCCGTTCACCATCGGTGCGTACTCTCGACGGAAGGCATATTCCGGGGGCAAAGCTGATTGCGCTAAATGAGTGGCAAACACTGATCCCGCATGTCAGGCCAGAGAGCGATATTGTGGTGTATTGCAATTGTCCGAACGAAGCCTCAGCAGCACAGATGGTAAAACTGTTGATGGGACGTGGCTATAAACGGGCGCGGCCATTACTTGGCGGCTTAGATGCCTGGGTAGAGGCTGGTCACGAAATCCATACCTATCCATCATGACCGCTTAGCCGAAGATAAGCTGAGGGCGTAACTGTGCGATCTGCATAATCTACTAACCTACGACCATAATGCATCAGGGGCATGAGCTGGTTTCAGATCAGGCCCCCGATGCAGTGTCAAATCAAGACCGCCCAACGTCCATCACAGTTCTGGCTGTATCAGGTGCCCTAATTTGGTTGCCTTGGTGCTGAGATAGCGCTCATTATGCGGATTACGGCGGATGATCAACGGGATGTGTTCTTTGACTGTAATTTTCAGACCTTCCATCGCGGCAATTTTGCGAGGGTTGTTCGTCATCAGTTTGAGTGAGCTGATCCCCAGATGTTTTAACATTGGATCGCATAAGCTGTAGTTGCGCAGATCTGCGGCAAAACCGAGTTGCTGATTTGCCTCGACGGTATCGGCACCCTGGTCCTGCAAGTGGTAAGCGCGTACCTTGTTCAGCAGACCAATCCCACGGCCCTCCTGACGCAGATACAGCAACACGCCGCGACCCTCTTGCGCAATTTTTTGTAATGCCATTTCTAGCTGAGGTCCGCAATCACAGCGCAAGCTAAACAAAGCATCGCCAGTCAGACATTCGGAATGTATACGCGCCAGCACTGGCTCGCCGTCTGCAACGTCACCCAAGCTTAAAGCGATATGCTCTTTGCCGGTATCCGGCTCCACAAAGGCATGCATCTGAAAAGTTGCCCAGGTCGTCGGCAAATTGCAGGACGTTACGTACTCTAATGCCTGAGCTGAAGTACTCACAGGCGTCTCAATGCTAGACATAAATTTCTCACGGATTATTCTGAATGGACTTACGCGAAATGATTTGCTTTATTACTATTTCTGTAATGATGGCGATGAACCGCATTGGCAAGAGTATAAACGACCGCGGACTTTTGCACCCTGATGGCGCACAAGCTCTAGAGCGGTTCGTCCAAATCACCTGACTTTATCTACTTACCTGTAAGATATATGGGCACATGCGGAATTTCCAAGCATACTTAGGCATCAATAAAAAAACCCACGATTTTCGTGGGTTTTTGATAAGAGAGCAGATCTGTTTTTACTTTTGCTCTTATTGAATTCTTGAAGTTGCCTTATTCCTGATGGTAACGCGTGACCAGTTCCACTTCATTTTTTGAGCCGAGAAAAACCGGCACGCGCTGATGCAGTTTTTCAGGCTGAATATCCAGCATACGCTGCTTGCCGTCGGTCGATGCGCCACCTGCCTGCTCAACGATGAAAGACATAGGATTAGCTTCGTACATCAGACGCAGTTTGCCTGGCTTATCCGGTTCACGTGCATCCGCGGGGTACATAAAGATGCCGCCGCGATTCAGAATACGGTGAACGTCCGCCACCATTGATGCAATCCAGCGCATATTAAAATCCTTACCACGCGGACCAGTCACACCAGCCTGCATCTCATTCACGTAACGGGTAACCGGGGGATGCCAGTGACGGGTATTCGAGGCATTGATCGCATATTCCTTGGTGTCTGCTGGAATCTGCATATTGCGTTGCGTCAGTACCCAAGAGCCCATTTCACGATCCAGCGTAAAGCAATTCACGCCATTACCCGTGGTGAGTACCAACACTGTTTGCGGACCATACGCGGCATAACCGGCAGCGACCTGCTTATTACCCGCTTGCATAAAGTCTTGTTCAGTCGGTGCAGCCATGCCCTCAGGTGCTTTCAATACGGAGAAAATCGTACCGATGGATACATTCACATCAATATTGCTGGAGCCATCCAGCGGGTCGAACAGCAGCATGTATTCGCCCATCGGGTAGCGATTTGGAATCGGATGAATGCTTTCCATCTCTTCCGATGCCATCGCTGCCAGATGACCGCCCCATTCGTTTGCTTCCAGCAAAATCTCATTCGACAGGATGTCTAGCTTCTTCTGTACTTCGCCCTGAATATTTTCGGTACTTGCTGTTCCCAGCACCTCGCCTAAAGCGCCCTTACCAACAGCGTGGCTGATGGTCTTGCAAGCACGTGCAACAACTTCGATCAATAGCCGCAATTCGGCAGGAATAGAATTGTTCAGGCGTTGTTCTTCAACCAGATATTGCGTGAGACTGACACGTTTCATGAGTTTCCTTTGTTATCCCGGCGGTTCATTACCTAGGATAGATTCGTCAATAAATTCATCAATAATATAACCGTCACGATTAAGAAGCCAAAGCCTTGCTGACGACTTCCAGCACATCTTTCGACAGGTTCTTGGTATCCGCAACTTTCTGCAGCGCGACCTTCATATGGGCTTGCAAATTCTTTGGATACTTCTTCCATCGATCCATGCTGCGCGCCAGACGTGCGGCGACCTGGGGGTTGATTTTATTGAGCGAGATCACCAGTTCCGCCCACAAAGCATAGGCACTGCCATCCGCCGCATGAAACCGTGATGGATTCGCATTGCAGAAGCTGAACACGAGACTACGCGCGCGATTAGGATTGTTCAGGGTGAAGGCCGGATGCTTCATCAATTCGCGGACTTTTGCCACATCCGTCGTACGCGCCGTACCTTGCAGCATGAACCATTTATCGATTACCAATGCTTCTTTTTTGAATTCTTTATAAAACTGATTCAACGCTTGCGCAGCGGACTTGGTATTTTTTACCGAGCCTGAAAAATTCGTCAACGCAGTCAATGCTGCCAAGCGATCGGTCATGTTTTCTGCCTCTGTAAATTGCGTTTTAGCCAGATCAAAAGTGGCATCATCCGGCCATTCCAGAAGATAAGAGAGGGACAGATTTTTGAGTCCGCGCTTAGCTGCAGAAACTGCATCCGGGCTGTATTTGCCCGAAGTCAGATTCTCTTCATAGGCGGTCAGGAAATCGGCTTTCAAATGCTGGGTCAGGCTAGCGCGCATGAATTTTCTGGCTTCGTGAATCGCTTGCGGATCGACGACGCTAAACTCCTCGGCAATCATCGCTTCCGAAGGCAAGGTCAGGACCAGTTCGCGGAAAGCAGGATCCAGTGTTTTGTCGTTCAATGTTTTACGTAACGCATCGACGAACATCGTATCAAGCTCCAGCGTTTCGGCTTGCTGGACTGCCTTGGTCAGTTTTACCAGACGGCGTGTTGCAAGGCGCTGCCCTGCTTCCCAACGGTTGAACGGGTCGCTGTCGTGCGCGAGCAGATGACCCAGCTCTTCGTCACTATAATTAATTTCCAGAACCACCGGCGCGGAGAAGTTACGTAAGATCGATGGCGTCGGCTGTTCTATAATTCCCGTGAAACGGAAAGTCTGGCTCGCCTTGGTCAACTCTAATACCAAGGTAGCTGGTGCATCAGTAGAACTGACACCGTCAAGCTGCAACGGCATATCCTTTCCCGCTTTATCCAGCAAACCAACCGCAACTGGAATATGGAAAGGCAGTTTTTTAGCCTGGCCAGTCACTGGCAAACTCGATTGCGTCAACGTAATGTCATAGGTCTGAGCTTCTGCATCAAATCGGGTCTCGACCTTCACACGTGGCGTACCTGACTGGCTATACCAGCGCTCAAATTGTGTCAGATCACGGCCAGATGAATCGGCCATCGCAGCGCGAAAATCATCACATTCCACCGCCTGGCCATCATGCCGCTGGAAGTACAAATCCATGCCTTTACGGAAACCGTCATGTCCCAGCAAGGTGTAGTACATGCGCACAACTTCTGCACCTTTTTCATAAATCGTGACGGTATAAAAATTATTGATTTCGACAAAGGAATCAGGACGTACCGGATGTGCCATCGGGCCGGCATCTTCAGAGAATTGCACCTGCCGCAGCAAACGCACATCTTCGATACGCTTGACAGCACGGCCAGTGGCGGTGCCAACCAGATCGGCAGAAAATTCCTGATCACGGAAGACGGTTAATCCTTCTTTCAGGGACAACTGAAACCAGTCGCGACACGTCACGCGATTACCGGTCCAGTTATGGAAATATTCGTGACCGACTACGGATTCAATACCGGCGTAATCAACGTCAGTAGCAATGCGCGGATTCGCTAGGACAAACTTGGTATTGAAAATATTCAAGCCCTTGTTTTCCATCGCCCCCATATTGAAATCGCCAGTCGCGACAATCATAAAACGATCGAGATCCAGCTCGAGGCCGAAGCGTTCTTCGTCCCAGCGTATGCTATTTTTCAGGGAGTCCATGGCATGCTGGGTCTTATCCAGATTACCGTCCTCTACCCAGACTTGTAACAAGGCTTTCCGGCCGGATTTGAGCTTGAATTTTTCTTCCTGGCAAACCAGTTTTCCGGCAACCAGTGCGAACAGATAGGACGGTTTTTTGAAAGGATCTTCCCATTTCGCGTAATGACGGCCATCGCCGAGATCCCCCTCCTCAATCAAATTGCCGTTGGACAGCAAAACTGGATATTTCTTTTTATCTGCACGCAGCATCACGGTGTATCTAGCCATGACGTCAGGGCGATCCGGGAACCAGGTGATTTTGCGGAAACCTTCTGCCTCGCATTGGGTAATAAAATTATGATTCGATGTGTACAGTCCGGACAAAGAGGTGTTCTTGACCGGCTTGATCAGTGTTTCAATTTCCAGCGTGACTTCATCAGGCGCGTTCGCGATACGTAGTATCTCACCTTCGATTTTGTAGGCGGATTTTTTCAGATTGACGCCGTTCAGGCGCAATTGCAATAATTTAAGTGATTCACCGAACAGAACAATATCTTTTTCGCTGCTATCGTGATTACGGCGCATGACCATTCGGGTAGCGACATGTGTCGCGTCCGGATCGAGATCAAAACCCATTTCAACAGTATCAACCCAATATCCGGGAGCGATGTAATCTTTGCGGAAGATTGTGACCGGTGTATCAGCAGTGTCTGTACGCATGAGTTCGAATGCCTTGTAAAAATAAAAGCGAAAAAGGGAGCGCTGGACTAGCTCAAAATTATTCTGGCAAGAGGTATCTGCAAAGACAATACAGGTGTACCGCAATCGGAGACAACTCGATCAAAACAGTTTTATGCACGTAAGTAGTCAACATAGCGCAAAGACCGGTATTTTACCAAGCTGTACAGTCAGTCTTCATCTGCTTTAGGCATAACCATAGAAAATTTGGTAAAAAATCAGATTAATTCGACTATTTGCCAAGTATTTCACTCTCTTTTTCATCTTGCTTGCGACAGGCTCGCGTGACAAAACGTAACGAGACGAACTTACTGCGGCTTATATCATCTAAAATTAAAACGAAAGGAGATTTGCGATGAAAATTACACGTCACTATTGCCTAGCTACTTTATCCCTGTGCGCCGTTCTCTTCACGACGGGATGTGCTACGACGGTGAGTAGCCGGGTCAGCGTTTTTCACGAATGGCCAGCGGAACTGAAGAATAAGAGCTTCGTCGTTGATAAATCGGAGAAGCAAGCTAACAGCCCGGAATTTAAAGCTTATGAGCAATTACTACTCGAGAAGCTAAACCAAATTGGTCTGATCGAGGCAAATTCGGCAGATGCAGCCAGTACCACCGGTGCAGCACTCTCCGTGACGATGAACTACGCTAGCAACCTAAGTGAAATCCAGTTGTCGTCCCCCTGGGATTTAGCTCTGTATGATCCATTCTGGCGCATGCATTTCAATCGGGGGATGGTTTTATACCGACGCCCTTTCTTTTACCCACGGTATTACACCGACAGCCTGCTAATGCAGGACATCAGTGTGCGCCGTTATTATCTGCATCAGCTTGAAGTGACTATCACGGATAAAGTGAGCGGTAAAAAAATGAGTGAAATCAAAGCCAGCACGGAGCAATTGAATCCCGAAATCAATACCAGCATGCATTACTTGATGGATAGCGCGTTCTTGCACTTTCCGGGCGTGAGTGGCTCGACGGTTGAGGTTGAATTACCGGCAGAAAAATAAGGAATCTCAAGTAAAAAAAGCGACTCAGGCGAGTCGCTTTTTCGTTAATCATGCTAGTCTGGAGGATCCCGTAGAGCCTCTAACAAAGCTCTGTCCACCACAGAATCCGCGACAATCTGTACGGCTTCACCGTCACGGAATTTATGCGCCAGCTCTTCGCTGGAAATTGAAAACGAGTCATGCCCCTGGCGGTTCGTAAAAATATAACGCGTCCGCTTAGGACTAACCCAGGCGAGTTTAAAGCGGGCGGTAGAGCCATTGGCGCGGGTAAAATCAATCCAGACGCCACGCTCCATCGTCTCAAGTGCCAGTGTCCATTCATCTGCCGGCTGTTCGTTCTGATCTTGTACGTGACGATTCAGACGACGCTCGCTTGCACGTTGCGCGATATTTACAGCGATTTCTAATTGCCGGCGCGGCGATAATTCTAATGGTGCACGTGCAATCGCGGCATGGCGCTCAGCCAGTTTGGAAAAGAAAATAACCCGGTCCGGCTCATCCCATTTAATCGCGTTCAGCCAGGCATTTAGTAGAGTCAGCATGGCGGGTAATTTGCTGACTAATTCTTTGCGTTCTTCGGCACTGTTCTTCGGCTTCAGGCTCCAGATCAGATCGTCCATGGTTTTGAGCGCGTTTTCCAGGGCGTTCGGCTTTTGATCCTTGACGCTATGTGCAATCGTCAGAATCCGTATCCACTGTTCTTGCAGGAAAGTTTCTAGGAAACCGGCCACCTCCCCGGTCTCAACCCGCAAAGACACATCATTCTCGGCGAACTCACGCGCCAGACGCATCTTCTCTTGTTTGAGCGCTTCTGCTACCGGCTGGGTAATGGCCTCTTCGGTTTTTTGCTCTTCTTCCTTCAGGAAGTTTTCCAAATCCGATACGACATCAGAAAACAAATCAATTTGCTGATCAAACTCTTGCTGAACCCGCTCAACAATACCCTCGATCATCTGGTACAGGGGATCTTCGCTGCTGCTATTGGTGTTCAACAAAACACTGGATTTCGCTAGGGTATCAATCAGCACACGGGCTGGATGAGAATCCTTGAAAAAGAAATCCTTGTCCATCAAGGCGACCTTGAGCGTCGGGATTTGCAACTGACCGATGAGACCCTTGATATCCTCAGGAATGCTCGGATCATTGAAGACAAAATCAAAAATCCGTGCCAGCAGCTCTATCGTATTCTGATCAATGTGGGTGAGATTGTCGGTCGGCGCCTGCTGCGATAACTGGCGCAGCGGCGAAGCGCTCATGCCACCGGCAATCGATCCAAGGTTGTCGTTCCGTTGAATGCTGGTCAGGTAATCAAAGAATTGCCTGTCAATGGTAACGGTATCGGCTTTTTCACCATAATGACCTGCATTGCTCTGGTTGCCGGTCCATGCCAGCGCATGATCCTTCCCCGTTGCCTCGGCGTTCACAGGCTGACCGGAGAATATATTCCTCAGCTTGTTGTGCAGATACGGGTCACGGTCAGCGATGTCTTCCGAACGTGCAGATTCGTTTTTTCGCTGATTTTTTTTGAATGAGTCAGTGATGTCTGGCAAGATACCTCGCGCAATCAATGCGTCGTTAACTTCGGTCAGAATTGGCTGCAATTGTAAAAACAATTGCGGTTGCATCAAGCGTAACACTAGATGATGCGATTCGGGAGTGGGGTCGAATTCCATCCACGCTTGATACACTGCATGAACAAATATTTCTGGCCTGAACGGATTCTGCGACACGCTGATCGGCGTGCGGCGCAGGACATGGCCAATACGGATATTCAGCGCAACTAATTGCTCGGCATTACTGACTTCGAGAGCCTGACACAGATTGCGCATCAGGACTTTACTTTCCATTTCCTCAAAAGTCACTAGAGAAAAATCTTGCTTCTCGTCGTCTTTTTTCGTTTTTTTGCGGGTATTGACGGTACTGACTTCTTTTGCCAGTGCCGCGTTAATCTGACCGGCGACCAAACGATAAAAGCTTGTGCCATTTCTTTTCAGCAACTGATACGACTGAAAGCTGGTGCTCGCCTCCTCAGGACGCACGGTCTGGTCCGAGATTTTGAACAAGGCTTCGCTTAATCGCGTGGAAAATGCTTCCAACTGGGAAGACACCCGGTTGGTTGCGACCGGTACCAGACTTTGTAAAATTAATAAACGGCTTGAGCTGGAGAACTCACTTTTTTTTGTTGTATTGTGAAGTGGAATGGTGTCCATCGCGTGGGTCCGTTACTGGTTTCAAGGATGGCTGCCACGATTTTTTATCGTGTCATCCATCATTGACTGAAGGCAATATACGTTTACCTTTTTTTAATTAGAGTAAATCGCTTCCGATGCAAAAGTAATAACGACGATCAACATAACCGCCAGGACAAGAACAATCAATAACCGCCCGAATTTCGGGCTACCGTCGGAGGAATCTTTGCTGATTTGCTCATGTTGTTCCTGTTGCTCTGGCGTGCTCATCGTATCTCGTCAGTAATATCTCAGATTCAGGATGTTAACAGACACGGCTCAATATGGTGGAGAAGTATTGCGTTATGGAATCAGGATAGTCGAACCTGTTGTTTTTCGCGCTTCCAGATCGCGATGTGCCTGTGCAACATCACTCAGGGCATAACGTTGCCGTATGTCAATTTTCACTTTACCGCTCTCTACCATAGAGAACAAATGCGCCGCCATTTGCTCCAGATCAGCGCGTTTGGCGGTGTAGCTCATCAGACTCGGGCGTGTAATGAACAGGGAACCCCGCGATGCCAGCTCTTGCAAGCCAAATGCCGGAACGGGTCCAGACGCACTGCCAAAACTCACCATCATGCCCAGAGGTGATAAACAGTCTAGCGAACCGGTAAATGTATCTTTGCCGATGGAATCGTATACTACCGGCACACCTTTGCTCTCGGTGATTTCCTTGACCCGCTCGACAAAATTCTCTTTGTTGTAATTGATCACATGCGTACAACCGTGCGCCTTTGCCAGCTCAGCCTTTTCGTCGGAACCAACCGTGCCAATCATATTGACACCGATCGCCCGCGCCCATTGACTGGCAATCAGGCCGACTCCGCCAGCCGCGGCATGGAACAAAATAGTCTCGCCGCCCTTGAGCGGAAAAGTCCGGTGGAACAAGTATTGCACAGTTAAACCTTGCAACATCATGCCTGCCGCAGTCTCAAAGTCGATACTGTCCGGCAGTCGCACCAGATTATCCGCCGGCATTATCCGCGCCTGGGCATAGGCGCCGTTCGGACGCCCTGCATAAGCCACTCGGTCGCCCGGCTTAACATAAGTCACTCCCTCGCCGACCGCCTCGACAACACCCGATGCCTCCATCCCCAACCCAGCAGGCAGAGGCTGAGGATACAAGCCGGTACGGAAGTACACATCAATAAAATTCAGACCACAAGCGGCGTGTCGAACGAGTGCTTCTCCGGGGCCGGGTTGCCCCAGCGTCACATCAACAAATTCCATGACCTCTGGTCCGCCGGTTTGCTGAATTCTGATTGCCTTGCTTGTCGATGTGCTCATGGTCGCTTCCGCTGGTTAAAATGAATGAAGAATGAATGAAGAATGGATGAAGGATAGACTGCTCACGCTATTTTTTAATCGATAACAGATACATCCCGCCAATGACTAATACCGTCCCCGCCAGTTGCCAGCTGGTGATCGGTTCGTTTAAGAAAAACGCACCGAGGAATAAGGTAGATACCGGCCCTATCATGCCCGCTTGGGACGCGGTCGGTGCGCCGATCCGCTGCACAGCGATCATCGTTAGAAACACCGGTAACACGGTACAAAAAATCGCATTTACCAGCGATAGCCAATATACCGCAGAAGGCTGTACCAGCATGCCAACCGGACGCAATACAAAAAACTGACCGATGCAGGCAACGCTAGACACACACATCGCATACGAAACCAGCCGTAAAGTCCCGAGCCGCACCACCAGCTGGCCCGACTGTATAAGGTATAGGGCATAAGAAATCGCAGCGCCAAGAACCAAGGCCGCTCCCAGCATCACATCAGCACCGCCAAATTGCAGATCATGTAAAAACACTAGCACGATTCCCAGATACGACACGCCTAGGGCCGCCCACTCGATAGGGCTAACTTTCCGCTTTAAAAAGAATACTGAGATTAGCAAAACAAATGAAGGCGTCAAAAACAGGATCAGCCGCTCCAGCCCCGCCATAATGTATTGCAAACCTAAAAAATCTAGGAAGCTTGACAAGTAATAACCGATCAGACCAAGGCCAACCAGACGCCAGCGATCTGCCACCGTCAGGGCTCCGCCCTTATGCGCCTGCCAGATCGCAATCGCTGCAAATACCGGCAATGAAAACAGCATGCGAAATGTAATCAAAGTCACCGCATCAACGTGATATCGATAGATCAGTTTTGCGACAATCGCCTTAGTGGAAAATAAAACTGCGCCAGTGATGGCAATGGTTAAACCGATCAGATACTGGCGTCGATCATGGGCACTGCGTTGGGGAGTAAGCGAGGTAGTCATGCCAAATATTGTAAAGGCATATGCGATTACGCGTACGCATAGCAAATACACCTTGCCTACTAACGGCGAATGGGTGACAGAATCAATCAAGGTAAAAAAGATCGTACTCACTATATGCTGTGGAATATCGCATTCACAAAGCTGTGCTGAGCAAACAACGCCCCGTCCGGAAAAAGCGGGGCATTAGCTTCCATGATTTTTCAGCGGTCAGCCTGCTAGCACGTTGATATGAGACATCTGATAAACTGGAACGCTCTTCAGATACTCGGAAAGACCAATGTCAATCGCATTTTTTATGGTAAACAGCGGCATCGATCAAGCACAATTACCGCCTGATTTTGCGACGCAAATTTCCAGCTACCAAGAACAATTGCAGCAGTTCATTGAATCAACAAAGCAAACGACGCAAGTTCAGTGGCAATATCAGGTGCCAGAACTGGGTGAAGGCGGATCATGCTCTTTGTTTGACCAGCTATCGTCAACACCATATGATTTGGCCGCCCGCCTAGGCGGACAAACGGCTGACAATCTGCGGCTGTTGCAACAAGTGACGGCGCTGGTCAAGTTTTATCAGCAACAGAGTGGCAGTCAGTGGTTTGGCGTTTATAAAAAAATTGATCAAAAAATCGACCATACAGATACAGGGTCAGACGGTAATGCTGTGTTGGTGAAACTAGCCTACTTTGGTGCCGCATCACGTGCCGAATTTCCACTCACGCCCGAATTTGCTGCCATCAGTAATAACAGCACCGTCGGCATCAGTGGCAAAGGCCGGATTATCAATAACGTCAGCGCCTATCTTGCGACTGGCGGCGAGTATTACACCTGCGATCCTAAAGTGCAGGCAGAAGCATGCTTACCAATATTGGCAGCAGATGGTCGCGTGCTGGGGATTATCGATTCAGAAGCATTCACACAGAATATTTTTACCGGCGCAGAGCTCGCCTTGCTCGTCGCAGTAGCTACCAGTTTGTCTAGCATCCTCAGCTAAAATTACAGCTAGCTTGTAGCCGTTCTAACCTATTACAGTTCTACTTATCACCTATCACGACAAAGGACAGACATGAAAACCAAAGCAGCAGTCGCATGGCAAGCCGGCAAACCGCTAACAATTGAAGAAGTTGAACTGGGCGGCCCAAGAGCAGGTGAAGTCCTAGTCGAGATCAAGGCTACCGGCATTTGCCACACCGATTACTACACTCTGTCTGGTGCCGATCCTGAAGGCATTTTCCCGGCTATTCTGGGGCATGAGGGCGCAGGCGTCGTGGTCGATGTCGGCCCCGGTGTTAAGAGTTTGAAAAAAGATGATCATGTGATCCCGCTCTATACGCCTGAGTGCCGTGAATGCAAATTTTGCCTCTCACAAAAAACCAATCTCTGTCAGGCAATCCGCAGCACCCAAGGTCGCGGCCTGATGCCAGATGCGACTAGCCGCTTCTCATTAGACGGCAAGCCGCTGTATCACTATATGGGAACATCGACTTTCTCTAATTACATCGTGGTGCCAGAAATCGCTCTGGCAAAAATCCGCGAAGATGCCCCTTTTGATAAAGTCTGCTACATCGGTTGCGGCGTCACTACCGGCGTCGGCGCTGTGTTGTTCACGGCTAAAGTCGAAGCCGGTGCCAACGTAGTCGTCTTCGGTCTTGGCGGTATCGGTTTGAACGTTATTCAGGCAGCGCGCATGGTCGGCGCAAATAAAATTATCGGTGTCGATATCAATCCAGCTCGTGAAGCAATGGCACGTAAATTCGGTATGACACACTTCGTCAATCCGACCGAAGTCGGTAACGTCGTCGACGCGATTATCGGCCTGACCGATGGCGGCTCAGACTATAGCTTCGAATGTATCGGCAACACTACGACGATGCGTCAGTCACTGGAATCTAGTCACAAAGGCTGGGGCCAGTCGATCATCATTGGAGTTGCCGCAGCGGGACAAGAAATTAGTACACGCCCATTCCAGCTGGTCACCGGTCGTGTCTGGAAAGGCTCTGCATTCGGCGGTGCACGCGGCCGCACTGACGTACCAAAAATCGTTGACTGGTACATGGAGGGCAAACTCAACATCGACGATCTGATTACACACAAGCTGCCGTTAGAACGCATCAACGAAGGCTTTGACTTGATGAAGAGCGGAGAATCGATTCGCTCCGTTGTTGAATTCTAAGCTAACTCATTCTAAGTCAACTAAAACTGGAGCCAAGATGACCGCCGCCGCTTTAGAAACAATCAGCGAGCACGCCTGCTACGGCGGCGTGCAAGGTTTTTATCGTCACGAGTCTAGCGAGATCGGATTGCCGATGCGGTTTTCGGTGTTCCAGCCACCACAAGCCAAAGAGCGTGCAGTCCCCGTCTTGTTCTATCTGGCGGGACTCACCTGTAACGAAGAAACCTTCATGATCAAAGCCGGTGCGCAAAGACTGGCGGCAGAACTCGGCATCATGCTAGTCGCACCAGATACCAGCCCACGCGGTGCGGCTATCTCAGGCGACAGCGATAGCTGGGATTTCGGTGTCGCTGCCGGTTTTTATCTCGATGCGACGCAAGCACCATGGGAAAAACATTACCGCATGTATTCCTATGTGGTGCATGAATTGCGCCACAAAATCCTGAAAAATTTCGCAGCACAGGCAGACCGGATCGGGATCTTTGGTCACTCCATGGGTGGCCATGGCGCCCTCACACTGGCACTGCGCAACCGGGACATTTACCGCTCAGTCTCCGCCTTTGCACCGATTGCAGCGCCGACCAAATGTCCCTGGGGACAGAAGGCATTCAACGGGTATCTGGGAGCTGATCAAAGCACCTGGCTCGATTACGATGCATCGATCCTGATGGCAAACACCAGCACGCCTTTTCCTCACGGGATTTTGATTGACCAGGGACTCGGCGATAAATTTTTAGCTGAGCAATTACTACCCCACGAATTCGAAGTCGCCTGTGCAACAGCGAACCAGCCTCTGACTTTGCGACGTCATGAGGGCTATGATCACGGCTACTACTTCATCACAAGTTTTATCGAGGATCATTTACGGTTTCATGCGGCGATTTTGAATGCAGCATAAAAAACAAGACATCTTTTCTCTTGATTTAAAAATTGAATCCGCAATGTTGGTGCGCCTTTTACGACGAAATACGTCCAGAAGGCGCGTCAGTATTGCGGATTGCATGGATTAATATGAAGAAAATTTTATAGCGGTGCATCCTGCTAATTGAAAATCATTTCATTTTTTCTTCAAAATTGACCCGAGCACACCGCGAATAATCTCACGGCCAACCTGTGATCCGATAGTTCGCACTGCCGATTTGACCATGGTCTCTGCGACGTTATCGCGACGACGTATGCCTCCGCTACCACCGAGCAGATTGCCGAATACGCTTTTCAGCGTGTCGCTGATACCGCCCTCTTCCTGAGATTGCTGTTGAGACTGCTCCTGCGTTTGCGCTTGTCGCTGCGAGGGGATCGTTGGCACTGACTCCGTGGGCGTGCGGCTTGATGCAGTAGTCCCGCCAGAATTACCCCAGCCATCGCCGATACCACCAGAGTGATCGGTCGCTGGTGCGCTTTGCGGCTCATTTTGCGATTGAGTACTGGCGACTCTGCCTTTGAGTTTTTCGTAGGCAGAATCACGATCTATCGTTGTTTCGTAGACGCCAGCAACAATCGAAGTCGCCATAATTTGCTGGCGCTCTTCAGGTGAAATCGCACCGATCTGCGATGCCGGCGGCAGGATAAAACCGCGCTGGACAATGTTTGGCCGACCTTTTTCATCCAGAAAAGAAATCAATGCCTCACCCACACCCAGCTCACTGATGACCTGCGCCGTATCAAGATCGGGATTGGGGCGGAAAGTTTCTGCCGCTGCCTGCACGGCTTTCTGATCGCGTGGTGTGTAGGCGCGTAAAGCATGTTGCACACGATTGCCAAGCTGCCCCAGTACGGTATCTGGAATATCGAGCGGATTTTGCGTGACGAAATACACGCCCACACCTTTAGAGCGGATCAGGCGGACGACTTGTTCGATTTTTTGCAGTAAGACTTTGGGCGCTTCGTCGAACAATAAATGCGCTTCGTCAAAGAAGAACACCATCTTAGGCTGATCAAGATCCCCGACTTCTGGCAGATGCTCATACAACTCAGACAGCATCCACAGCAAGAAGGTCGAATATAAACGCGGCGATTGCAGCAACTGGTCGGCGGCGAGGATATTCACAATACCTTTGCCGCTGGCATCGGTTTGCAGCATATCGTCCAAATTCAGCATGGGCTCACCAAAGAATTGCTCACCGCCCTGCTCTGAGATCGCCAGCAGACCGCGCTGTATTGCACCGATGCTAGCCGCGGAGATATTGCCGTATTCGGTCTGGAACTCACTCGCGTTGTCGCCCAGATGCTGCAACATAGCGCGCAAATCCTTGGAATCAAGCAAGAGCAAGCCGTTATCATCGGCAATTTTAAAGGCGAGCTGCAATACGCCTTCCTGAGTGTCATTCAGGTTCAGCATGCGTCCTAACATCAGCGGTCCAAGATCAGAAATTGTCGCGCGTACGGGATGACCTTGTTTGCCGAATACATCCCAGAACGTTACCGGGCAAGGCCTCCAGTCAGGTGCAGCTATCCCAAGTTGCTCACAGCGCTGCTGGATTTTGGGACCAGATTGCCCTGGGTACGCCATGCCGGACAGATCGCCCTTTACGTCGGCCATGAAAACCGGCACGCCGATATCCGAGAATGCCTGCGCCATCACTTGCAGTGTCACCGTCTTACCGGTACCGGTTGCCCCGGTGATACAGCCGTGGCGGTTCGCCCAATCTGACAGTAAATGCAGTTCCTGCGCTTGATTTTTTGCAATAAACAGTGGTTTTGACATGGTTTTGATCGTTCTCTAGGGGAATTTGAATAAAATCACTATGTTAAAATGGCAGACTTCATTATAGAACCGAAGCTAGGGGAATTTGCCTGGCTTTAGGTGAACAATTGCCAATTCAAGAGAGAGCGATCATGGCAGGACATAGTAAATGGGCCAATATCAAGCATAAAAAAGCGGCCACCGATGCAAAACGCGGCAAAATCTGGACGCGTCTGATTAAAGAAATTACGGTTGCAGCACGCATGGGTGGCGATGATGTCGCCTCGAATCCACGTCTGCGCCTGGCAGTCGATAAAGCGGCTGACGCCAATATGCCGAAAGAAAACGTTACCCGTGCAATACAGCGAGGTAGCGGGACACTGGAAGGGGCGAACTATGAAGAGATTCGCTACGAGGGTTACGGTATCGGCGGCGCAGCGATTATCGTTGACTGTATGACCGACAACCGTGTACGTACCGTCGCAGAAGTACGCCATGCGTTCAGCAAATTCGGCGGCAACATGGGCACTGAGGGCTCAGTCGCATTTTTATTCACGCATTGCGGTCAGATGTTGTTTGCGCCGGGCACGAATGAAGATGCATTGATGGAAGCTTCCTTAGAAGCCGGTGCCGATGATGTCCTCACCGATGAAGAAGGTGGCATTGAAGTCCTGTGCCAACCCTACGACATGTCCGGCATTAAGGATGCGCTGGAAAAAGCCGGATTCATCCCGGAAGTCGCTGAAGTCATTATGAAGCCAGGTACAGAAACCGTCTTCACTGGCGATGACGCAATCAAAATGCAAAAATTATTGGATGCGCTGGAAAATCTGGACGATGTCCAAGAAGTCTTCACCAACGCCATCATCGAAGATTAAATCTGATGTGCCGTTGCAGAACACCGGTAGTAAATGCAACTTCATGCAACTCGATGTAACGCAGTCATTGAAAAAAGAAAGCTGTTATGAAAATTCTCGTCGTAGGCTCTGGTGGCCGTGAACACGCATTAGCCTGGAAACTCGCGCAATCGGAACGTGTACAGACCATTTTTGTCGCTCCAGGCAATGGCGGTACGGCACAAGACATCCGTCTGAAAAACATCGCGCTGACTGACTCCGTTGCGCTGGCAGATTTTGTTGAGCAAGAGCATATCGGACTCACCGTCGTAGGCCCGGAAGTGCCGCTGGCGGCAGGTATCGTAAATGTATTCCGTGCCCGCGGGCTAAAAATCTTTGGCCCGAGCAAAGAAGCTGCGCAACTCGAAAGCTCCAAGGATTTTGCCAAATCCTTCATGCAGCGCCACGCTATTCCGACGGCGGAATACCAAACGTTTTCAGATCTCGCTGGCGCCCATGATTACATCGCAAAAAAAGGGGCACCTATCGTCATCAAGGCTGATGGCCTCGCCGCGGGTAAAGGCGTCGTCGTTGCAATGACAATCGACGAGGCACATGCTGCCGTCGATATGATGCTGTCTGACAATAAGCTCGGCGATGCAGGTGCCCGTGTCGTGATCGAAGAATTTCTGGCGGGAGAAGAAGCTAGTTTTATCGTCATGGTGGATGGCAAAAATATTCTGCCACTCGCAACCAGCCAGGATCACAAACGCTTGCTGGATCATGATGAAGGTCCGAACACCGGCGGCATGGGAGCGTACTCCCCTGCGCCTATCGTGACACCGCAATTACATGCCCGCGTGATGCGCGAGATTATCATCCCAACCGTACAAGGCATGGCGAAAGACGGCATCGTCTTCACCGGTTTCCTGTACGCCGGCCTGATGATTGATGATCAGGGCAATCCAAAAACCCTGGAATTCAATTGCCGCATGGGCGATCCTGAGACTCAGCCTATCATGGCGCGCCTGAAAACCGATCTCGTCAATGTCATGGAACACGCCGTCGATGGCACACTCGATGCAGTGGAACTGGAATGGGACCGCCGCACAGCGATGGGTGTCGTGATGGCCGCCGCGGGCTATCCTGATGCGCCGCGCAAAGGCGATGTGATCACTGGCATACTGGCCGAGACCGCGGACTGCGTGACATTCCATGCTGGCACTGCTCTAAAAGACGGCACACTGTCCGCAACAGGTGGACGCGTATTATGCGTCGTCGGGCTGGGCGATACGGTCAAGCTGGCGCAAAAACATGCCTACGAAGTGGTAGAGAAAATCCATTTCGATGGTGCCCAATATCGTCGTGATATTGGCTGGCGCGCGATGAATAAGAAACATTAATTAATCTCCACTGTCACCACTGTCACCACTATTACCAATGTCACCACATTAATTAGAACGCATGACTGACTCACACGCCGTAAAAGCCTACCTGCTTGGATTACAATCCAGGATCGTCGCCACGATGGAAAAGATCGATGGCAAGGACTTTATTACCGATAGCTGGGATCGCCCGGAAGGTGGCGGAGGGATTTCGCGCGTGATTGAAGAAGGTAATGTATTCGAACGCGGCGGTGTAAATTTTTCTCATGTGATGGGGAATAACCTGCCTCCGTCAGCGGCAGCCCATCGCCCCGAACTCGCTGGTCGCAAGTGGGAAGCCATGGGCGTGTCACTGGTGCTGCATCCCCGCAATCCCTACGCACCGACCGTGCATATGAATGTACGTTTTTTCACAACCTATGCCGAGGGTCAGTCCGATGTATGGTGGTTTGGTGGCGGCATGGATCTGACACCCTACTACGGCTTTGTTGATGATGCACAGCATTTCCATCAAAGCTGCAAAGATGCGCTGCTCCCATTTGGCCAGGATTTGCATCCGCGCTTTAAGAAATGGTGTGACGAATATTTTTATCTGAAGCACCGCAAAGAAGCACGTGGCGTTGGCGGCATTTTCTTCGATGATTTCAATGAACTCGATTTTGCAGCCAGCTTTGCGATGATGCAAAGTGTAGGCGATGCATTTGCCCCCGCCTATAGCGCCATCCTTGAAAAGCGCAAAGACTTGTCCTATGGTGAACGTGAGCGCGATTTCCAGGCGTATCGCCGGGGTCGTTACGTCGAGTTTAATCTGGTGTTCGATCGTGGCACACTATTTGGGTTGCAATCCGGTGGCAGGACCGAATCCATATTGATGTCCATGCCGCCGGTAGTAAAATGGCGTTATGACTGGTCGCCGGAAGAAAACAGTGCCGAAGCAGCGCTGGCAAAAGAATTTTTGCCGCACAGGGAATGGGTTTAAATGACTGCGTCACCGGATTCGGTCTCGACCAATAAAATAGCCGGGACGAATCCGCTACGTCAGCAGATTCAGCAAGCTCAGTGCTGTGTCGTCGTTCTGGGTGGCAGTTTTGATCCGGTTCACCTTGGTCACGTCGCGCTGGCAAAACGATTTATCACTTTATTAGAACCTCAGGAGTTACGGGTCGTACCGGCCGGTAATCCCTGGCAAAAGAAAGGTTTGATCGCCAGCGCGGAGCAAAGATGTGCCATGCTGGAATTGGCGTTTGCAGAGCTAAACACATGCAAACTGACGATAGATCAGCAAGAAATACAGCGCGCCAGGCATCAGCACGCCACTTATACCGTCGATACCTTGCGCGCTTTGCGGGCAGAGTATGGCGACAAGACTTCCATCGTTTTTTTAATCGGTGCCGACCAGTTGCAGAATCTGTCTAGCTGGCACCAATGGCAACATTTGTTTGATCTGGCGCATCTATGCGCGGCCTCACGACCCGGCTTCCAACTGGAGCAAACAAATTCGCCACAAGCAGTAATGTCAGTAGCGCAGCAAACACAGCAGCAAGTGCTGCAAAAATTCAAGCAAGGAGCGGCAACACCGGAACAAATTCGCAACACTCCCGCTGGGCGGACCTATCTGGCAGAGGATCTCCTCGTCGATATTTCAGCCACACAGATTCGTGACGATCTGCAGCATGGACAGCTAACAACATCGCTAGTGCCTCGCAAGGTGCTAGACTATATACAACAACATCATATATACGAAAAATAATGGATATCAAACAACTACAAACTCTCGTCTTTGACGCTCTGGAAGACGTAAAAGCACAAGACATCATCGTCTACGACACTACCCACCTGACCAGTCTGTTCGACCGCGTTGCGATCGCCTCCGGCACGTCGAACCGTCAAACCAAAGCTCTGGCAGCGTCGGTGCGGGACAAAGTCAAACAAAATGGCGGCGACGTCATCGGCATGGAAGGCGAAACAACCGGTGAATGGGTACTGGTCGATCTGGGCGATATGGTCGTTCATATCATGCAACCTGCCATCCGCGCCTACTACCGCCTGGAAGAAATCTGGGGCGACAAAGAAATTAAATTCGGCGCAGCCAAACGCGGTACGAAAAAATTAGCCAGCGCATCAGAAGACGAAGAAGCCAAACCAAAACGTGCAAGTCGCGCCAAGGCCGCACCTGTCGAAGTCACACACGATATGATGGCCAGCCAGACTACGTTGGACGACGAACCTAAGAAAGCCACACGCAAACCTCGCGTAGCCAAAGCTGCCAGCGCTGATGCACCAGCAAAACCGGTACGTAAAACAGCAACAACCGCTGCTACTGGCGTGAAAAAAACGACCGCCAAAACACCAAGCGGTACTCGCGTCAAAGTTGCTGCGACCAAAACCGCTGTTGCCTCCGCCAAAAAAGCCGCCGATAAAAAAGCGACTACTCGTCGTAAAACTGCAGAGTAATCTGATTCGCTTACAAGAGTCAGCTGATAAATTCGTTTAAAAGATCTATTTACAGACGTGTTGAACAAATTTGTTTAACGGATCGGCTTGCTTGATACGGCAGATTAAATATAGGCTTCTGTGTAAAACAGAAGCCTTTTTTACGACTGTTTTTTTTGATTTTTTCCAAAAATTTTCCTCAATTAATTAGCTACCATTTTATGCAACTCATCATCGCCGCCGTTGGTCACAAAATGCCCGCATGGATAGAGGACGGCTTTAACGAATACAGCAAACGCATGCCGCCCGAATGTCGGATTCATCTGAAAGAAATTAAGCCCGTTGAGCGCTCTGGCAGTAAAACTGCAGAAACCGTGATGGGACTGGAGCGCGTCAAAATTGAGGCTGTTTTACCGAAGAATGCACGCATCATCGCGCTGGATGAACGTGGCAAGGACTTGACCAGTGTCGCCCTGTCACAGCAATTGACTAGCTGGCAGCAAGATGGACGGGATGTGGCATTTATTATCGGCGGCGCGGATGGACTGGATGCTGAATTTAAGACGAAGGCAGATATGCTGATCAGGATTTCCAGCCTGACCCTGCCGCACGGCATGGTACGCGTGCTGCTCGCTGAGCAACTGTATCGTGCTTATTCGATTACACAAAATCATCCCTATCATCGGGTCTGAGCACAGGATAAAATCCTGGCGCACAATAGCCTCATCAGTAGACATATAGACCTGTGAACGTCGAGGAGACAACATGCCCATCGCCGACAATAAAATATATCTCGCCTCCAAGAGTCCGCGTCGCCGCGAACTCTTGCGCCAGATCGGTATCGATTTTGAAGTATTGCTACTCCGGGATCTGGCGCCGCGTGGCCCCGATGTCACCGAGCAGGTATTGCCAGACGAACTACCTTACGATTATGTGAGCCGCGTCACGCAGGAAAAAGCTGAAGCTGCGTGGACCATCATGCAGCATCGCAGACTAGCGATGCGCCCTGTACTCGCTGCCGACACGACTGTCGTTATCCATGATCAGATTCTTGGCAAGCCCGCCGATCACAATGAGGCGCGTGCGATGTTAAGCCAACTTTCAGGACAGCAGCACGCCGTCCTGACTAGTATTGCAGTCGTCAGCACGCAAGGGCGTTGGCACCTCACTCAGCGATCTGAGGTCCGATTTGCGACTTTATCCGAACAGGAAATTTCAGATTATTGCCTGTCCGCCGAGCCTTATGATAAAGCCGGTGGCTATGGCATCCAGGGATCTGCTGCGCGCTTTATTTCCCACATCAGTGGCAGTTATTCTGGCATCATGGGCTTACCCTTATTTGAGACGACCCAGCTGTTAAGGCAAGCAGGTATTCATATCCCCTAATTGGCATCTTATTGATCTATGAGCGAAAATCTCCTCATCAACATCACCCCGCAAGAAACTCGGGTTGCCTTGATTTTTCAAGGTGCAGTACAAGAACTTCATATTGAGCGCACACTGTCACGCGGCTTGGTTGGCAATGTGTATCTGGGTAAAGTGGTACGCGTACTGCCCGGCATGCAATCCGCATTTATTGACATCGGTTTAGAGCGCGCTGCGTTTTTGCATGTCGCCGATATCTGGGACGCACGTTCGCAAGAAGGCGGCAATGTACTGACACCGATTGAAAAACTGTTATTCGATGGTCAGTCGATTACTGTTCAAGTAATCAAAGATCCGATCGGCACCAAAGGCGCACGGCTCTCAACCCAGATTTCTATTGCAGGCCGCATGTTGGTCTATCTGCCGCAAGATTCTCATATCGGCATTTCACAGCGTATCGAAAATGAAGCCGAGCGTGAAGCACTACGCGCCAAAGTGCTAAGTTTGCAGCAGCCTGATGAAAAAGGTGGATTCATCGTCAGAACCATGGCTGAGGATGCCTCTGACGAAGATCTGAAATCCGACGTCGAATATCTGAGACGGACATGGGCGAATATCACCCAGATGGCAAAAACTCAGCCGCCCACAACCCTGCTCTACCAGGATCTGAATCTGGCACAAAGAGTACTGCGTGATTTTGTGAACGAAGAGACTGCAAGTATTCAGGTCGATTCGCGTGAAAACTATCAGATGCTAGTTGAGTTCGGTACTACGTACACACCATCGGTATTACCGAAACTCCAGCATTACACAGGCGAACGGCCACTCTTCGATTTATACGGTGTCGAAGAAGAAATTGAGCGCGCTCTGGGGCGTCGCGTCGATCTGAAATCCGGTGGATACCTGATCGTTGATCAGACCGAAGCCATGACGACCATTGACGTCAACACAGGCAGCTTCGTCGCAGGCCGGAACTTCGATGACACCATCTTCAAAACCAATCTCGAAGCAGCTCACGCCATCGCTCGCCAACTACGATTACGCAATCTTGGCGGCATCATCATTCTCGATATTATCGATATGGAGAATGAAGAACATAAAACAGCGGTTCTGGCAGAGTTGAATAAAGCGTTGTCACGTGACCGGACTAAACTCTCCATCTCTAATTTCTCTGCATTAGGTCTGGTCGAAGTCACCCGCAAACGCACCAGGGAATCGCTGGCGCACATCCTGTGCGAACCCTGCCCGGCATGCAGCGGCAAGGGCCAGGTCAAAACTGCACGCACAATCTGCTACGAAATTTTGCGCGAACTCCTGCGCGAAGCCAAGCAATTCAATCCAAGAGAATTCCGCATCATGGCGTCGCAAGTCGTCGTAGATATGTTTCTTGAAGAAGAGTCACAGCATTTAGCCATGCTCGGTGATTTCATTGGTAAGCCGATTTCACTGCAAGTCGAGAATGTGTTTCATCAGGAGCAGTACGACATCATTCTGATGTAGTCAGAATGAAAAACGCAGTATTGATGCGGGCTACAGAAGAAAAAACCTCTACAACCCTCATCAATACCGCGCGATTCCATTTGAAATTCAGTTAAAACTCCTCTGCGCAGCTTAGTGAAAATCTGACTAAAATTCTTCAGTATTTCTCAAACCGGTCAAACACAAACGACTAGCTCGACTGCTTGCGACTCAGGAACAATCCTAACAGTCCGATGCCGATTAAGGCGAGCAAACCTGGCTCAGGAATTTGTACCGGCGTCGAAGTAATCACAAATGCAAATATCGCTGGTGTAAATTTGCCCTCCTCCGTTTGAAATCCCAGACATCCTGCAGCAGCGCCAGCCACCGCACAAGTCGCAGCCGGAAGTGGCTGCAATTTGTTCGTAGTTTCAAATGCGCTGACATAATAAGTAAAGCCGTCATAAACAAAACTGTTATTCAAAGCACCGCTGTCAATCACAAAAATATCATCACATAGCGATGTCGTGATAAAGCCGCAATTTGCCTGATTAGGTGTCTCCTTAAAGTGAATCGCAAAGGAAATTAGGTCAGGTGGCAAAGCGGCTCCTGGGTTTGGCAAATCGGGAGTCAGCGTCAACAGCGTATCGAGAACAGCGTTGGTTAAAGTCGCATAAGCACCGCTGAGTGTATTGTTGTAATGGGTAATCGTGTTCGTCACAGCCGCCGAGCCGTTTGTTACGACAGTGCCGCCGAGAATATTGCCGTTTGTAATTTCAAGGCCACTGCGCGAGCTTGTACCGTTACCGGTGTTGTTGTGAAAATCCAGAGTGCCGCCCCAACTGATGACACTAGCATTTTGTAAGGTTGAGCCGCCACCTGCCGAAAAAGTTGCCGAATTCCAGGTGGAACTTTGATCAAATTTCCATTGCGTTACTAAAGTAGCCTGAGCCATGCCAGCCAACAACAAACTAGTCAGCAAGCTCAATGTCATCATCATTTTTTTCATCTCTGATCTCCTTTAACATAATTAACATACAGTTAAAACCACATCAAACAATGTCAAAATTCAGACCATCTGGAGCAACAACAATTTACCGTGACAGCACTTGTCGATGCTTAGAGTCCTCTCAAGAACAACGGATAAACTGGCCCGATCGCTCACCTCAGTCAATCATGCATATATCGTTCCACCTTTTCCGAGTCGCCTTTTATGCTTGAATACAGAGTAGAAATATTACGGAGAGTAAAGCAGACGCAAATGGTCTGTAAAATAGTGCGACAGTTTGATGGTCGGATACTTTCATAAAACAAATATAGCATTGTAGAAACACCAAGGTCTGCGCACAATGAATTAGGAGTGCGAATGAATCTGCCGACGTACGATAAGGCGGGAGTTTTGATCCTGCGTCGTGGCATGAACACATTTACCAGCCTAATTGTGCATAAATCCTGCCCCTCAATAACAAATTTTTGCTTATGACCAATAGAAATAACTGGGCTGACTACGCCAAGGCAATCGGTATCTTGCTGGTCGTTTATGCACACGTCGCACGTGGCGCGTGGAACGCCGGTTTGCCATTAGACAAAGAGAGCTACATGCGGATCGATAGTGTGATCTACAGCTTTCATATGCCATTGTTTTTTTTCTTGTCTGGTTTGTTTTTCTTGCCGTCATTAAACAAATACGGTGGCATGCAGCTCATGCGCGGCAAACTTAGTACGATTATTTATCCTTACCTAATCTGGTCTCTGTTGCAGGGATTCATTGAGGTATTTTTATCTCGCTATACGAACTCGCAAACTAGCTTGGGCGATGTCTTATCCTTACTGTGGATGCCCCGTGCGCATTTCTGGTTTTTATATGTTCTCTTCCTGATCTTTGGCCTTGCTGTACTGGTAAATCGTCAGCAGCAGGTCAGGCAACAAGGTGTCATCTTGGTGTCGGCACTCGCGTTCTGGGTGCTGCACTTGTATGTAGCACTCCCTTTTCCTTTTGACTATCTAGCGAATTATTTTATTTTTTTCGTCTTAGGTATGAATGTCACTACAGTCTTGCGATGGATAGAAAATCGAGCTGGCAGTTGGGTATTCGGCAGTCTGATTTTATTCGGAACACTGCAGTACATCTTTCATCATCGCTTGCGCCTGATCTACACCGATACGAGTGTGTTGCTCATAGCCCTGTCATGCGCTGGAATCGTTTTAGTCAGTAGTCTGTCGGTCTGGCTCAGCCAAACAGGAACCGCTGTATGGTTGGCGACAATAGGGCAATATTCCATGCCGATTTATCTGATGCATATACTCGCAGCGAGTGGCGTCAGAATTATATTGAGTAAATTTTTACATATTGACGATGTGGCGACACATCTACTAGCTGGCGTCGGTGCGGGGATCGTATTGCCGGTGCTTGTATATCGCGGTAGTCAAACAAAACCGCTGAGCGCACTGCGATATTTATTCACGCCACCAGCATGGCGTTTAAAAAACACATCTGCCTGAGTCTTTCCAAGCCTATCAAGACTAACTACGGACAGTTAACCCTGCAAAATTTCCGCCGCATCCATCGCTGCAATGCGTCCTTCATCGGTGGGGACAACCCAGATCTCAACCGGGCTGCTTGCGGTATGAACTGCAGCGATCGCATCTCCTTGTGCAGCAACATTTTTTGCACTATCGATATGCAGATTAAGGTAGCTAAGTTGCTCGCAAACCTGTTGACGTAATACAGCATCATGCTCGCCAATGCCGCCAGTAAAAACCAGCAAATCGATGCCACCGACACAGGCCGTCATTGCCCCGATCTCCCGCACAATGCGGTGTGTAAATAAATCAATCGCCGCTTTTGCCTGCAAGTCCTCACACGCTCGCAAGCGCCGCATATCGGCTGAAATACCCGAGACGCCTAACAAACCTGATTCTTTGTACAAACTGGATTCCAGTTGTGTCGCAGTCCACCCTTTCTGCAACAAATAAAGAATGACACCAGCATCCAGCGCACCGCAACGAGTCCCCATCATCAATCCATCAAGCGCGGAAAATCCCATCGTCGTCGCCCGACTCCGACCATCGTACATTGCGCACAAGCTGGCACCATTGCCGAGGTGAGCCATGACAACGCGTCGTCTGGAACGTAGCGAATGCTCATGCAAACAGCCCGCAACATAGCGATACGACAAACCATGAAATCCATAGCGACGGACACCAAGCTCACGAATCCTTTTAGGCAGCGCCAGCGTACGCTCGACTTCAGGTAAATCAGCATGAAATCCAGTGTCAAAACACGCAATTTGCGGAACACCGGGATAAGCATTCTGAAATGCGATGACACCGTCGAGATTATGTGGCTGATGCAAGGGTGCCAGGCAATCTAAGCCGTGTAAATAATGTATGTCTTCGTCGCCTAAACGGATGGAGCGGGAATAACGGTCACCGCCATGCACAATGCGATGTGCAACTGCGAGTATCGATACGTCACCGGCATAGTGCTGCAAAAGCTGATGTAATTCAGTCAGCGTACGGGCGAAACGATCCTCTCCTTCAGGGATGTCAATGCGCGTACTGATGGACGACTCACCACTTCGGCGAATAGTTACCTTAACGATACCTTGCGGCTCTAGTCCTTCGACTAAACCAGTCAATATTGCGGCCTCTACCGTCCCTTGTTCGCATGGATATAAGGCAAATTTGATCGAAGAAGAGCCAGAATTGACCGATAAAATAAGCTTGATCGCGTCGCTCATGGTGCAACAGTCCGGTAATGATGTGCCAGCAGTTTGACCAGTGCGGCGGATGCGACCCGCGAGGCGCTGCCCTGCGAGCGACTGGTCAAAGCAATAGGAACGCGGGCGCCGACAACAACACCACAAGTCGACGCGCCAGACAAATATTCAAATTGCTTGGCCAGCATATTGCCAGACTCTATATCAGGCACCATCAAAATATCAACATCTCCCGCAACAACAGAATCGATGCCCTTAATACGCGCAGCATTCGCCGAAATCGCATTATCAAAAGCCAGCGGCCCATCGACGATTCCGCCAGTGATTTGCTTACGATCCACCATTTTACAAAGTGCTGCCGCATCAATGGTCGAGATGATTTTTGGACTAACTGTCTCGACTGCCGATAACAAGGCAACCTTAGGTTCTGTGATATTGAGCGCGATAGCAAAATTAATCGCGTTTTGCAAAATATCAGCTTTACCCATCAGATCCGGTGCAATATTGAGCGCCGCATCCGTCAACAGCAAGACCTTGTGATACATCGGTACATCAAGGTGAAAGATATGCGACAGTCGTCGCTTGGTTCGCAATGTAAGACAGCGAACAACTGCACCCATCAATTCGTCCGTATGCAAGCTGCCTTTCATCAAAGCCTCAACCTTGCCTTCTGCCGCCAGCTCCACTGCCTTATCCGCTGCCGCATGACTATGCACGACATCAATTAATTCCATGCCGCTCAAATCCAGATTTGCCTCCTGAGCAAGCACTTGCAATTTCACCAGAGGAGCGATGATGACCGGAATAATCAATCCATGGCTGACAGCGTCCACCGCGCCTTTTAAGGACTCAACGTCACAAGGATGAACCACGGCGCAGCGCACCGCGGACAGATCCCGCACACTGTCAACCAAGTGCCGCTGACGAACACCGAGATCAAACATTGCCATCGTTTGTAACTGCGTTCGCGGTCTGCTAACCCGCTCCGCCGGAGCAATAACCAGTGCGTTACCGGAGACGACTTTTTCTCCGAACTGATTCATGATCTGGCAATCCAGTGTCACTCGTTTTTTTTCATCCTCTTTGGCAATCACGGTAGCCGAGATCGTTAAAGTATCGCCAATTCTGACTGGCTTGGAGAAGCGAAGCTGTTGCTCAAGATAGATCGTGCCAGGACCAGGTAGCTGCGTTCCCAAGACAGTAGAAATCAAGGCACCGCCCCACATACCGTGAGCGATCACACCATGAAATAGTGTGTGACCGGCATACTCAGGATCCATATGCGCAGGATTCATATCACCTGAAACAATGGCAAAAGCCTGAATATCCGCAGCACTCAGCGTGCGCGTCTGAGTCGCCGTCTGCCCGACATAGATATCGTCATACACAACGTTCGATATCTGAGCCGGCTGATTATTTTCTTGATAGACCACGGTGTTCATAGACCACTTTCTCTATCTGATGAGACATTCAATGAGATTTCTGGTGCGATGACATGATCGCAGAAATCGGATGATAGACCATCTCTGTGGTCATTTTCTGCATACAGTCCTGATGCCCCAATGGACACTCTCGCTGTTTGCAAGGTGCGCAGTTAAGGCGCAAAGAAAGGGAATAGGCAATGTCGGAAAACGGTGGTGCATGATCGGGATCAGTCGGACCATACAGGGCAATGACGGGGCGGTTCAGCGCCGATGCGATATGCAGCAAGCCAGAATCATTACTCACCACGGCAGAGGCACTGGCAATCAAGGCAATCGCCTGATCTAGGCTGGTCTTGCCGGCAAGCTGATGGATGGATAGAACTGACAGCGATAAGGACTTGATCTCATCACAGACAGGACTGTCTTTTGGCGAGCCTAGTAAGACGATTTGTGTTGCAGGATAGGTTACGGCGATCTGCGCGGCGAGTTTGGCAAAATGCGCTGCCGGCCAGCGTTTCGCATTACCGAACTCAGCACCCGGCGCAAAACAGATGAGCGGCCGCTCACGCGATAAACCGAGTTGCATATAAGTCGCTACGATGTGCGATTCGCTCACAATGAGCGAAGGACGCGCACAAGTCATAGCGATGTGTGGCGCAGGTTCGGCAGCTAATGCCGCATAAAACGGCACCATCGCCCGCGGTGAGACAGGGTCATCATGATGCATCACATTAATCACGCCGTAGCGGCTCTCGCCTTTGTACCCAATGCGCCGGGGAATACCGGCCAGCCACGGAATCAGCGCAAACTTTAAGGTATTCGGCAAAATATAGGCCGCAACATAATGACGCTGACGCAGTTGTCGCGCATAACGCCAACGCTCACGCAACTGCAATGCGCCATGCTTAAACGGCGTCTCCTGTACCGTATCGACCTCTGCCATCGCCCGCAATACCGGGGCGACCCAGGCGGCGGCCAGTACATCAATCGCATGAGCCGGATACTGCTGCTTTAATAGTCGCAACAACGGTTGCGCCATGACCGCATCACCTATCCAGTTCGGTGCGATGACCAGTAAGCGCTCAGGAGCCTGTACAGAAGAATCCGAGGTGACCGACGTGAGCGAAGTGAGCGATCTAGCCGAAGACGTGCTCATGGTCAGGCCGTGAATTGCAAGCGATACAGGTTCGCATAGACACCCTCTTTTGCCAGTAACTCGGTATGAGTGCCGATCTCACTGATCATGCCGTCCACCAGCACCGCAATCCGGCTGGCGCGTTCTATGGTGGATAAGCGATGCGCAATCACCAACGTGGTCCGGCCTTGCATTAATTCATCCAGCGCAGATTGCACGGCACGTTCGGACTCTGAATCCAGCGCCGATGTCGCCTCATCGAGTATCAGGATCGGCGCATTCTTATAAATCGCTCGTGCTATTGCCAGACGCTGACGTTGTCCGCCAGACAGGCGGCTGCCGTTATCACCGATCATGGTGTTCAAACCTTCGGGCAATTCACGCACGACATCTTCCAGATGCGCGGCAGTCACTGCGGCGGCAATACGTGCGGCATCCGGTTGTGGATCGCCGTAGGCAATATTTGCCGCGACGGTGTCGTCAAACAGCACGACATTTTGACTGACCATCGCAATCTGCGCCCGCAGACTCGCGAGTGAAATCTGATTCAACGGAATACCGTCCAATAGAATCTCACCGTCACTCACCTGATAAAAACGTGGCACCAGATTCACTAGTGACGTCTTGCCACCACCGGACATGCCGACCAGCGCCAGTGTCTCACCCGGCTGGATGCTCAGGTTAATCCCTTGCAACGCGACTTGCTCGTGCCCTGGATAGCTAAAACTGGTATTGATAAATTCCAGCTTACCTTGCGCTCTGGCGGGCAAGGGCTTACCGCTATCATGTTCAGGCTCTGCATCGATCATTGAGAAAACCGATTCCGCCGCTGCCATGCCACGCTGCATCGGACCATTCAGGTCAGCCAGCCGTTTCAGAGGCGTCAATAGCATCATCATCGCAGTAATGAACTTAACAAAATCACCGACGGTAGTGGTGTCCGACTTGCCTTGTGCGACCGCGAGCATAATCACAATGGCGACGGCACAAGCTGCCAGCACTTGGGTGACTGGCGTCGTCGATGCAACGGCAACCGTGGTCTTCATCGCATAGCCACGCAATTTTTCATTCTTTTTATCAAAGCGTTGCTGCTCGTAATTCTGGCCGCCAAAAATACGGATCACCTGGCTGGCACGTGTGGTCTCTTCGATGACCTGGGTCAGTTCGCCATTGACTTCGAGCTGATCCTGATTGAGCTTACGCAGGCGCTTGCTGACTCGCCGTACCAGATACGCCATGGAGGGAATCAAGACAATCGTGACCAGCGTCAGCTTCCAGTTGACCCATAACAAATAGGCGAGCAAGACGATCACTGTCAGCGAATCGCGGAACAGGGTCGTGATTGATACCTTCATCATTTCCACAATTTGCTGTGCTTCAAACATGATGGTGTTGATGATTCGACCGCTGGATTCTGTATGATAAAAATTGATAGGGACATTCATGATCCGCGCAAACACCTGTGCGCGGATATCATTCAACTGACGGGTTGCAATCCATGACATCAGATAACTTGTCGTAAATGTGCAGAGGCCGCGCAAGACAAAAATACCGATAATTGCAGCAGGTACTTTCCACAACGGCAGATTGGTATGCTCACCTTTAAAACCATGATCCAGCAGATAGCCGAAAACATGCGGAAACATTACCTCAGTCAATGCGGTACCAATCATCGTCAGCAAGGTCCATAACAGACGCTGACGGTGCTGACGCATCGATGCCCATAAGCGCTGCGCGATTTGTATCGTTTGCTGATTCATTATTCTCATTATTCTGATTACTTTAATTAGGCTGAAGAGTTTTTTTGAATATCTCAACAGCAATCCGCTTTATCCATGCGGCTTTCAGCGCATTTTCATGCTATAAGGCGCATAGATAGAGCGGATTCAATTTTAATTTTCTTTATTAAACTGCATTGGATTGTCTATCGTCTGTGCGGACACCTGCCAGCGGAATCGCCAGCAAAATCATCAAGGCCATTCCGAATACGCCATCGCGCAGGATGGCATTAAACATGCCACCGACCATCATTGTTACACCCAGCATCGCCAGTAACATCGCTCGCTCCCGTGTTTGCACCTGCTTCGTCATACGGTGCGCAAGCCATAGCTGGCTGAGCCAAATCCACAACAATGCCGCTAATCCAGCGATACCCAGCTCGGTGAAATACAACAGGTAATCATTATGCGGCGTCGTCATGGTGCCGCTCATCATGCCTTTGGCGCGCTGCTGATAAAGCGGCATCCAGTTTGCAATGCCATGTCCGAGTACGACTTGCTCCGCAATGATCTGACTGGTCACTTTATAAATCTCCAGTCGCATACCATCTTCGCCGATATTTTTTCCTTCGTTAAACGAATGTACCTGATGCACCGTACACTGCGCACGCATTACTAGGATCTGTGTGGGTGTTGTGCCGGCAAGCTGCATTTCGTTTACAGCACAGGTCTCTGGCGCAGGCAGACTCAACACATAGTTCCAGGTACCGACGCCAGCCACCAACAGACCAGCCAGAACCAGCGCGCTAAGCCTCGACCAGCGTAAGTTACGCAAGGCCATCAGGACACATAGCAAAATAAAAATCAGACTGGCGGTACGACTTTTGGCCAGCAACAATACGGCCAGGACGACATATGCCAATACGAACATTCTGATCAATAAATGATTTTTACGTAAAACCAATTCATGCAACATCCAGCCGGAAGCAAGTGCCAGTAAGATGCCAAGCAAGATTGACTTATTTCCCTCATAAACAACGTAGCTGCGAAACAGTGTATTGGCCGGCAAGACATGCAGCAGATTCAGGTAATACAAACTGGCTGCAAAGACCGCTCCGACAAAAAAATTCTTCAGCGCTTTTTGCTGCCAGACGCCGGCACCGACACACAGAAAAGGAAATAAAAAAACATAGGTCTGGTAGTGCCAGAATCCTGACCAGAACTCGCCAGCGGGTCGTTCATGCGAGACCGCAGCGACGATACTCACCGCACTCAATGCCAGTACAGGCAATAACATCGGGCTGCATCGTATCGCTTGCACCTTCAATCGCCACGCATCATTCGACACGCAAGACAGTAATAGGCTGATGTAAAACACCAGCACTCCGCCATACATCACACCGACCGGAAAAAATAAAGTCAGTGGCAGGAATGCCAACACCTGCTGCGGCCAGTTCGCACGTTCGGTCCACAATGGCGCCCATCCACCTGAACGTGTCGGTAAGTGCGTATCAGATTGCGCTTGTGCAGGTAGTGATCCGGTCTGTTTCATGCGGTCAGGCATATTCGATCTGTACTCTGTCAGGTGTCAGCCACTCACCGAGTTTTTGCCGCAGATTATCATCAGGGTTGACTCGCCATTGATCTGCCAGATACAGCTCGGCGCTGGCGTCGGTGTTTTGATAGCGGATCAGGACAGGACATCCTTCCGGATTCAGACTAGGTTTGAGAATGTCCTGCAATTTTTTCAGATCCGTTCCTGCGTGCAGTGACAAACGCAAGCCTTGTGAAAACTGGACGCGTGCCCGGCCAATATCCATGATTTTTTCAGCAGTAATCCGCAGTCCGCCGGAGAAGCGATCCTCGGATACTTTGCCCAGCACCGCCAGGAATTCGTCTTCTTTAAACAAGTTTTTATACTCATCCAGCATTTCGCTATACACCGTTACATCAACGGTCGCTGTACCGTCATCGAGAGTGACGATCATGATCTTGCCGCGCTGTGTCATCTGCGTGCGCAGCCCGGCAATCACGCCACCGATCAAGCGCAGATCACGCGAGGGATCAAGCTTGGCGAGTGTAGTTTTAATGAACTGCCTTACCTCAGGAGCATAAGCGTCAAACAGATGGCCGGATAAGTAAAATCCCAATGCCAGTTTTTCTTCCATCAACCGCTGCTTATCAGACCAATGATCTACCTTGATATATTCCGGCGGAGGAATCATATCGTCATCATCACCGAATAAACTGACTTGATTAATTGCGGCCTCGGCCTGCTCGGCCGCTTCCATCGCCAAAGGTACGGTTGCCAGCAGTACCGCACGATCCTGCCCCAGACTATCCATCGCACCAGCTCGTATCAGAGACTCTACCGTGCGCCGATTGACCTGACGTTTGTCTATCCGTTTTGCAAAATCAAACAGACTCAGGAAAGGACCATCAGCCTTACGCGCCGCGACAATGCTCTCAATCGCATTTTGACCGGAACCTTTGACAGCCCCGAGGCCATAGCGGATTTGCGTGGCTTTTTTACCCGGCTCACCAACCGGAATAAAGCGGTACTCGGATTGATTGATATCGGGTGCAAGCAAAGTGAGTTTGCAGATATCGAGTGAGTCTTCGACCAGAATTTTGATCTTATCAGTATCATCCATCGCCAGCGACAAGTTGGCTGCCATGAACGCGGCTGGATGATGTGCCTTCAGATATGCGGTGTGATACGAGAGCAATGCGTAAGCAGCTGCATGAGATTTGTTAAAACCATAGCCGGCGAATTTTTCCATCAAATCGAAAATTTCATCCGCTTTGGATTGAGGCAAACCATCCTTCGCGGCACCGTCACGGAAAATCTGGCGGTGTTCCGCCATCTCTTCGGCTTTCTTTTTACCCATCGCACGACGCAGTAAGTCAGCGCCACCCAGCGAGTAACCACCGACCACCTGCGCCATCTGCATCACCTGCTCCTGATATACCATGATGCCGTAGGTTTCTGACAAAATACCTTCGGTACGCGGATCAGGGTAATCAAATTTTTCACCATGCTTACGCTTACAAAAATCCGGAATCAGATCCATCGGTCCCGGACGATACAAGGCTACCAGCGCAATAATGTCTTCAAAGCGATCGGGGCGCGCGTCTTTCAGCATGCCTTGCATGCCGCGGCTTTCCAGCTGAAATACGGCGACAGTTTTCGCCTTGGTTAACAGCTCATACGATGGTCTGTCGTTGAGAGGCAGTTTCGCCAGATCAAAATCCGCCATCGCTGGATCCAGCATCTTAATGTAGCGAACAGCACGATCCAGAATCGTCAACGTGGTCAAACCCAAAAAGTCGAACTTTACGAGACCGACTGCTTCAACGTCGTCTTTATCGTATTGCGATACGACGCCGGAATCCCCCCCCTGCGTGTACAGTGGACAGAAATCAGTCAGTTTGCCCGGCGCGATCAGCACGCCCCCCGCATGCATGCCGATGTTACGGGTGATTCCTTCGACCTGTTGTGCCAGGTCGAGCAAGGTTTTGACTTCTTCTTCGTTTTCCTGCCGTTCAGCAAGCAAAGGTTCTTCGACAATTGCCTCGGCAATCGTGACTTGTTTACCCGGTTTAAATGGAATTAATTTAGAGACTCCATCACAAAACATATAACCAAAATCCAGTACACGACCGACGTCGCGAATCGCCCCTTTAGCCGCCATCGTACCGAAGGTTGCAATCTGCGATACCGCCTCTTTGCCGTAGCGATCCTTTACATATTGAATCACCCGATCACGCCCTTCCTGGCAAAAATCAATATCGAAATCGGGCATGGAAACGCGTTCTGGATTCAAGAAACGCTCAAACAGTAAGTTGTATTGCAGCGGATCCAGATCAGTAATCAACAGCGAATACGCGACTAGTGAACCAGCACCAGAACCACGGCCCGGGCCAACCGGTACGCCATTATTTTTTGCCCATTGAATAAAGTCGGCCACGATCAGAAAGTAGCCCGGGAAACCCATCTTGATGATGGTATCGGTTTCAAACTTCAGGCGCGCTTCATATCGGGGGCGATGCTGTTCACGCTTTTCCAGATCGGGATAGAGCTGCCCCAGTCGCTGCTCTAATCCGCGCTGTGATTCATGCACCAGAAAATCGTTGATGGTCATACCATCCGGTGTCGGGAAGTCGGGCAATTTCGGCTTACCCAATTCCAGCGTCAGATTGCAGCGCTTGGCAATCTCGACAGAATTTTTAAGTGCGCCCGGAATATCGGCAAATAACTCGGCCATCTCTGCCTGGGTTTTAAAACATTGCTGATCATTAAAACGACGTACGCGACGACCATTCGCCAGCATATCGCCCTCGGCAATACAAGTACGCGCTTCGTGGGCAACGAAGTCTTCTTTATTGATGAACTGGATAGGATGGGTGGCAACGACCGGCAACTGCAACTTGCGCGCTAGGGCGATCGCCTGCCGCACATGAGCATCCATATTTGGCTGACCTGCTCGTTGAATTTCAATATAAAAATGGTGGGGAAAAATCGCCGCCCAGCGCTGTGCACTGCGCTCGGCCAGATCAATATTGCCATTGTCTATCGCAATACCGACATCGCCGAAGTGAGCCCCCGATAAGACGATCAACCCTGGTTCTTCACCCTTTTGCTGATCAGCCTCAAATAAGGCATGCAGCCATTCATAGCGGATCTCGGCACGACCGCGATGCTGATTGGTCAGCCAGGCTTGCGCCAATAATTCGCAAAGCTGTAAATAACCTTTTTTATTTTTCACCAAGAGCATCAGACGCGATGGCTTATCCCTGTCATTATCATTGGTAATCCATGCATCACAACCGGCAATCGGCTTCACGCCTTTGCTACGCGCTGTTTTATAAAATTTTACCATGGCAAACAAGTTCGCCAGGTCGGTAATCGCCAGCGCAACCTGCTTATCTTTCGTTGCCGCTTTTACCACATCATCAATGCGAACCAGGCCATCAACAATCGAATATTCAGAGTGCAAACGCAGGTGGACAAATTGCGGATGTGCTGCGGCAGACAAGGCAGGCGCGCTACTATCGTTGGTCAGTGTTAATTCAGTATTCATTCACGTATTTTACCGTGCCGGACTGACGAAAACGATTGCCAGTGCAGGTAAAAGTGCGTGAATAGCGATATGAATGATGATATTACCGACAAGCGCCGGGCAGATAACATCCAGATAAGCAAGCTACTCCGTCGCAAGGCATTCTGCATTACGACGTCATGGCAAAATCAAAGACGACCTAGCATGAGTCGTGACCGTTTTGTTTTTTTGAATCGTAAAACTTTAATTTTACGTCCAGAAAAGTTTATAATGCTGCCAAATCAATGACTTACTGAATATCTACTATGTCGCACGCAACTCCCGCAGTACAAACCGAAGAAACACCTTACGTTAATATTTCTGCTTATAAATTCATTACATTCGACGATACGGCGGAAAAGCGTACGGAATTTATCGCTAAATGTCAGGAATTAAATCTCAAAGGTACTGTTTTGCTGACGCCAGAGGGCATCAATATGTTCCTGGCCGGATTGCGTCACGAAATAGATGCATATATGGACTGGCTGCATACCGATCCGCGTTTTGCAGATGTCGTTGCTAAAGAGAGTTTTTCAGATCATCAGCCATTTACCAAATTGCTGGTCAAGCTGAAACCTGAAATCATCACCATGCGTATGCCCTTAATTAAGCCTGAGGAAGGTCGGGCACCGTCGGTCGATGCGCACACCTTAAAACGCTGGCTGGATCAGGGACATGACGATCATGGCAAAGCGGTAGTCATGGTTGACACACGTAATGATTTTGAAGTCGACGTAGGTAGTTTCGATAATACGATTGATTATCGGATCAGCAAATTTACCGAGTTCCCTGCCGTCATCGAAGCCAATCGCGAAGCATTGAATGATAAGACTGTAGTGACTTTTTGCACCGGTGGTATTCGCTGCGAAAAAGCGGCAATCCACATGCAGAATGTCGGCTATGACAGCGTATATCAGCTAGAGGGCGGGATTCTGAAATATTTTGAAGAAGTTGGCGGCGCTCATTATCACGGTGACTGTTTTGTATTTGACTATCGTACAGCCTTAAATCCGAAGCTGGAAGCAACGGATACCAAGCAATGCTATGCCTGCCGTGCAGTGGTGACGCCACGTGAACAATTATCCCCATGGTATGTTGAGGGAAAATCCTGCCCGCATTGCAAAAAATTGCAAACCAGCGAAATAGAAGGTGAAGCATCTGGCGCACAAGTCGCAGATCAGTCGGCAAGCTAATTCACAAAAAATAAGCTGACCATACAAGTTGATGGTATAAGTTGATAACCACAGAAAAAGAAAAGGCTCCGCAAGGAGCCTTTTCTTTTTGGTCAGAACATATTTTAAAGTGAATTACATCACTTCAAGAACTGCTCATTACCGACCATACCGATCTTAGTGACGCCAAGACGCTGAGCCGTTGCCATCACATGAGCCACCGACTTGTACGCCACCAGCTTGTTCGGCCGCAGATGCACTTCCGGCTG
>NZ_JBMPPN010000022.1:0-80614 GCF_049340165.1 Undibacterium sp. Xuan67W
GATTACATCGAAGTGTTCTACAATCGCAAACGGCGACATAGTCATTTGAATCAGATGAGTCCCCTAGCTTTCGAGCAACAACAATTTGGAAGTTAAGAGTTGTCTACGAAATTAGGGGAAGTCCAAGGAACAAAATCGTGGTAGCTGAGAGACATATTGGCCGAACGAGCCAAAGTTCTTGCTGAAACTTACATCATTTAAAATCCCAATGGCACTAAACAATTTTGTCTAACCGATCATTTGTACTAGCGCGAACTTAACCGGACAGTCCATGTCAGACCAAATTTAGCTCAGATTAGTTCTGCGAATGGGTTAGGTTCGTCCGATTGGCCAGTCTCCACGAGTATCAAAGCGCATCACTCGATGAAAATATCTCTGTAATTGCCCTGTCCGCAATTTAGCTAGATGCTACTCCATAGAACATTTCATGTGACTTCCCAGGGAAGGTTAGTACCCATTCAGCGTCAAGCTTATCGCCGACATAGCGATATTCCGTAGAGGAAAAAACGACTTGGATACCTCGAACCCGAGCCAGTTCTTTTACAGCATGGAAAAAGTGATTGAGGTCGTCATTTTGTATATCGTGTTGTTTTGGGGTGTCTAAGATGAATAACTGTAACGCACCTTGCATCCTGGAGGTTAGCTCAATAAAGGTCGCATGGTAGGTTAAAACCGCTCTTAGCTTGGTGCTCCTCTTTAACTGAGCGAAGGATTCTGTGCCAAATATTGGCAAAAAGTCTTGTTTGATGCTGATGTCGTAATTGACGTTGGTTGTTCCAAGCACTTCAAGCCAGCGAAGGAGAAGCTTCTTGAATTCGGAGCGAAACCGCGTCCGGCTTCATTTGGATCGCAACAATCTGGCCGCGCAATTATTAATGGTCTATTGCGAAAAACAAACTGGTTGGCAAAACAGTAGGGAGAAAGAAATTTCTGATTTTTCCGCAAGCTTAGCTTTCCAGCATGAGACGGTCGTCCAATTCATATTGGAATATAGACGGCAGAATCCCACGCAATGGAGCAAAACAAGCCTGGTTGGAGTAGAGGGGGAATTACTGCTTTTTGTTCACCAAAATAGAGAACTTTGTAAGTATCTTATTCAGGGCTGCGGGATCGACTACATTCGTTTCAATTGAAGCAAGCGATTTGAGGGCAACGACTTAATATTATAAAGCGTCAGAACCTCTGTTGACTTCGTGACTGGCAAATTGCAGGATCTCAGGGATCATAATCCCGATGGCTACTGGCCCTTATTCATTACCGTTTTTCGCGATAATTCGCAGAGCGACGATGACTCATCGAAATTTTGGGTTCGTCTTATTTAGGATCAGGATAATTTAGCCTTAGAATCTGAGCAAATCGAAAAATTTCGCGCATATGTTGCAGAGAAATTTACTAGGCTCGGGAAATTAGAAAATCGTACTTTGCGAAAAATCGTTGTAGGTAAAAATTTAAATGCTGAAGCAGCCTTAAAAAAAGCTTTCGATATGGTAAAAGATTTCGAGAGCTTAATTCAATCATCGGAGAATAGTGGCATTTTTATAACAATAAAATAAACGGACATTTAACCGGCAGCGCTCCTGGTATTGATGCCTCCCTCAAGCCAGGTAGAACCGACTCTACTGCCAGAAACGAAAGATGCCGGGCTTTCTTAACTCGTTGCTCGTCCTGTGATGCCCGAACGCTGGATAGTCAATCGCACTAGATTTCCTTATGTGTAATCTGAAGTTACTTGCTAATTGCTTAGATTCCTAGGTCAGCATGATTAACGTTTAAGCTAGTGATAAAAACGTTTAATCAAATTATTTTAGCGCTATTAAAAATAGCAGAAGACTTCTTCTGCTATTTATGCGGTTAACTCGCTAGTAAATTCCCCGCCTTCCCCAGCTGCCTGCTGACTCCAAATAATCTCAGCCACATATGACCCACCTGAGAATAAGGCAACCTTATGACTCAAATCCAACCCACTTGCGCCCCGTAATGGAAACCGCATGTCCAAGCCATTGCGGACGCCTCATATCTCCAAAGGAAACCAATGACCCAAGCAACATTATTGATCCTCATCATCGCAACCAGCGTCATCACCGGCACAACAGCATATTTACTCCATCGATACGATGGTCCTAACAACGATCAAGATCACTCTCACTCCTCGCCATCTGCACCCCCAGCCCAATCCTCCCTCCTGTTCCATCTCCTTCAGTGTCTGTAAATCAAACCCTGCATTCCTCCTCTTGAATACACCACCACATACATCAATCACCCTGTAAGGAATCCCCATGGGACAACACAACTCCCCCTTAGACAGCCTTGCCGCCTTTGCCCTCGTATTTGCCACCGGCGTCCTCACCACCATCAGCCTGATCAAATACATCGATAAGATAAAACGCGATGCTAAACGAGAGGCACGGGCAGAAGTGCAAGCAGAACTCACTACACAACCACAAATAAAGGATGTTCCGGTCTATGACGAAGCCCGCCATCACATCGCCCAAGGTACCAGCTTTTATGCCGTAAAAAATCATGATTGTCGACATGGATTGTTGAGAGGGTTTGGTATTGATCATCGCATTGGCAATAACAAGTGGGGTGCGGATTACAGCACCATTACCCTCGCACTCAATGGAGAAGGAGTGATCCATGATCACAGGCTGTCCTAAATGTCAGTCAGACCGGATCGACACCAAGAACTACGCTAAAAAGATAGGAGGAACGATTGGCACTGTTGCCGGTGTCGTATTTGGCGCAGCAGGGGTTGTCAGCGGTGCCGAGCTAGGTGCTGCTACTGGCGTGACCGCTGGCCTCACTGCTGGCATCATCGCGGGTCCAATCGGTTCCGTCATCGGTGGTATTGCCGGCGCCATCATCGGTGGCCTGGTCGGCGGCACTGCAGGCTGTACCGCCGGTGCCAAATTCGGTGAAATGGTCGATGAGACGATTTTAGATAATTACCATTGTCTGGAGTGTGACTATGACTTTAGTCCAACAGTCGATCACACCGCTCTCTACGATGCAAGCGATCCTCCAGCAGAGGACACAGACAAATCGTTCTTTCCAATGTTTAATCCGTTTGGTCGATCTTCTGCTTATTCATCTTCACCACCTTCACCACCACCTTCTCACTCTCACTCTCCACACTCAGCCTCTTCAACGAATCACCATCCAGTAAGCCAGCATCCATTTCAGCAACATCTACATTATGGGTTTGCGATCGATGATGAATTCGATGACTCTCAAGAGGGTGGTTATGGTCAAGGACCAGATCCGGGCTACTCCGGACATTCAGGACATGATCACCGTCTAGCCTGAATCCCCTCGGTATTACCTCCGCAGTAATGTCACCAACACCAACAACGCCTCAACAACACCGTACAAGCACCGTCAGCTGTAACACAACAGCGGCCTAGTCACGTCTTATTCTTACTAACGCAAAGGAAACACCCCATGTCTCACCTCATCGACACCATGGCCTACCAAGGTGCTATTCCCTGGCATGGCCTAGGCAATCAGCTCACCGCCAGACAACCCATCGACGTCTGGGCACAACAAGCCGGCTTAGATTTTACGATTGTAGAAACTCCGGTGCGTTACATGAGCGACTCTGCCGGACCACTCGGCGCCATCATGTCTTTCCCTGAACAAAAGGTGCTGTACCGCTCGGATACCCAAGCCCCCTTATCAGTCGTCTCCAATCGCTATCAGGTCGTCCAACCCAAAGAAATCCTGGAGTTCTACCGCGACCTCACCGATATCTCAGGGTTTGAACTTGAATCCGCTGGTGTATTGAAACATGGCAGAAAGATCTGGGCACTCGCTAAAACCGGACAAAGCACCACTCTCAAAGGTAATGACAGCATGAATGGCTATCTCTTACTCGCCACCGCCTGTGACGGTACCTTAGCCACGACTGCCCAATTCACTAGCATTCGGGTGGTCTGCAATAACACCTTATCGATTGCACTAGCGAACAGCAAAGGGGCCATCAAGGTACCTCATAGCACTATGTTCGATCCCAGTGCGGTCAAGAGACAACTAGGTATCTCTGTCTCCTCCTGGGACAGCTTCATGTATCACATGAAAGTCCTCTCCGCCCGACGGGTCAAAGACCATGAAGCCATGAACTACTTTCTCCGTGTGTTTAATGATCAACCTAATCAGATAAATCAGACCAATCAGATGAATCAGACGAAGCAGACCAATCCCACCACCGGCTTCAGCCATAAGCGCGCCATCAAGAAAGTACAAAGCCTGTATGACGGGCAAGGTAAAGGTGCTGAACTCGCCTCCAGTAAAACCACCGCCTTTGGCCTCTTGAACAGCGTCACGGAATATGTCGACCATGAACGTCGTGCCAGGAGCAAAGACCATCGTCTTGAATCCGCTTGGTTCGGTCAAGGTGCCAGTCTTAAAGCCAAAGCACTGGAACAGGCGTTGTTACTGGTGGCGTAAGACTAGTAGCGAAAGAAGTAAGCCCATGGTGCACACCACCTAAGTAAATGCAATCCATGCAGTAAATCAACCCGTGTCTTTTGGCGTTATGGGCACACTAAACTGATAACGTCACTCCCTTGCCTGGCTGAATGTGTGAACCCATCTTGAATTATTCTCGAATGGATCATGCACTCAGCCAGGCTTTTTTATGTCAGGACGATTAAATGACTCCCTTCGATAACATCAACAATGTAAGCAACACCAAACTCACAAAAGCAACTCGCCCAGCCCTGAAACTCGTCACCACAAAGAACCTGAGCCGGGATGCCTGGTTAGATGTCCGCAAAGGTGGTATCGGCAGCAGTGATGCAGGTGCTGCCGTCGGTTTAAATCCCTACCAATCCCAGCTTGAACTCTGGATGATTAAAACCGGACGAGATGGCAATCTCCCCAAGATCGATCCGAATGATGAAACTAGTCCCATGTACTGGGGCAGTCTATTAGAGCCCATCGTTGCTGCGCATTACACACGCCGCACCGGTAACCGGGTACGCAAGATCAATGCGGTACTCCAGCATCCCGATCCTGATAAGCGTTGGATGCTCGCCAATATTGACAGAGAAGTCATTGGTGTCAACGATGTCCAATTACTGGAATGCAAAACCGCAGGAGAGTTTGGTGCCAGCTTATGGCGCGATGGTGTACCTGATTACATCGTCTGCCAAGTCCAGCATCAACTGGCTGTTACGGGTAAAGCAGCCGCCGATGTCTGTGTCCTGATTTGTGGACAAGAGATTCGTATTTACCGGATTAATAGAGACGATGCGCTGATTGAACGCCTAATCCAGCTTGAGCGTCAATTCTGGCATTACGTCGAAACCGATATCCCACCACCGGCAGATGGTTCCGAGTCGGCAGATATCGCCTTACGTGCGCTGTATCCCTACGATCAAGGACACAGCATCAACTTCACCCACGATACCGAGATGTCCGCTACCTTCGCTGATCTGGTGAATCTACGTGCTGACATCGCACAACGTGAAGAACTCGAAGCCTTACTCAAACAACGTATCCAGCAGCGCATGGGGAACGCCAGCAGAGCCGTCTTTGAGACGGGCAGTGTGAGTTTTAAACGGAGTAAAGAAAGTCAGAAGATTGATCTGGAGAAGCTATTGGAGGATCAGCCGGATCTATTAGAACGCTATCCACGAAACAAGCCAGGGAGTCGTCGCTTTCTAATTACTGAGAACACCTCAAAAAACAACAACGGTACTAACCTCAACAACAAAGGACACCACCATGATTAAAGGACTCAGCATTACACCACCGGTACTAGGCCGTATCAGCATTGGTAAGGTAGTAGAAAAGAATGGCAAACGTCTCCCAGAAAAGGATGATCAGTTCACGATTACCTCACAGGTGCAAAATCGGGACGGGTGGGTAGTCCATCCGTTGGATACCGAACTACGCAACCACTCAGCGAATGGCAAACTACGATCCATTCCAGTCAAATTGTTATTCAATGATCCTGATCTGAACTTACGAGCGAACTACTGTTTGTTTGATCGTCAAACAGGACGTCCTCTGTGTGTGGGAAATGGGGAGTCTTGCCGTCGCTATACCGAGACTGGTATGCAAAGTTTGCCTTGTCCCTCACCAGATGAATGTGAGCTAGCACAAGGCGGTTTATGCAAACCCTATGGCAGATTGAATGTCAGCATCGGCGACGAAGATACCTTGGGGAGCTTTATCTTCAGAACCACAGGCTATAACAGTATCCGCACCTTAGCGGCGAGACTGCATTACTACCAGGCGGTCTCCGGTAACTTGCTAGCTTGTCTGCCACTGGAATTAAAACTCCGAGGTAAAAGCACGACGATGAGCCATCGGTCTGCGATTTTCTATGTGGATTTAACCGTGAGAGACAGTAAGACCATCGAACAGACGATTACCGACGCTAAACAACTTGATCAACAACGTAAAGAGAGTGGTTATGACCAAACGGCATTGGACTTGGCTGCACGAGCGGGATTTGGTAATGGGGCATTTGAAGAGAATGCGGAGGAAATTCTGGAAATGGTTTTAGAGTTCTTTCCGGTTGGGGACGAAGAGGGCAGTGTCGATATTTCAGATGCACCGACCACTGTTGCTGCAATTGACGTTGCTACCCAATCAACGCAGCCATTGAAGAAAAAGCCTAGTCTGCTTCAGAAATTGGATCGAAAAGTGAGCGGATTAAGCGCAACCAACCTATCGATATAAACGACGCACTTTAGATACCGATCATATTGAACAGGAGTCCATTTGCTGCTCATTCCTGCCGCAACTGAAGAATTAAATCCTCAATCAAGTATCGCTGCTGCGGTGGAAGCAGAGAGATTTTTTGAGCCAAGGCAATAGTCTCAGCACTTGGCTTGAAATTATCTACAGATGCAACATCGGTACTTTTCTTGGCACCAGGCGATGCTCCGTAGTGCAACCAATGTTCATCTACATTGAGCCACGCGGCGATCGTCGCCAACTTATCATTCGCAGGAATTGCACGACCACCTAACCATTTGTGCGCCGTCTGTGGAGAAATGGCTTCTCCCTGGTAGCGTAAATTAAATCGTAAGGCAAGTTCAGTCGCTCCTTTTACGGGCTCTGGACTGCGTCGCAACGCAATTTCTAATCGCTTTGAAAACGAGGCTTTTTCTTCAGGTGTAGGCATCTTTCTATTTTGCGATAGCACACACCCCAACACTTCAACCAGTCAGGCTGTATTTATCCTAATTGGTTTAAAATACTTCTATTTAAGATAAAATTATCTTGATTTAAATAAAGACGAGTTCTGCTTTGTGTTTCATCCAATGTTGAGTGACACGCCTTAACTCATTTACTCAATAACCACCAGGAATCCCATCATGAAAAATCTTATCCTCATCTCAGTAATTAGCACCCTTAGTACTCTAGGCACAGCCAATGCCAACGCCGCCGGACATGTCGGGCAATGCGTCTTCCCTAAAACTAAATCGATTAAAAAAAACCAGCTCGATTTCAAGAACCCTGTGTATGTCTTAAGCGCACCGAATGCGACTGACGGACAACTGCTTAAAACACTCACAGCGTTTTCGATTAAAGCGGAGTCGAATGGCCTGATTCAATTAGTCACAGTCCCCGACTATAGCCAGGACGCGCCAGAAAAAAGTGCAGGCAAAGTCATCGGTTGGGCCAAGTTGGCTGATTTCGATTTTCAGGATCAGCGTAACTGTAATTGAGGCTCGTATTCTTCTAAAAGCGCGTCACTCTCCTCAATTTCTCTCACTTTCTCGCACGGAAGGCAGTCGCTTATGGCGGTAAAAGATTTTTACAGTATCTTGGGTATTCGAGTAACCGCATTCAAAGAAGAGATTGATCTGGCCTATCGGGGACGCCGGACGCAATACCATCCAGACAAATATGCGGGGTCCGATCAAGAAACACTGCGGTGGGCCACCGTTTGTATGCAAGACGTCAATGAGGCCTATGCCACCTTATCGGATGTAACGCGTCGTCAGCGCTACGACCAGCAGCGTAGTGCATCGCAAGAGCAGACTTCGGGTTCGCACAGTCATACCCAGTCGGATGACACGCAATCTCGGTCTCAATCCCGTTCTCAATCTCAATCGCAGGCCTCTGGTAGTACTCACCGTGACGATACTGCTCGTGAGCATGCCGGGGATGCCAATACCCCGAATGACTTAGACGGGATAGGCAGTGACTACGGCTTTCAAGACTACGTCACGACCTGCGGCATCATGGATATCGACACCAGCCATCTCTTCTTTGCACCCAATATTCCGATGAAGAAATTACAGTCGGCCTGGCGCGCTTACGGCCAAGGACTGGTGCTCAACGAGATTGTTGTTCTGGTCGATGACACTTTCTTTGGTAGTGCAAATGAAGGTGCTTTACTCACCAATGATGAAATGCGGATCAAAGAGAAGCTAGAACCGGCCAAACGCATTTCCTACGACCAGATTGAACAGGTTTCCTCCTCGGAGCTGGTCATTGTCGTCAATGGGATGCCATGGGCAGAATGCCTCTTGCCAGAGGAAAACCAACTTAGCTATCTGATGTCAGTACTCAATGAATATCTTCGTTGCCGTAACCAGCAAGCCCCCAGTCTCGGCTGTCAACCGCATCCAAGACTGCCATCTTCAGTAGTCCATCAGCTTTGTCAGGCTTATCTTGAGCTGGATTCCGGCAAGAATGCGAATTTCTTCTTTGGATCTACCATCCCGCTAATCGTGCTCCGAACCGTGCATTTCTCATTTTCTTTGCAAGCCCATGAAAGATTACTGGCGGTCATGAATTTGGATGTCAACACCCGTAACGGGAATAATGCTTTTGTATTGACCAGCTTAGGCATGTACTCCAAATGCCGGGGTGTATCGATCTTCATCTCCTGGACACAGCTGGCTCCTCTCACCGTAGTGGGGGATTACATCGAAAGTATCTATCACGGGGTGGTTCTCAGTAACCGGCAACGCTTTCTTTGTTCTCGCATTCGTCCTGCGACACCGTCTGCGACAGTGACACCGGTTGCCGCATTCATCATGTCACTGATACGGGTAATGCAAGCTTAGAGCGATTGCGATCAACCCACACGATGACTTGGTACTGGATCTCTTCCTCCTTCTTCCACTCTATTTTTAAGCTGATGTAACAACTTCATTCTTACCCTTAATTCTTAACCTCCATTTTTAATCTTACTTTCTAACCTTAATTCCCTACCTTACTTTTTTGAAAGCTCACTATGAAACAATTTGCATCATTCTATTTTGTTGTCGTCCTGGTCTGGACAACGGTTGCCACCCTATTTGGTGTGAACAGCATCCCTGGTCGGGGTGCTATGTATAACGCCGGACGTAATCTACCAAGCGCGTTGATCTGGCCTGTTGGGGTAATTAAAAGTCCTTATACCTTGTATAAATGGGTCACAACGCCTAGCCGTTCTGAGGCATTTAAAGCGGAATATAGCGCCTGTATGTTGACGATGAACAACGAGAGCGTATGTGGTTGTGCGGTCGACAAACTGGAGCAGAATTTTACGGATGATGAGATGAAACAAGCGAGTTTGCTGAATGTACAGGGAAATCCGCCGGAGAAATTGCTATTGGTGATTCAGCGGACGGCGATGGAGTGCCGGCAGTAGGAAGGAATCTGCCGCCATTCTCAATTACCTGTTCCTTTCAATTTATTCATACCATCCCATGAAACGACTTTATGTATCTCGCGTTATTAATAACGCTACTTATGCAGTCTTCACTTCACTGACTTTGTTACTCACAGCTTGTGGCGGTGGTACTGGTGGGAGTAGTTCTACTACCAGTTCTTCCGCAACAACTCCAGCTTCACCAAGCACACCAGTAGTGAGTATCGTGTCGCAGTTTCGCTCTACATCAGCGACTAACGGCCCTCAGACGGTTGTGACTCTGGATGCCTCAGTCAGCACTACCAGTGTCGGTAAGATCGTGTCGTATGCAGTGATTTGGGGTGATGGATTGACCAGTACGTCTGCTACACCAACCATCACACATGCCTATGCGAAAGACGGTGCTTATCCGATTGTCTTAACGGTGACGACAGATGGCGGTGTTTCTGCAAATACCAGCGTCACGGTAAATGTAGCGAATCCCGTATTTCGTCAATACGATGGCAGCATGGTGATCAATATTCCGACGACCAATCAGATTGTATCGTTCACGTCTGAAGTCATCGTACCGGCTAAGCCTGACGCAGTCGGTGTACTGGCAGTTTGGCCAGGCCTTCAATCACAAGGAGTCACCACCATCAATGGGAGTGTCGGAAACGGTGTATTACAGCCGGTACTCGCATGGGGTGGAGTAGGTTGTGCACCAACGACACCAGAGCAAGTGAATTACGGCACGTGGTGGATTGAAGGCTATTACTTTAGTAATGCGGATGGCTGCCATGGCGGTAATGTCATGTCAGTGGCTGTAGGTGACAAGCTGAAATTAACCATGGCAGTAACGAATGGTGTTTGGACACAGACTATTCTGAACGCCACGACCGGTGCTATGGTGAATTTTGCTATGGACATGAAAGGTCAACCGCAAAACGTAGCGGAGTTCTATGTCGAAGAACATGGCAAGAGTACTGGTCTCAAAGCCCCAGTCAATTTCAGCAATATCACGATTACACTCGCTAATCCACAAACTGGAAACTGGTGTACGCCGTTTGAATTGGGTAAAACCGATACGATGGCAATACCTGTTATTTCAGCCGATTCTAAAAGCTGTTTGATTAGTAGCGTGACTTTGATGACGGGGGCGAGTACGTTTAATCCTGCGCCTTAGGTTACGGGGTTATTTGTGTTGGTATTCATATTGAAGGCAAACAGTGAGTATGCTTGAGGTAGCAAATAGGGCAGGGAGTATCGAGGGAGTTGTGGCTCCCTCGACATTTTTGTTTTTATTCGTACGCTTTTATTTTTTTGTTTCTTTGAATTTTTGTAATTACTCAGACTTGGGCTGACACAGCCTAATAGATGGGTTAGAGTTTCACCATTGGATCGCTATCGCTCAGATTCAATCCGTGCCACGTTTCAGAATCCTTTGTGAAGATTGATCAACAATTTGATGAACCAATTAACCTCCTTTGACCAGGCTGAGAAAATAGTCGATAGATTCCGCGACCTCTTACACAGATATAACATCAATCCGCCGGTCCATTCAGTAATCGAGAATGAGCTTTTAGCTCCATATGAAGTGCTTTTACGGAGTAAAAGCCCTTCATCGATTGCGGAGCGTTCCAACCTGCTAGCAGAAGCTGCTGGAATGTTTGATCTTGCAGCTAAATTACTTTCAATTGAGACTCATCCAGAGTTTGCTACTTTCGTTCCGCATCTTACTCTTTTTGGCTCAGCACACCCGCTGGCGTCGACAATACAAACGACACCGGGCCAACCTACTGACGACGTCCACCGCAAGTTAGCAGAGCTTTACTTAGGTAGTCTTGCCGTTAACGTGGGTCATAATGTAGAGCTTGATCATCCGAGTAATTCTCGCGGCGACAACCCAGACGTTCTCTTCGATTTCATTCGAGAGGCGGGTGAAAAAAAACGCTGGGCACTCGCGATCAAGACAATTAGCACCAGAAATGGACAGACGATCTTTGAACGGATCGGCGAGGCCGGGAGGCAGATCAATACACTGTCTTGCCCCGCTGACCGTGGACTCGTAGTTGTCAATGCGCAAGGATCCATAGATCACCAGGCTCTTTGGGGGAAAACTTTTACAAATGTGACGGAAGCAAAGACGGAACTCAGTAATCAAATAGGCGAGCTTTGGGACTCTGCCAACGCCAATCGCTGTCCCTCGGATTGGACAGATATTCTCAAAGATCGGGTATCCCCTGTTGTTCTATTTATGGGGCATGCATATGTGCGCGTCTCGACACCATTTAGTCAAAATACACCTACTTTATTAAAGGTTCTTATGTCTTGGAATCCAACTAAAACCAATGATGATGAGGCCGCCTCTATTTGTGTCGGGTTAAACCATTTCATGCACCTAATTCAGGAAGGTATCCCAGGAACCGCTAACTCGTTCCCTAAATGAAAATTTTTGGGGAAAATTGCCTCTGACCTGACAAGCCGTACCAGGTTAATTTTGAGCTAGTGAAAATTATTGTAACCCGTCATAAGGGCTCGGCTATTCTGCTCTATTTATTGGTTCCATTCGCTTCATTAGAGAGAGGTATTTCATACCTCTCTTATTATTACAGCAAAAGGCCTACGGCGGACCAGTGGTCAATGCAATCAGAAGATTGTTGAGGGTTTCATTGCTCCATTTTTATGACGTATCCAAGAATCGCGATTGCCCGGTCTTGTTTTTGTAATAATGAACCAATCCATAAATTTAGAAGATGGAAGGCCAATATGATGGGTGGAAAAATTTGTAGCCATCCATTTCCAAAACTCATTTTTGCGAAAGTAATATACAGAATTGCAGTTCCAGCAATAGCGGGAAATAGTCCAATTTTTTCAATGTTGCCAGACAATATCGCGCCTCTTTTTTCAAGTGCATTTCGTTCAAGGCTAAATTGAACAAGCACATACTCTAAAGCGTTAATGTTGCATAACGATAATCGATAAGCATATGTCAGATCAAAGTCGAGTGCATTTTTGACTAGCAGCATAAAGTGACCGTAAGGTTTTTTTCTTACTCGCAATAAAAATGGGATTGGTGCAACAATACCTAACAATATTAAAGAAAAACCACATAGCATACTGAAAACGCCAAATAGTGTCATGGTTACCAAGCCAGCATAGCTTTGCCAGTAGTAATAAATAACAGCTAGTACTATCTGAATGAAAAAGAGGATTATTCCGTGCTGCTGCAATGCGGTAACCAACCTCAAAATACGGTATTCAAACTTGGAGTTTGATGGCATTTCTCTTTTCGCGGAAAGCATTTCATCTATAACGCTAGTGACTTGCTCTATATTAGCTTCAGTTACAAGTTGCACGTTATTTGCTTGAGTATCCATAAAATTCTTTTTACATTAACTAACCATTACAAAAAAATGTTTTTATCACGCCAGATAGTCACGTTGAAGTTCAAGACTCTGGCTCCCTTCTGGAGCCTTGCTCTTGATTACGATTTGACATCGAACGAAAAAAACTATTGCGTCATTAGCCGCAATCGAAACTACGCTGAAGTCATTACAATCTCGGTAGACAAAATGTTTAATTGTTTATGCATACACTAAGCCGCTCTATTAAACTTTCCTGTGATCACATTACCGCTTGCAATGGTATATAAATAATCTGCATATTCCTGCATCATGACCTTGCGTTCATCTAGGAATAAAGCACGATCGTATGCTTCTCCGTAAGCATCACCGGAGGCATGGGATAACTGGCGGTCCACAACTTCGTGACGATAGCCAAGACGTTCTTTGATTATCCCCATTGCCAATGATCTGAATCCGTGGCCCGTCATCTTGCCGCTGTACCCCATTCGTTTTAGCGCAGCTAATATACCGAAACTGGTTGCCGGTTTCTCGTGATCACGTTGATTTGGAAATAGATATGTATTATTGCCAGTGATGCTGTGCAACTCGCGTAATAGTTCCCATCCTTGCCGTGGCAAGAAAACGTGATGATTAACTTTGCGAGGATTGATCTTCCTTTTTCCCATCTTCATTCTATGCCAATCAATCACCCATGATTCATTTTCTAAGTCGATTTCTGTCCATGGCGTTTCGGTCAGTTCACTAGTACGTACAAATGTCAGCATCATCAATCTGAACATTACTTTAGTCGGCACAAACATGCGCCCCTCAATTTTCTCAAAAGCTCGGATGAATTCTGGTAGCTCATCTGGTGTGATGGCTGCATGGTGTCCTTTTGATGTAGCTTTGAGGGCGCCTCGCAGACTGGGTACTGGGTCGATATCGGCCTTGCCGGATGCAATCGCAAAGCGAAAAATTTGACTACATACTTGGCCTTGTCGTTTTGCCATATCCAATGCGCCACGTTTTTCAATTTGACGTAAAACATCCAGCATGATCGGAGCTTTGATATCTGAGATCGGATATTTTCCAATCAAAGGAAAAACGTCTTTTTCTAGTCGGTGCAGAACATTACTTGCAGTGCGGGGTTGCCAAGCTTCCGATCTATTCGCATGCCATTCGTATGCAACGGCTTGAAACGTATTCGCTGCTGCAATCGCCTTGACTGCTTTCTCGACTCGTCTGCTTTGTGCTGGATCTACGCCTTTAGCTTTTAGCTCTTTTGCATCCATACGTTTTTTACGTGCATCCAAGAGCGATACTTCTGGATAGGCGCCGAACGTTAGGCGAGTATTCTTGCCATCAGGTTGACGATAGCTCATACGCCAAATTCTCGACCCTGTTGGTGCAACCTCAAGATACATACCGCCACCATCTGCTAGCGTGTATATTTTGTTCTTTGGCTTAGCGTTCTTTACCTGAGTATCAGTGAGCGGTTTGGCGAGTTTTGGCATTTTGCATCCAAGCATTTTGGAGTTAAACGATTATGTGCTCAAGTATGGATGCAAAAATGCTGGATGTAAATGGACGCCAAAATACCGCAACAAACAAAAAACCCGCGCTAGCACTGAGCTATTCGCGGGTTTTAGGACGTCAAAGAATCTCTTTGGACGTATATCTGGTGGTGATAGGTGGACTTGAACCACCGACCCCAGCATTATGAGTGCTGTGCTCTAACCAACTGAGCTATATCACCAAGAAGCCCGAAATTATGCCATTTTGACTTATTGGTGTCAATATCAAATGGCGATTTTCATTATCAATGTTTGATGCTTGCCTTTTTTGTTAGGAATTTCGATAAGAAATGGCGTGCTGGAGCAGGGTTTCTGTTGGGTTTTGACCGAGGCAATCAATGACGGTGCGCTCGGGGATGGAGCGTAGCCAGGTGAGCTGGCGCTTGGCTAGCTGGCGGGTGGCGATGATGCCGCGTTCGCGCATGTCGTTCAGGTCGCAGGTGCCGTCGAGATATTCCCATGCCTGACGATAGCCTACACAGCGCATCGATGGCAGGTCGGGATGCAGGTCGCCGCGTGCGCGCAGTTGGCGTACTTCGTCCAGAAAACCTTGTTCCAGCATGATGTCAAAGCGTCTGGCAATACGCTGGTGCAGGACGGCGCGGTCTGATGGTTCCAGTGACAGCGAGAGCATCTCGAACGGCATTTCGGCTTTTGGTTGTTGTGCCAGCAGTTCGGACATCGGCTGGCCTGTCAGTGCAATGATCTCCAGTGCGCGCTGGATACGTTGCGAGTCGTTTGGCTTTAATCGTGCGGCGGTTACCGGGTCCAGCTTGGCCAGCCGCGCATGCAGTGCGGGCGTGCCGTCGCGCGCGGCTTCGGCGTCGAGTTCGGCGCGCAGTGCCTGATCGGCTGCGGGCAGGTCGTCGAGGCCGTTGATCAGGGCTTTGAAATACATCATCGTGCCGCCGACCAGTAAGGGGAGCTTGCCTCGTGCAGCGATCTCGTCCACGAGTCGTTTGGTGTCGATGAGAAACTGGGCAACGGAATAGGCATCGGCCGGATCGATAACGTCGATCAGGTGATGCGGTGCCGATGCGAGTTCTGCTGCGCTGGGTTTGGCGGTGCCGATGTCCATCTCGCGATATACCAGTGCGGAATCGACGGAGATGATCTCGGCTGGAATATGGCGGGCGATTTCGAGCGCGGCAGCCGTTTTGCCCGAGGCGGTCGGGCCCATGATGGCGATGACCTTGTGACGTGTGCTCATACTGCCTGTTTGGTTAAAGTTGATAACATCGGTGTTGATATAAATAGATCAGGACTTACTTGTAGGGCTTAGGCAAAAGGGCAAGTTGCTTATCTTCACAAATGAATCCGCAGTCTGAATGCGGCTTGCAGAGGCATTTCGTGCCAGGAGGCGCATTCTGCTTAGGGATTCGTTTTTGAAATTCCCTTGATGTCGATATCCTATGCAACCGTTTTACTCCTGTTTTTCCTGTGTCTCCGCGTCTCCGTGGTGTGCGGCTTTACGGTTTGCGTTTGTCCTATAGGTGCGTCTTATTGACCGCGCAAAAACATTTTATCGAGATCGTTCAATCCCAGTTGTACCCAGGTTGGACGGCCGTGATTGCACTGGTCGGCGCGCTCGGTCTGTTCCATCTGGCGGAGCAGGGCGTTCATTTCGATGACAGTCAGGCTGCGATTGGCGCGCACGGCGGTGTGGCAGGCCAGCGTGCCTAATAACTCATTGCGGCGGTCAATCAGCACTCGCGAACCGCCGAATTCTCTGACCTCACGCAGCACATCACGAGCCAGTGACTGGGCATCAGCATTTTTGAGTAAGGCTGGTACTGAACGCACTGCCAGCGTGGTCGGGGAGATTGCGGCAATATCGAAACCCAACGCCTGCAAGGTGGCCTGATGCTCTTCAGCCGTGCCGACTTCTACGCCATCGGCATAAAACGTCACCGGGATCAGCATAGGCTGAACCGGCATGCTATTGGCGTCGAGCGCATTTTTTAATTGCTCATACAAGATGCGTTCATGCGCTGCATGCATGTCAACCAGCACCAGGCCTTTGCTGTTTTGTGCTAAGACATATACGCCATGCAACTGCGCCAATGCAAAGCCGAGCGGATGCTCGTCTGCCGGTAATTCAGCTCCACCTATCGGCGTTGAATTGCCGGTTCGATTCTCATTACTCTGGTCACGGGCGAACAAAGCACCATAATTTTGCAAGCTCTGGGCAACTCCGGTCTGCGAGGTGTGTTGTGGCGCGTAGTCATAGCCACTCCCACCCAGTGGTTGTGGTGAAAATTGCGCACCGAATGTAGCTTGCTCGCCGCTTAGCCAGGGTATTCTGCCGTTTGATGTTGTGTTCGCTGCGTTGGTTGCATTGGTTGTATTGATTGCGCCATTGAGTTGCGGCGCCATCGCAGTCGCAGGTCCCGGGACGGTACCAAATGCCGTGGCCGACGTTTGTGCCAGAGCGCGGTTCACGGCATGAAATACAAACTGATGTACCGCACGGCTATCACGAAAACGGACTTCAATTTTTGACGGGTGGACATTGACATCGACCAGCGCGGGATCAAGGTCGAGCGCCAGTACATAGGAGGGATAACGGTCACCATGCAACACATCCTGATAGGCGGCGCGGACCGCATGGGTCAGCAGTTTATCCCGGACAAAGCGGCCATTGACATAGAAAAATTGGGCGTCGGCGCGACCTTTCGATGCGGTTGGCAAGCCGACGAATCCGTGCAGGCGCAATGGCCCTGCGCTCTCGTCCAGTGGCAGACGGGCATTGGCAAAGGCCTCACCCAGAATATGGGCGCTGCGCTTATCAATCGCGCTGACATTCCAGTGATCGACCGCTCTGCCGTTGTGCGATAACGAAAATGTTACATCGGGACGCGCCAACGCAATGCGGCGCACGACCTCGGCGCAATGACCGAACTCGGTTTGTTCGGATTTTAAAAATTTGCGGCGCGCCGGTGTGTTGTAGTACAGGTCCTGGACATCCACCGTTGTCCCTTGCGCGCCGGAGGCGGGAGAGATTTTGCCATTCTCAATCTGCCACGCATGTGGCGCTTCTGCTGTGCGGGTAGTCAGCGTCAATAAGGCAACAGAGGCAATCGATGCCAGCGCTTCCCCGCGAAAACCCAGTGTGGCGACATTCTCCAACTCTGTGAGCGACGCGATCTTGGATGTCGCATGACGTGCGACGGCCAGAGGTAATTGATCTGCCGGGATACCACGCCCGTTGTCGCTGATGGCAATGCGTTTGACGCCACCTTCTTCAAGCCGGATCTGGATACTGCTAGATCCTGCATCCAGCGCATTTTCCAGTAACTCCTTCACTACGGCAGATGGCCGCTCGACCACCTCGCCTGCGGCGATTTGGGAGATCAGTTGATCAGGCAGGGCTTGGATAGGGCGGTAGGGAGTGGATGTCTCGTTCATCCCAAGATTATACCTGTGCTCGTCATCAAAATTGGATGGGCGTTAGGGTCTGCTAACGATCGGGTCGGGAGATGCGTTCATGTCAGGGCGCAGGATGGCAAGGCGCGCATCGCCGCTGAGGCTGGTGCCTCAGCAAAAGGGGCAACGCAGTCCATCGTGTGTCCTGACATGAACCCTACGGGAATGGCCTGATAGAGAAAATGAGAGCACGTGGCGTTCCGAGCGTCACTTCTGTCTCGCACCGTGCTTCTTCAGAATCATTCGCACTCCCGATTCGATTGTTAGCAGACCCTAGTGTATGATTGCGCCGCTACCGAGGAGAATTATGGATTTCATGCAGTTACTGGACATGCTTTTACATGTCGATAAATCATTGGGATTGGTTATTCAGCAATACGGGACATTGGTCTATGTCGTCTTATTCGCGATTATTTTTTCTGAAACCGCATTTGTGATTTTGCCGTTTTTGCCTGGCGATTCACTGCTGTTTATTGCAGGCACTTTCTGCGCCCGTGGTGATATGGACCTCTGGTTACTCATGACGTTGCTGATCGTTGCATCTATTAGTGGCAATTCGCTGAATTATTGGATAGGCAGCATGATCGGTCACAAAGTTCTGGAACGTGACCATAGATGGATAGACCGTAATGCGATCAAAAAAACCCACGAATTTTATGAAAAACATGGCGGTAAGACGGTAGTTTTGGCGAGGTTTGTGCCGCTGGTACGTACCTTTGCCCCATTCGTTGCCGGCTTGTCGGATATGACGCATAAGACTTTTCAGGTCTACAACATACTCGGTGCTTTGTTCTGGGTGTTCTCTGTTGTATTAGCAGGCTATTTTTTCGGTAATATTCCTTTTGTCCGCGAGCATCTGAATGCGATTGTACTGGTCGGTGTCGGTGCAGCCGTATTCCCAATTGTGCTCGGTGCGCTGTGGAAAGTCGGCCGGAGAATGTTGAAAAAATAAGTCATGAAGCCGCAGCTGCAAACCATCTGGCTACATCCCGCTGCACCGGCAAAACCGGCGCCGGGACAAGCTTGCAACGGTTGTGGCGTGTGTTGTGCGGCAGAGCCTTGTCCTGTCGCCCGGATCTGGCTGAGGCAGCGACACGATGCATGCCGTGCCTTGCAGTGGAGTGACGATCATCAGCGATATCGTTGCGGCCTGTTGTTGTCGCCTGCTATGTATTTGCGTTGGATGACTTACTTGCCGTCTTTTTTGCCGTCTTTCGTCCGCTCAGTTGCCGAGCGTTTAGCACAGAATTTTTTGCAGCGTCTTTTGCAACGTCTGTTTCGCCGCTGGATTGCCTTGGGTATTGGTTGTGATTCGGATGTCGAAGTTCAGATCCAGAATGCCGACCTGAAACCTTAGATCAACTCCTCCAGATTTAGCCTCTTCCAAATTGATGCCGGAAAACGCGTCAGCGTTCAGGTCAGCCGATTCTTCGCCAGCGGCGGATTCCTGGAAAAATACTTTTTAATCCCTTTGACTACAGCATCGGCCATCTGATCCTGATAGGTGTCATCCGTTAGTTTGGCTTCTTCTTCCGGGTTCGAGATGAAGGCGCTTTCGATCAGGATACTTGGGATATCCGGTGCTTTGAGCACGGCAAAACCGGCTTGCTCGACCGCGCCTTTATGCAGGCGGTTGATGCTGCTGATTTCACTGAGTACAACCTTGCCAAGTTTCAGGCTATCGTTGATTTGTGCTGTGGTGGACAGATCGAGCAAGACGCTGGCGAGTTGTTTGTCATGGGTTTTGATGTTGACGCCACCAATCAGATCGGCGGCGTTTTCTTTGTCCGCCAGCCAGCGCGCTGCACTTGAACTCGCTCCTTTTTCAGACAAAACAAAGACCGACGAGCCACGGGCACTTGAGTTGACGAAGGCATCGGCATGCACTGACATAAACAGGTCGGCTTGCACGGCGCGGGCTTTTTGAACGCGGACGTTCAGCGGTACAAAATAATCGCCGTCACGCGTCAGCATCACGCGCATATTCGGGATTTGTTCTATCTTGGCTTTGAGACGTTTGGCAATCGAGAGGACGACATCTTTTTCACGGCTGCCACCGCGACCAATGGCACCAGGATCTTCGCCACCGTGACCGGGGTCAATAGCGATGGTAATCATACGTGTCAGAACCGGTGTTTTGACGGCGTATTTATCTGACTCTGTTGCCGGGTCGGCTTTATGCTCAGGCTTGTTGTCGGGCTTATCTGTCTTATCTGCTCTGTCCGCTTTAGAATCGGTTTTGAGTTCTGGCTTTAGCTCGGGCTTGTTATCGATTCTTGGTGGTGTCAAATCTTTGGGCAGATCTTTATGCCAGTCGCCTTTTTCTATCATGGCTGCAATAGGATCGGGAGGATTGGCAGGATAGAGATCGAACACCAGACGGTGCTGATAATTGCCGACGGGCTGCAGGGTGAACACTTGCGGATTAACTTCTTCTTTCAGGTCGAATACCAGCCGCACGACATTCGGGCGATTTTGTCCTACGCGTACCTGCTTGATATAAGGGTCATTCGACTGGATCTTGGCGACCAGTTCTTTGAGTGTAGGATTGAGTTCGATACCCTCAATGTCGACTACCAGACGTTCCGGATTTTTGACCGTGAAGTGGCTGGTTTTAAGATCGCTGTTATTTTCTAGGGTGACGCGGGTGTAGTCCTCGGCAGGCCAGACGCGTACGGCCAGTATCTGGGCTGCCATCGCTGCCAGAGCGACATCGGGTGCCATGATGGAAATGAGTAGCGTGCTCCCCGCCTTGAGGATAGTGCGGCGTTTTTTTGCGACTGGCGACGTGCTTACAGATTGGGAGCGAAATTCAGTTTTGCTAAACATTCATTACCTTTGTCAGACAAGGCTTGCAATTCTACCTCACGGCCATGACCAGCGATGCGTAAAAAGATATTGAGATCGGCGGGAGGCAAGATGCCGTCGGCTTTTTCTGGCCATTCGATAATGCAGACGGTATGCTCATTAAATTCTTCGCGAAAGCCCGCCTCCAAAAATTCTTCTGGGCTAGTCATGCGATACAGATCAAAATGCATGATCTTGACGTCTTGCCCTTGCAGCTGGATCTGATAAATTTCGACCAGATTATAGGTGGGGCTTTTGACATGGCCCTGATGACCGGCGGCATGCAGCACCGCGCGGGTCAGGGCGGTTTTACCTGCACCGAGATCGCCATGCAGATAAATGCTGAAACCGGGGCGCAGGTGCAAAGCGAGGCGCTTGCCCAGCGCTTGCGTGGCGGCTTCATCCGCCAGTGTCGTTTTATAATGTGACATTTGCCGTAATACATTCCAGATGAAATTTCATTGCACATCATACCGCGTCGGAAGTCTTTAATGCACGAAGAAGCGCACGAAGCAGTACACCTGACGGCAGACAAGCTAGCCGCAGACCAACGATCCCAGGACCAGATCAATTTGGCAGCGCTGGCGCTGGAAATCAAGACCTGGGGTAAAGAACTCGGTTTTGCCGAGCTGGGTATTGCTGATATCGATCTTAGTCATGCTGAGCCGGGTTTGCAGGCCTGGCTTGATGCCGGACATCATGGCGAGATGGCGTACATGGCTGCCCATGGAATGAAGCGGGCACGTCCGGCGGAACTTGTGCCTGGCACGGTGCGGGTGATTTCTGCCCGTATGAATTATTTGCCTAAAAGCGGGGAAGCCGATTGGCGTAGCAATGCGCGCGCACAGATGGAGGCGGCGGATACGGCGGTGATCTCAGTGTATGCACGTGGTCGCGATTATCACAAGGTATTGCGGAACCGCTTGCAGCAACTCGCCGACAAAATTGAAGTCCGAATTGGCACGCTGGGTTATCGGGTGTTTACCGATTCGGCACCGGTGATGGAGGTTGTATTGGCCGCCAAAGCAGGCATAGGCTGGCGTGGCAAACATACTCTGCTCCTGAACCGTGACGCCGGATCGATGTTTTTTCTGGGCGAGATTCTGGTCGATATTCCTTTGCCAGTTGATGCACCTGTCAGCGAGCACTGCGGACAATGCCAGTCGTGTATCGACGTTTGTCCGACCCGTGCGATTATTGCGCCGTATGAGCTTGACGCCCGGCGCTGTATTTCTTACCTCACCATAGAACTGCATGGCAGTATCCCCGTTGAGCTGCGACCCTTGATCGGTAACCGTGTCTACGGCTGTGATGACTGTCAGTTATTTTGCCCTTGGAATAAATTTGCTCAGCAAGCGAGTGTGGATGATTTTGATGTGCGGAATGGACTTGATCATGCCAACATGGTGAGTTTGTTCGCCTGGAGCGAAGCGCAGTTTATGCGCTATCTGGAAGGTAGTCCGATACGGCGTATCGGGCATGAGCGCTGGCTGCGCAACCTCGCGGTGGGGTTGGGGAATGCGGCGAATAGCATGCGTGGCGATGCAGTTATTGTTCAGGCGTTGCAGGCACAGTTGCAACATCCATCGGATCTGGTGCGCGAGCATGTGACCTGGGCTTTACAGCAGCATGGTGTCGAGTTGTAGTCACTGATTTTGCAACTGATCTGGCAATGAATCCGGCAAGGTACCTAGCCGCACATCAGCTTAATGCACCAGTGATAACCAGAACGGTAGCGTGATCGCCGACAGTACGGTACTGGCAGAGATCAGGAAAGCGACAAACGGCGCATTGCCGCCCATACGTGCCGCGAGGACAAAGGCGCTAGATGCCGTCGGCAGGGCACAAAAAATCACGACGATTTGTAATTGCAGCAAAGGTAATTGCATCCAGTGACCAAGTAAGAGCGCGATCAGTGGAAGTACCAATAATTTAATCGTCAGAAAATAACTCGCCATTGCTTTGGCTTCGTGTAAGGCAGACAAACGAATACCCGCCCCAACTGCGAGCAGACCGAGTGCGATCGAGGCATTTCCCAGACGCGATAACGTCGCATTAATCGCTTCATGAACCGGGATCTGGCAAAGGTTGACGATGACGCCGGATGCGGTGCCCACGACCAGCGGATTTTTAGCGATTTCGATGAGAAGTTTGCCGCTATTGTGCGCCAGCGCATATACCGCCGCCATATTGCACAAAGGGACCAGAAAGCCGATCAGCAAAGCCATCAATGCCGTGCCCTGATCACCCGCGAGGCGCGAGGCCAGAGCCAGTGCGATGTACGAGTTAAAGCGAAACGCAGTTTGCACCCCAGACTCAAACACTCTCGGTGCGCTGGTGAAGAAAAATTTGGCGAGATAACCCAAGCCCATGCCACAAGCTGTCGCGATAAACGCGATTTGCAGAAAATGTCCTGTGGTCGTGAAGTTAAACGGCGTCCGCGACGTGGTGTAGAACAGCAGCGCTGGGAACATCAGGTAATAGACGATTTTTTCAACACCCGCCCAAAAATGTCCGCCCCAGTTCGCAAAGCGAGCAAGCAAAAAGCCCAGCACGATAAGCGCAAAATCAGGGATGAGGAGTGTGGCGACGGACATAGGTAAATTGTCTTGCTGGGTGGGAGTATATTTTAAGCGCGCCGTATAATCAGCGCAATCAGCACTAAATTTGACTATACTCCCCTAAAAAATAAAAGAATATGCGTACATATGCGCACTATTGCGAATGGCGCTGAGGCAGATGGGTAAATCGGCTAAATTGGGCCAATGAGCGGCAGCTAGCTTGTCTGCTGGCGCTACTTCAATAATCCGGCTAATTCGACCGCAGTTTTTACCTGCATTTTGTCAAAAATATGCGCTCTGTGTACTTCGACCGTGCGCATGCTGATGCCTAATTGATCGGCGATGACTTTGTTCATTTTGCCCAGCAGGATCAGATCGAGCACTTCGCGCTCGCGTGCCGACAAGGTCGCTAGCCGCTCATGAATCACTGCCGACGCACCTGCTTCGCGCGACTGGGCCAGTGCTTCTTGCACCCTGTCCATGAGCTTGTTGTCGTTAAACGGTTTTTCAAAAAAATCAAAGGCGCCGCGTTTCAAGGTGTCGACTGCCATCGGAACATCGCCATGACCCGTCAAAAAAATGACAGGCAAACGCCGTATGATCTGGCGGTTTGTCAGCATATCGAATAAGGCAGTGCCGCTGATACCCGGCATCCTCACATCGAGTAACAGGCAGTCACCCTGAGGATCGAACTGCAGGGGATGATCGAGTGCAGACAAGAATTTTTCGGCGGAATCGTAGCTGGTTGCCGCAATATTTCGCGAGCGTGCCAGCCAGGACAGGGCGTCTCTGACAGCATCTTCATCATCCACAATGTGCAGCATAAACTTAGTCTCCGAAGAAATTTTTGGCGGGAGCGTGACGGCTCTCTTTTATTTTTTTATATACGGGAATGGGGAATGCAAATTAAACCGGCAGCGAAAACCTGAAGATAGTACCACCAGCCGGATTTTCCTGATGACTGAGCTGTCCGCCGTGGAACTCAATTGCGGTGCGGCAGATGTTCAGTCCCATGCCCATTCCACTCGATTTGGTCGAGAAAAATGGTGAGAACAATCGTGCGGCAACCTCTGCTGAAATGCCGTGACCGCGATCAATTACCTCAACGACGATGCAATTGCTGACTGTCTGCGGCGCGCCAGCCTGGTCCGTTATGCAGCCAGATTCTTGCCTGATTACGATGCGCAAGAGACAGTGTTCCGGTGGATTCTGCTGCATGGATTCGATCGCATTACGGGTTAGGTTCAGGATCACTTGCTCCAGCAGCACGCGGTCTGCTTGCACCAGCGGCAGATGCTCGGCAATCACATACTGAATGTTGACGTACGAGGTTTGTGCCTGTAACTCAACCAGCGGCATGACGCTTTGGATCAAGGTAGCCATGTCAACTGGCTCGCGGCTCGCTTCCCGTTTTTTAACGAACTCATGCACGCTGCGAATGATCTGTCCGGCACGCTGTGCCTGAGTATTGGCTTTGCCCAGAGCGCTCAGTAATAATTGTTTATCGTCGGGATTCGTCTGATCTGATTGCAGCAGATTAATCGCGCCGGTGGTGTAGCTGGAGATCGCTGCCAGTGGCTGATTCAGTTCGTGCGCGAGTATTGATGCCATCTCGCCCATGGTCGCAAGGCGGGCGCTGGCGTGCAGCATTTCTTGCTGGTGACGGGTCAGTTCCTGGGCGCGTTTTAATTCCGATATATCCAGGATCGAGCTCATCCAGCCGGTCTGTACACCTTGATCATTCACCAGCGGCGATTCATAAATCAATACCGGAAAACGTTCGCCGCTGGCACGCTGATAAATCGTTTCAAAACCTTCGGATGGAACAGTGCCGGCGAGTAATTGCGTAAAGCGCTGGCGATATTCTTCAAAGGCTTCGGGTGCCCAATAGGGCATGGGCGGCAGTCTGCCGACGATATTTTCTGCCGGATGCTCGACCATCTTGCAAAAAGCCGGATTCACATAGGTGAGACGGCCTTCCATATCGCGTGCGCGCAGGCCGGTGATCAGGGAATTTTCCATCGCCGTTCGGAATGAGACTTGCTGGCGCAATGCGCCCTCGGCAGCCAGACGGCGGTTGATATCGCGCCACAGTGCTAGCAGGCTCCAGATCAATCCGATTGACAGCAGGATGACTGACAGCACCAGGAGATTAGAGAGTAGTTTGGGTTCGCTTTTATTGCTATTTGTGCGCAGGATTAGGGAAATATTTGGCAAATCCAGAGCGCGGTTATGGGTGTAGACATTTTTACCGGGGCCGCCAGCGGATCGCTTCGCATAGATTTTTTCATCGAGATCGATAATCGAAATTTCGTTTTCCTGTGCGAACCACCAGGGCACCATTTCTTCGAGTATGCCCGAAAGATAGTAGGTGACGACGATGCTGCCGATACGGTGATTTGCGCTGATCAGGGGGATCTGGCAGCTCATCAGATATGTTTTTAAATTCACCTCATCGACTGTCGGCGGCAGACAGCGTAGCTTACGGTCAACCTCTATTCCGCTGAATTCCGCTTGATCTGGGACGCTACGGTTTTGACTGAGATTGACGGATGTGTCTGCAGTCGATGTGACAACGACATCGTGATGGTCGAACCAGACGATGCGCTGAATCTCTCGATTACTTTTCAACAGGGTTTTAAAGCGTTCGCGTACTTGTTGCGGAGATATTTTTCCTGCGTTGATTTCGGTGCCGATCTGGCGCAGCATTTCTTCATCGCGTCCCAATTGGAATTGGATGGCTTGCTCCACCCACAAGGTGTCGGCGATTAGTTGCTCCTGACGCTCATTTGCCTCCATCCGTTGCGCTTGCCACGGCAGCCAGATCAACGTGGTAACAAATAGGCTGACCAGCAGGATTGGCAGCAACCAGCGCCATTTCTGATTCGGCCATGAGCGGGATTTTGCGGAGATTTTCATTATCTTGCTAGTGTAACGCTGTCAAACAGCCTCAGTCATCTGTTCTGTGTGCATTGAGTGTGTGTTGCGTATGAGTTGCGCATGTGTGCGTATTTTCTGCGTGCCTGCCGCACACCTGTTGTATTGCAATCCAATTGTGGTTATCCACAGTTGTAGGAATTGGCGGTGCAAAGAATAATCGCGTCACAAAAGTAAGATTCCTAAAATTTTCCGGAGACATCAATGAAACTCACATCCCTATTGTGTTCTATGCTGGTTGCATCCGTCGTGAGCGGCGCTGCCTTCGCGCAGGCACCTATCGTTATCAAATTCAGCCATGTTGTCGCAAGCGACACACCAAAAGGCAAAGCGGCAGAGCGTTTTAAAGAACTCGCTGAGAAAAATACCAAAGGCCGTGTCAAAGTTGAGCTGTATCCAAATAGTACCTTGTACAAGGATAAGGAAGAACTCGAAGCCCTGCAATTAGGTGCGGTACAGATGCTCGCGCCATCACTGGCAAAATTTGGCCCCCTCGGCGTGAAAGAATTTGAAGTATTTGATTTGCCTTACATCTTCCCGTTCAAAGACACGCTGCATCAGGTGACAGAAGGTCCTATCGGTAAAGGCCTGTTACAAAAGCTTGAATCTAAAGGCATTACAGGTTTGGCGTTCTGGGACAATGGCTTTAAAGTGATGTCCGCAAACAAGCCATTACGCACACCAGCCGATTTCAAAGGCTTGAAAATGCGTATTCAATCGTCCAAAGTGCTGGATGCGCAGATGCGTGCTCTTGGTGCGAATCCACAAGTACTGGCGTTCTCTGAGGTGTATCAGGCTCTGCAAACAGGTGTCGTTGATGGAACGGAAAATCCACCATCTAACATGTACACGCAAAAAATGCACGAGGTGCAGAAGCATGTAACCGTATCGAACCACGGCTACCTTGGTTATGCCGTCGTTGTGAATAAAAAATTCTGGGACAGCCTGCCAGCCGACATCCGCACCGAGCTGGATTCCGCGATGAAAAATGCAACGACTTATGCCAATGCGATTGCTGACCAAGAAAACGGCCGTGCCTTGGATTCGATTCGTAAAGCCGGTAAAACCACGATCTATGAACTGACCCCGGCTGAAAAGAATGAATGGCGCAAAGCCTTGTTGCCAGTACAGACCGATATGGAAGGTCGTATCGGTAAAGATCTGATCGCATCGATCCGTAAGTTATCTGCCTCTTCTGGCGAAAAATAAGCACTCAGTCAGTGAGGGGACTTTGCTCCCCTTGCTATACACGGATGACATGTCGCTAATATGTGATTGAATGCGACTGACATCCGGCTGATGTATTGAGCTGATCTACTAAGCTGATGGGGCGCGCCTGATGCGTGTTATCAGATTCGTTCCAACTCACCCTTAATCACCCTTAATCACTCTTAAGAGGGACTATGAAATTCCTAGATCATCTGGAAGAATGGCTGATTGCCTTCCTGATGGGAGCCGCCACGCTGGTGACTTTCGTCGCAGTCGTACATCGCTATGCGGCTGGCTTCCCCATCCCTGTCATACAAGACTTTCTGATTAAAATTAATCTCAGCTGGGCACAAGAATTAACCATCTATATGTTTGTGTGGATGGCAAAATTCGGTGCAGCCTATGGTGTGCGTACTGGCATTCACGTCGGTGTCGATGTCCTCATCAATAAGATGAACACGCCCTGGCGTAATAAATTCGTCGTACTGGGTTTGTTGTCCGGCGCACTATTTACCGGCATTGTTGCCGTGCTTGGTAGTAAATTCGTCTGGGAATTAGCGCATACCGATCAGACTTCAGCAGATCTGGAAGTGCCGATGTGGATGGTGTACATGGCGATTCCCCTGGGTTCGTCGCTAATGTCTTTCCGCTTTATGCAAGTCGCATGGGCTTTTATCAAAACAGGTGAATTGCCTAAGCATGATCATTCGCATGTCGAAGGTTTGGAAGAAGAGGTGAAAGCATGAACGCCGCCATCATATTTGTCTTGTTGTTAGCGTTAATGCTGACAGGAATGCCAATTTCGATTTCTCTCGGTCTGACGGTATTGACCTTCTTGTTCACAATGACGACGGTGCCAATTGAATCGGTTGCCCTGAAGTTGTTCACAGGAATTGAGAAGTTCGAGATCATGGCGATTCCGTTCTTTATTCTGGCGGGTAATTTCCTCACACATGGCGGGGTGGCGCGGCGTATGATTAATTTTGCCGCTTCGATGGTAGGTCACTGGCACGGCGGCCTGGCATTGGCTGGTGTTATGGCCTGCGCCTTGTTTGCTGCGGTATCCGGTTCATCTCCCGCGACAGTGGTCGCGATTGGCTCGATTATCATGCCGGCGATGGTGAAGCAGGGTTACCCTAAAGGCTTCGGCGCTGGTGTGATTACGACCTCAGGTGCTTTGGGCATTTTGATTCCGCCCTCAATTGTGATGGTCATGTACTCCGTATCGACCAATACGTCAGTCGGTCAGTTATTTATGGCGGGTGTGGTCCCAGGGTTGTTACTGGCGATTTTCCTTGGTTTGACGACCTGGTTCCTGGCACGCAAGCATAATTATCCGCGCATGCCAAAAGCGAGCTGGGCTGAGCGACTGGTACATTTCCGCAAAAGCGCTTGGGGTCTGCTGCTGATCGTGATTGTGATGGGCGGCATTTATACCGGGATGTTTACACCTACCGAAGCTGCCGCGGTCTCTGCCGTCTATGCCTTTATTGTTGCGGTGTTTGTGTACAAGGACATGAGCCTTGCCAAGGTTCCTAAGGTCTTGCTGGATTCTGCGGCGATGTCGGCAATGCTGCTCTACATCATTACTAATGCCGTTTTATTCTCTTTCCTGATGACCAGTGAAAACATTCCGCAAGCGATGGCGGGATGGATCATGGATAAAGGTTTTGGCATGATCAGCTTCTTGCTGGTGGTGAATATTCTGTTGCTGCTGGCAGGTAATGTGATGGAGCCGTCATCGATTGTGCTGATCATGGCACCTATTTTGTTTCCGGTTGCGATGAAGCTCGGCATCGATCCTGTGCATTTTGGCATCATTATGGTGGTCAATATGGAGGTCGGTATGTGCCATCCACCAGTGGGGCTGAATCTCTATGTCGCCTCAGGAATCACCAAAATGGGGATTACTGAATTGACCGTCGCTGTGATGCCGTGGTTATTGACGATGATAGGCTTCTTGTTGTTAATTACTTACGTGCCACAAATTTCCACTTGGTTACCCCAGTTAGTCTACAAATAAAAGTCGGATAAAGCCGTAGTTACACTAAGTAAATACGGCTTTGTTGATTTTAGTAATAAAGAAATTTGTCTTGTCCAGAACAATTTTCAGTAAAACCACGTATTTGTACTTATATGCAACAGCGCCCTTTTTTTGTGCGTAATCAATTTGAAACGCACAAAATTGCATGCTATATTCTTGGCAGATTGAGATTTAGCAGTAAGCTTCTAAAATAGAATTAAACGAAGCGAAATTATGCTGAAAATAGCTATACAGGTTTATAAGGCGGTAGTGCATAAAAACGGTATCGATACCGTAGGACACTGAGGAGACGCGCGTTTTAATACAAGCTGAGTGCTAAGAGAGTGAGATAGCGCTAAACAGCCCGAAACGCGAAAGAAGTTTTAAAGGCGCATCGCTTGATGCGCCTTTTTTCTTTATGGTTTTGCTATATTCAATTATTCTCCATTTCGTCATTCCGTCATTTCCTTATTTCCTCGCAGGCCACTATGCAAGACAGAGAAACCGGCATCTTTTCCGCTATCGTTCATGCACCTTTCGGTGCCATCGGTATCCGTACAGAATCGCAGTTAGTGACTGAGCTGGTGTATCTGCCGCCCCGTTTCCCTGACAAAGCACCGGTTGATAAAATTGCAGAAAAGGCCTCCAAGCAAATCGAACGTTATTTGTCAGAGCCTGATTATCGCTTTGACTTGCCTCTCAAACAGGTGGGTAGCGTATTTCAGACCAAGGTCTGGCAAGCGATTTCTTCGATTCCGCGTGGCGAAGTCCTGACCTATGGACAGATCGCTAAGCATATAAAATCGGCACCACGTGCGGTAGGGCAGGCATGTGGCGCGAACTGGTTTCCCTTAGTGATCCCATGCCATAGAGTGACCGCTGCTGGTGGCCTCGGTGGTTTTGCGCATCATGACGATGAGACTGGGTTTCACCTCGGTGTAAAGCGCTGGTTGCTTACCCATGAGGGCGTGGCCGGTTATACCCAGGAGTCTTTGTGGACGTCAAAGTAGCAAGCTCAGATGCTCAGGGAGCCTCCGCAATCCCGGTACTGTTACCTTCACCTATTCAGGAGCAGATTGACCAGTTTTGTGACACGCTTTGGCTAGAAGATGGCTTAGCAAAAAATTCATTAGAAGCGTATCGACGCGATCTGCGATTTTTTGCAGAATGGTTATATTTACAGCGACAAAAACATTTGTATCAAGCCGATGAGGTGGATGTCGCAAGCTATATCGCGCAAAAACACGCCATCTCAAAAGCGACCTCTGCAAATCGCAGAATGACCGTCCTCAAACGATTTTACCGTCTGGCATTTCGTCAGAATCTGATGACGGCAAATCCCTGTACCAAACTACGATCGGCAAAGCAGGCGAGTCGCTTACCTCACACGCTGAGTGAAGCACAAGTCGAAGCCTTATTGCAAGCACCCGACGACAGCACGCCACACGGCCTGCGTGACCGCACGATGCTGGAGGTTTTATATGCATGCGGTTTACGGGTCACTGAACTGGTAACCTTGCGTTCACTTGAGGTCAGTCTCAATGACGGTGTTCTGCGGATCACCGGCAAAGGTAGCAAAACCCGCCTGGTACCCTTCGGCGAAGTCGCCAGGATGTGGATGGAACGATATTTACGAGATGCACGATCACAAATTTTGAACGGCCAGATTGATGATGCTCTATTCGTGACCGCCCGTGGTGGTGCGATGACGAGGCAAATGTTTTGGATTCTGATTAAAAAATATGCAGAGATGGCAGGCATTCATGCACCATTGTCACCCCACACCTTGCGCCATGCGTTTGCAACACATTTGCTGAACCACGGCGCCGACTTGCGTGTCGTACAGCTTTTGCTTGGACACTCAGATATTTCAACGACACAGATATACACCCACGTTGCAAAAGAGCGTTTGAAGAAACTGCATGCTTTGCATCACCCAAGAGGAAGTTGAGCAGCAATTCGTAAGCTTTTAGATATTTACGACAAAAAAATGCCCCGATTTTTCGGGGCATTTTAATTGTTGCTTGATCGCATTTCCTCAATGAGACGAGAAAAACACGAAACCTTTGATTATTTAAAGACGTATTTCAAACCAACATTGAAATAACGGCCTGTGTTGCTATCCAATGTGCTGTTGTAGCCCAATGTTGCGTAGCGTGGATCATAAGGTGGTTTTGAATCAAACAGATTTGAAATGTTTGCAGACAATGTCAGATTTTTAAAGCCCGTGTAGCTGTAACCGAGATTGACCGTTGTCCAGCTAGATACGGAACAATCTGGGAAGTTCTCTATGTAACCTGGCAATGCCGTTGTCTGATATGTTCCAGCTGGTGCAGTAGTGCCACGATATTGGCAGTATGGTGTTGAGTAAATTGTTTCACCTTCAGATCTGCGCTGCAAGGACACAGGACCACGGTAGTTGATTGAACCAAATATAGTATTGTCACCGCTTGTCCATGAGGAAGACAAAGTAGCACGAATACGTGGCTGGTCCGTACCAGATGAAATTGCCCAGTCAGCCAAGCCAGGAGAAGTACCTGCGGTATTGATTGTGAAATCACCGAGCTTTTCCTCAATCTTGAATGAATGGACATACCCCAAATTGAGGTTAGTCGTTAAATTTCCGGAGGCAAGTGTTGAGCGCAATGCCAAGTTAACGTCTAAACCAGACACTTCGATGCTACCTTGATTGATCCATGGTTCTGTTACTTTTTGCAATGGGCCAGAATTAGGGATCAAGTTGCCGTTTGCATCACGTAACCATGTCAGTTGATTTTGGTCGCGAATAACGTTAGACGCATTTTGAGATTCGTGGTCGATCAGGTATTGTGCGCTTTGCAGCAGAACAGTACCCTCTTTACGAATATGGTAGAAGTCAAAGGTTGCGTCGAAGTTTTTGGTTGGAGATAAAACCATACCAATCGAGTAGCTGTTTGATTTTTCTGGCTTCAATGCTGGATTCGCTGCGCCTACGCCTGAAATTGATTTATTACAGTCTGTCGTGTCCGCACCTGTCGCAGGTCCATTACCTGAAGGGCAACGAATTGGATCAACCAGATTGTTCAGGAAAAATTGGGCGCCACCCGGAGTCGTTTGTGACAAAGAAGGAGCGCGGAAGCCTTTTGCGTATGTGCCACGGAATGCTACAGCATCACTTGCCGACCATTTTGCACCGACTTTTGGTACAAAATTTGTTTTCAAGTCAGGGTATTTATCGAAACGACCAGCGAAATCCATTTCAAAGGACTTTGTGAATGGCGTGCGTAATTCCATGAAGCCAGAGCTCACGGTTCTACTACCGTCAATCAACTGATTTGCTAGGCCATAGACGTCACCCGCAGCAGTGCGAGCATCAGGAGTTACTACTAATTTTTCTTGACGAACTTCAAAACCACCTGCAACGCCGATTGCACCGCCACCTAGCTGACCAAATTCAGTACTTGCTTTTGCATCCCATTGGAAAACTTCAGACTTACCTTTAGTCGTGACATCAACACTCAAGGTAGGATCTGCAGATAATGCAGCCAAACTTACATTTTGAGTTTGCAGTTTACGCAGTGTTGGCAGATACAGCTGACCGAATGTAGTGTTATCGCTGTTCGAGCGATTCCACAGAACCGCTGTTTCCCAATCAAAGCCCTTTGTTTCGCCCTTCAGGCCAGCGAGCCCACGGTAGTTCGTGTTCGTCGTTTCACTACCGCCACGTAAGTTTTCAAAACGATAGCGGATCAGGGATCGAATTCCAGGAAACGGATTGTCAGGATGGCCAGCTGGCAAAAATGCGAAGAAAGAAGATTGTGCACCACTCGCGGAGTAGCTCGTTACCTGGCCGTTTGTATAGTCAATTGCCCGAGAGTTGGCGACATATTGACGTTCAGATTTTGTATAGGCAACTTCAGCAAAAGCAGTAATGTTGTCGTTAATACGCAAATTGCCGCGTGACAGCAAGCTTACGTCGGAGCCTGGTGTGCCCGCATTAGTATGATCCGCGATGTCATAAGTACAGAACGTACGATTAAACAAAGTGCCACTTGGAATGCCGTTTGCCACACCACCCACAATCTGCTGAGAGGTCGGGCAGTTTGTTTTATTAATTACAGACGCACCAGTTACAGCCGTTGCTGATCCAGGAGACGACTCTTTGTAGAAAAAACCTTGATTCGATACCGTGCTAAAGAGATTGCCCGTAGCATTGTAATAACCATTCATACGATGGTTAATCGTGTCGTACAAACCTGCTTCAACGTCAGAGTTTGCATCACGCAGTTTTGTCGCCTGGCGTTTTGTGTAATCTACCGCTGCAAAAACGTTATAGCCGTCTTTAGCGAAACTACCAAATCCAATCGTGCCGTTGACATTTTGTTTGCCAAACTTGCCTTTGTCATTTGCACCGATTGTTGTGGAGAGCTCGCCGCCTTGGTAATCTTTCTTCGTAATGAAGTTGATAACACCACCGATCGCGTCAGAGCCATACACGGCAGAAGCACCATCCTTGAAAATCTCAACACGTTCCAGCGCGGAAATAGGGATTGAGTTCAGATCATATAAAGTTGATTGACCGTTGTTCGGATTCACATACGCGGACGGTGCCATGCGGCGACCGTTCAACAAGATCAGCGTTGAAGTTGATCCCAATCCGCGTAACGATGCAGTTGCTACACCTTTAGAAAAACCATTTTGATCTGGTGTATCGCTGTAGCCGCCAGTACCAATTGCAGGTACCGTTCTCATCAGTTCAAGAACGGTAGCAGCGCCACTTTCCCTGATTTGTTTGGCCGTAATAGTCTGAATTGGAGATGTGCCTTCTTTTTCCGCACGTTTAATATTGGATCCCGTAATCTCAATTTTTTGTACAGATTCTGAAGTGACTTGTGCCTGAGCATAGCCAGAAATCAACATAGATCCCGCTAGGGCACTTAGTGCCAGTCGCACGGATTGCACTCCGATTTTTTCTTTGAAAATCATTATTACTCCCTGAATATGAACTAGTTAATTTCGATTAACAATCATTGAATAGCGGTTAAATCTAAAATTTGCTGAACAAATTATTGATTTATTCAATTTACTAAAGGGTGGATTTATTTCATAAAAAACATGAAAAATAATCTCTCAAATGCGCCCACAAATTTGTAAATGGATTGAACATTATCTTTTCATTTGTTACGCGCATGTTACAGATTGTTGCGTAGTTCATACGAATTTGAAAATTTATGTTCCTTGAAAATAGATTTTTTGATATTAAAAATAATTCTTTACCAATAAAAATAACTTTATATATAAAAAAGACGCAAAACTTATGTTTGATATGAATAAAACACATATCGAAAATTAACTAGATGGGGATTTAAATGTTCTTGAAGAAAATTGAGTATTTTATTCGTAAGAAATTTGGTTATTCTTAATGAAAGATCGACCTTAGATAACGATTCTCTAGGGATATAATTTATCGCTTTGTAATCTGCCGTAAAGAAATATGACCAAAAAAGCGCACGTGTCAGAAACGCAGGCGACACAATTTTTACGTAGGCATAACGTAATTTTTTCAGAACATCTATACGCGTATGAAGAACATGGCGGAACTAAGGTATCTGCACGTGAGTTGTATGTCGATGAGCACGTCGTTATCAAAACACTTGTTATGCAAGACGAATCTGCAAAACCATTGATCATTCTCATGCATGGCGATCACAAGGTTTCTACAAAAAATTTGGCTCGGCAAGTTAAGTGCAAATCTGTCGAACCATGTAAGCCTGAAGTAGCTCAAAAGCATTCCGGTTATTTAGTTGGTGGCACATCACCATTTGGCACAAAAAAAAATCTTCCGATTTATATTGAGGAGAGTATTTTGTTGCTTGAAAAAATCTATATTAATGGAGGTCGGCGCGGATTCTTAATTGGGATTACACCTGACGTGATCGTCACGTTACTGCGAGCGATACCCGTAAATTGCGCTTTAAATGATTAGATTAGAAAAATTCTCCTGATATAGATGGATCAAATATACTGACACCGGTTTTTAAAATTACTAGAAGGAATCGAATGACTACTTTGCTTGCCGTACTTGCCGCTTACCTGATCGGGTCGATCTCATTTGCGGTAGTGGTCAGTAAAATTTTTGGCCTCGCTGATCCACGTACTTACGGGTCCAAAAATCCAGGAGCAACGAATGTTCTGCGTAGTGGGAACAAAGTCGCAGCGGTTCTGACTTTGCTTGGCGATGGATTTAAAGGCTGGTTAGCCGTTTGGCTGGCGATCACTTACGGCCCGCAGTTTGACTTGAATGAAAATACTGTTGGTCTTGTGGCGATTGCTGTGTTTCTCGGGCATTTATGGCCGGTATTTTTTAAATTCGTCGGTGGTAAGGGCGTCGCTACTGCTTTGGGGGTATTGCTGGGATTGAATCCTTGGCTGGGACTTGCGACCTTGGCGACATGGCTGATCATTGCATTTGCATTCCGTTATTCTTCTCTGGCAGCGTTGATTGCGGCAATTTTTGCGCCCTTTTACTATGGACTTTTGTTCGGGCCGGATATCAAGTTGCTGGCAATTTTTGTGATGAGTGGTTTATTGATTTACCGTCATGGCCAGAATATTACGAATCTGATGAAGGGCAAAGAGAGTAAGCTCGGTAGCAAAAAGAAGTAGGTTTTAGTACTAGGAATATGTTTGTTTGCCGTCTAAGATGAAATTCTTGCCGTGCTGAAAATTTCTATGGAGATTGACCATGTTCAAAAAAGTAGCTACTGCAATGTGCGTGCTTTCTTTTTTCTGGTGTATGCCCGTATTGTCGGCAGAGCACGGCACCGCCAGCGAGGCAAAAGCAATGGTGCAAAAAACCATTGAGGCGATGAAAAAATCTGGTATGCAGGCAACGATTGCCGAGATCAATAAACGTGATGGACAGTACTCAGATAAAGATTTATACGTTGTCGTGTATGATTTTAATGGTAAAAATCTGGCACATCTGAATCCGCGCATGGTCGGTAAAGACATGATTGAGCTTAAAGACGAAGACGGTAAACTCTTTATTAAAGAACGTCTTGAGATGGCGAAGAAAAAAGGCAGCGGCTGGCAGGATTATAAATTTCTGAATCCGCTGACTAAGCAAATCGAACCTAAATCAATGTACATAGAAAAGTTTGAGGACGTGATTGTTGGCTGCGGTATCTACAAAAAATAACGATACTACAAGACAACTTATTGGTTAAGTAGTCGATGACTTCCAGCAAGTGTCGGTTCGATTCGATTCGTGACGCTAAAACTAAGCAGCTTCCAATTCATGCAAAGGCCAGCGAGGTCTCACGTTGAAACCATAATCCCGTTTGGCTAAAGCGGGATTTTTTTTGAGTCGCATCGCGCCTGCAAAGGCAATCATTGCGCCGTTATCAGTACAAAATTCTAATTCAGGATAGAATACCTGAAAGCGTCGTTTAGTGGCGGCCGCATTTAACGCAGCTCGCAGTTGACTGTTCGCTCCCACACCGCCCGCAATCACTAAACGTTTCATTCCGTGTTCTTTCATCGCAGTCACACATTTTGCGACCAGCACATCTACCAGTGCATCGACAAAGCCACGCGCAATGTTCGCCTTATCCTGTTCGCAGATATTTACCGGATGAGTTTTTACAACGGTAAGCACGGCCGTTTTTAAACCAGAAAAACTGAAGTTCAGATCCTTGGAATGCAACATGGGACGCGGAAACTTATAAGCAAGCGGATCACCGAACTCTGCCAGACGTGAGATCGCAGGCCCTCCCGGATATGACAGACCTAAGAGTTTAGCGGACTTATCAAACGCTTCGCCGGCAGCGTCGTCAAGAGTTTCTCCTAACAATTGATACTGACCAACGCCATCAACGCGCATGAGTTGCGTATGACCGCCGGACACCAATAGGGCGATGAATGGAAATGCCGGTGGCTTGCTTGCTAATAAAGGAGAAAGCAAATGACCTTCGAGATGATGAATGCCCAACACGGGCTTATCTAGCGCCAGGCCTAATCCGCAGGCTACAGAAGCACCGACAAGTAAAGCGCCTGCCAGGCCTGGTCCTTGTGTATAAGCAATCGCATCAATCGCGGTGCGCGGCAATTGTGCTTTGTCCAGCACTTCTTCCAATAAAGGAATTGCTCGCCGTATGTGATCGCGTGAGGCCAGTTCCGGTACTACCCCACCGTATTCTTGATGCATGGCGATTTGCGAGTGCAAGGCATGTGCCAACAGACCCTGTTCAGTGTCATATAAAGCAAGACCGGTTTCATCGCAGGAAGATTCAAGACCAAGAACTATCATTGTGTTTTCTAGAGGCAGATGCCAGAGTGGAGCGATTCTTGCATGTGAATGTAACATGCAAGTACGTAAAAGCAGGATTATAGCGATAACAAGTGGAGTTGGATGAGTAAGCCGAACAATCAGAAGTCAATTGCCTTGTCATCAAGTTTGAAAATCGTCGTGGTCAACACGGTGGTATCACATGAAGACGAGCAGGAAGAGAATGCTCAAGCGCAGCTGGAGCGTTCTCGTGCTTTGCGTATTGGATTGCTCCAGGCCGGATATAACATCATCGCATCGATTCCAGGCGACTTCTACATGATAGAGCGTATCGCACAGTTACAACCGGACATGATCATTATCGATGCTGAGTCTGACTCTCGCGATGTACTGGAGCATATGGTTCTGGCTACTCGTGATGCCCCAAGACCTATCGTTTTATTTACGGAAGATGCGAATCAATCCAATATGGCCGCTGCGATGGAAGCTGGAGTCTCCGCTTATGTCGTTGCAGGTCTGCAAGCAGAGCGAATTAAGCCTGTACTGGATGTCGCCATGGCACGATTTAATGCAGATCAAAAATTACGCTCAGAACTTTCGGATACCAAAGCCAAGCTGGCCGAGCGCAAAACGATTGAGAGAGCGAAAGGCCTGTTGATGGAGCGCTATCACTTGTCCGAAAACGAGGCATATCAAAAACTACGTAAGCAAGCGATGGAAAAGAACTTGAAATTAGTTGATCTTGCACAGCGTATGCTCGATGTTGCTGATTTGCTCGGGTAATTTGTACGGCCCAAATGATGCCTTGTACCTCAGGGAACAAGATGTATGCCGCGCAAAATTAGTGCGGCGCACAATTCGAGTGCGATTCTGGCGGGTGATTTTGTGCATCTTCTTGTTGAAAAGATATTTTTCAACCTATTCGGTCATAAAAACTACATGGCACGCAGTTTGCATTGGCCAATGTATGCGCCAACGATGGCGTAATTGTGGATCAGGCTAACGGCGGTCGATTCGCATCAGACAAAGGTGTCTCTCCATGCAAGCTTCTTGTTTGCTGGACAGGCGCCTTTTTTTTGTCCCGAATTTTTTTGGCTGGAGTTCAACTATGTCGATGCACGAAATAACACCTAACAACGAAGGCGATCATGATGACAATGCAATTAATCTTAAGCGTCGCAGTATCGTGCAAAGCGCCAGTCTATTTGCAGGAGCAAGTGCAATGGGATTAGCGACTGGTGGTGTGTGGGCAGCAGGTTCAGATAAGCCGGAGAAGGAAGAAGTTCGCATTGGCTTCATCCCGCTGACAGATTGCGCGTCTGTCGTGATGGCCTCCGTGCTTGGTTTCGACAAAAAGTACGGCATCAAAATCGTACCTACCAAAGAATCATCCTGGGCGAGCGTACGCGATAAGTTAGTCAACGGCGAACTCGACGCAGCACACTGCTTATACGGCTTGCTGTACGGCGTGCAAATGGGTGTCAGCGGATCCAAGAAGGATATGAATATCCTGATGACGCTGAATAATAATGGACAAGCGATTACCTTATCCAAAAAGCTGGCAGAAAAAGGCGCGGTAGATGGCGCCGGTCTCGCCAAGCTCATGCAAACAGACAAACGCGAATACACTTTTGCGCAGACTTTCCCTACCGGTACACATGCTATGTGGCTGTATTACTGGATGGCAGCGCATGGCATCAATCCAATGAAAGACGCTAAAGTCATCACCGTCCCGCCACCGCAAATGGTCGCGAATATGCGGGTCGGCAATATGGATGGCTATTGCGTCGGCGAACCCTGGAATCATCGTGCGATTGCCGACGGTATTGGTATTACTGCCGCCACAACACAAGACATCTGGAAAGATCATCCAGAAAAAGTATTGGGTACGACTGCCGAGTTTGTACAGAAATATCCGAATACAGCCAGGGCCATGACGGCGGCGATTCTTGAAGCCAGTCGCTGGATTGATGCATCGCTGTTGAACAAAAATAAAATGGCTGAAACGATTGCTGATAAATCCTATGTCAATACCTCGGTGGATGTCATTAATCAGCGGATTCTCGGCCGCTACCAAAATGGATTGGGTAAGACCTGGGATGATCCTAACTACATGAAATTCTTCAACGACGGCGCAGTGAATTTCCCCTATCTGTCTGACGGTATGTGGTTCCTGACTCAGCACAAACGCTGGGGTTTGCTGAAAGTGGATCCAGATTATCTGGCCGTCGCTAAATCTGTGAACCGTATTGATATCTACAAAGATGCAGCGGCAATGGCAAAAGTCAATGTTCCTAAAGACCCGATGCGCAGCAGTAAATTGATGGACGGTACCGTATGGGATGGTAAAAATCCGGCGGCCTACGCAGCATCCTTCAAGATCAAAGCCTAAGGAATCGTGATGAATACCATGGTGCGGGGCGTCATAAGAGAGCCGGTCAAAGCGGTAGCTGATAATACAGGAGAACGGTCTACTTCCTCTGCTATTCCTGAGGTAATAGCAACAACAGCTACGACAAAAAATAAGGAGCTGAAATTGAAGCGTTCTATACGACCGTTTTTGTTGAGTGTTTTACCGCCGATATTTGGTATCAGCTTGCTAGTGCTGATCTGGGAAATTATCGCATTCAAAAATTCATCCTTTCCTTCTCCCTGGGTGACCTTGCAAGAAGCGATCAATGTATTTTCTGATCCCTTTTACCAAAAAGGACCGAACGACCAAGGCATAGGCTGGAATATTTATGCATCGCTGAAACGGGTGGCAGTTGGTTTTGGACTAGCTGCTGCAGTGGGGATTCCGCTAGGGTTCATGATAGGTCGGTTTCGCTTTTTGTCCGGCATGTTTAATCCCATTATCAGCTTGCTGAAACCGGTCTCGCCATTAGCCTGGTTGCCGATTGGCTTGCTGGTATTCAAGTCGGCCCATCCCGCCGCGATCTGGTCGATCTTTATTTGCTCTATTTGGCCGATGGTGATCAACACGGCGATCGGTGTGCAGCGCGTACCGCAAGATTACATGAACGTGGCACGTGTATTGAATTTATCTGAATGGAAAATCGTCACGAAGATTTTATTTCCCTCGGTCCTGCCTTACATGTTGACGGGCGTGCGTCTGGCGATCGGTACCGCGTGGTTAGTGATCGTCGCAGCCGAGATGCTGACAGGTGGTGTCGGAATTGGATTTTGGGTATGGGACGAATGGAATAATTTAAATGTTCCTCACATCATCATAGCCATTATCGTCATCGGTTTAGTTGGTTTGATTCTGGAACAAATTCTGGTCGCAATTGCCCGCGCCTTCACTTATGAAGAGGTATCGTCATGAACCCATCTGAGACTGTTATTGATGTATCGTCCAAAGATCCGGCAGGCGATCAGAAGTATATCGAGATCAATCAGGTCGAGATGATGTTCAACACCAAGAAGGGGAGTTTTCATGCTCTGCGCGATATCAATCTCAAAGTGCGTAAAGGTGAATTCATTACGCTGATTGGTCACTCCGGTTGCGGCAAGTCAACTTTGCTGAATCTGATAGCAGGTCTTACCGAGGCGACGTCGGGCACGTTGTTATGCGCGCATCGCGAAATATCCGGTCCGTCTCCAGAGCGCGGTGTGGTTTTTCAAAACCATTCCCTATTGCCATGGCTGACTTGTTACGAAAATATTTACCTCGCAGTGGAGCGTGTTTTTGGTGCTGCTGAAAATAAGACTAAATTGCAAAAACGTACCTTGCAAGCTTTGTCGTTAGTTGGTTTGATGCACGCAGAAAAAAAACGTCCGAATGAAATTTCCGGTGGTATGAAACAACGTGTCGGCATCGCCCGTGCATTAGCGATAGAGCCAAAAGTCTTGTTGATGGATGAACCGTTCGGCGCACTCGATGCACTGACCCGCGCTCATTTGCAAGATGAATTACTGAAGATCGTTGCTAAGACTCAATCTACCGTAGTGATGGTGACTCATGATGTGGATGAGGCGGTACTACTGTCAGATCGTATTGTGATGATGACTAACGGACCCGCCGCAACCATTGGTGAAATAGTGCATGTGGAGCTGGAGCGACCCCGTGATCGCGTCGAGCTCTCACAAAATCCACAATATGCCAGCTATCGCAGTGAAGTGCTGGAGTTCCTTTATCACCGTCAGTCGCATCCTGCGAAAGATGCAGCCTGATGGCACCAAGTTGTCGCAGCCTAACTATATAGCCTTAATACTGCACTGGATGTAATAGCGTTGAGTCAGTCGCGATCAAAGTGAAGTTTGATGCACACCGGCACTGTTCCTTGCTTTGCATTGAGTGGTAACCGAAGGAGATGTCATGAAAAAATTAAAGTTGGTCATGGTCGGTAATGGTATGGCAGGCGTGCGTACTCTGGAAGAATTGCTGAAAATTGCCCCCGACCTGTACGACATTACGGTATTTGGTGCTGAGCCACATGCTAATTACAACCGTATCTTGCTATCACCCGTATTGTCTGGTGAGCAGAATTTTAAAGACATCATGCTCAACGATGTCGACTGGTACGAAGAAAATAATATCACCCTGCATCTGGGTAAAAAAATCGTCAAGATCGACCGCGTCAAGCGTCTGGTCATCGCCGAAGATGGCACGCTGACAGAATATGATCGCCTCCTGATCGCCACGGGTTCTGTGCCATTTATGTTACCGGTGCCGGGCAAGGATGCTAAAGGTGTCATCGCGTATCGGGATATTTATGACACGAATACCATGATCGAAGCGGCGGAAAAACACACGCATGCGGTGGTCATCGGCGGCGGCTTGCTGGGACTGGAAGCGGCAAATGGTCTGATGATGCGCGGCATGAAAGTCTCGGTGGTCCATCTGCCGGGCTGGTTGATGGAGCGTCAGCTTGATCAGGTTGCTGCCAAGATGCTGCAAAAATCGCTGGAAGATCGCGGTCTTTCCTTCCTGCTGGAAAAAAATACGGAAGCTATTCTGAGTGATGACAATGGTCACGTAAAGGGTATTCGTTTCACTGACGGTTTGGAAATCCCCGCGCAGTTAATCGTCATGGCGGTCGGAATTCGTCCGAACACCGCACTTGCAGAATCTGCAGGCTTGTATTGCAACCGCGGTATCGTCGTCAATGACACGATGCAGACCTACGATCCACGTATTTATTCTGTCGGCGAATGTGTGAATCATCGCGGCACTGTGTACGGCCTGGTGGCGCCATTGTTTGAAATGGGAAAGGTCTGCGCGAATCATCTGGCGAATTTTGGGATTGGACGTTATCAGGGCTCAGTCACATCGACGAAACTTAAAGTCACGGGCATTGATCTGTTCTCCGCCGGTGAATTCATGGGTGGCAAAGACACCGAAGAGATCATCCTGTCCGATCCGATAGGTGGTGTGTACAAGAAGCTCGTACTCAAAGATGACAAGCTGATCGGTGCCTGCTTGTACGGTGACACCGCTGACGGAAGCTGGTATTTCAAGCTGCTGCGCGAAGGCAAAAACATTGCCGAGATCCGCGATACCTTGATGTTTGGTGAATCCAATACTGGTGACGTCGGTCACGAAGGCTTTACTAAAGCCGCCGCGATGCCGGATACCGCAGAAGTCTGTGGTTGTAATGGCGTCTGCAAAGGCAAGATCGTCAGCACGATTAAAGAAAAAGGGTTGCTGACTCTCGATGAAGTGCGCAAACATACCAAAGCATCGGCATCGTGCGGTTCCTGTACCGGTTTGGTGGAACAAATTCTGATGTTCACTGTCGGTAGTGATTATAGCGACAGCGCAAAAGTCAAAGCTATGTGCAGCTGTACCGACCACTCGCATCAGGCAGTGCGCGATGCGATTAAAGAACATAAATTGCTGACCGTCGCAGCGACCCAGAAATTCATGGAGTGGCGCACACCGGATGGTTGTTCAAGCTGCCGTCCTGCGATCAATTATTACCTGATTTCGACCTGGCCTCGTGAAGCAAAGGATGATCCGCAATCACGTTTTATCAATGAACGTTCGCATGCAAATATTCAGAAGGATGGCACTTACTCCGTGATTCCGCGGATGTGGGGTGGCGAGACGAATGCATCTGAATTACGCCGTATCGCCGATGTTGTCGATAAATTTAAAATCCCGACAGTCAAAGTTACTGGCGGTCAGCGTATCGATTTGCTCGGTGTGAAAAAAGAAGATCTGCGCGAAGTCTGGCATGACCTTGGTATGCCATCAGGTCTGGCGTATGCCAAGGGTTTGCGTACCGTTAAAACTTGTGTAGGCAGCGAATGGTGTCGCATGGGAACGCAAAACTCGACCCTGATGGGCCAGCAGTTAGAGCGCGAACTAGCCCGCATGTATTCGCCGCACAAGGTCAAGCTAGCGGTGTCCGGTTGTCCGCGCAATTGTGCAGAAGCTGGTATTAAAGACGTTGGTGTGATCGGTGTCGATTCGGGTTGGGAAGTCTATGTCGGCGGTAACGGCGGAATCAAAACCGAGGTCGCACAATTCTTCGTCAAGCTCAAAACCCATCAGGAGGTCATGGAGTACACCGGTGCCTTCTTGCAGTTGTATCGCGAAGAAGGCTGGTACCTCGAACGCACCGTGCATTATCTCGAACGCGTTGGTCTTGATCATGTGAAGAAAATCGTACTCGAGGATGAAGAGCGTCGCAAAGAGTTATACCAGCGCTTGCTGTTTGCTCTTGAAGGCGAGAGCGATCCTTGGCATGAACCGGAGAAGGCGCAAGTCGATACGCGTCAGTTTGAGATGCTGTCCGCATCCTGATAAATCGTCGGGAAAATTCGCCCAGAGAACTCGCCCTGATAAACAAGGTGCGCTTGCGCACCAGAACGCCGCATGGATGTGTGAGCCGCAGCCATGTGTGAGAGATAAAAAAGGAAACACCATGTCCGAACAATGGAAATCTATTTGTAGCGTTGATGATATTCCGGTACTCGGTGCGCGTGTAGTGACCCGCAGCGCCAAACCCGATGTCGCGATTTTTCGTAACAGCGAAAATAAAGTTTTTGCCCTGCTCGATAAATGTCCGCACAAGGGCGGTCCGCTGTCTCAGGGAATCGTCTTTGGTGAAAAAGTGGCATGTCCGCTGCATAACTGGAACATTGAATTGCCGACGGGGTGCGCGGTATCGCCAGACGAAGGTTGTACGCAAAAATTTGCACTGAAAATCGACAATGGCCAGGTTTTTCTGGATGCCGATGAACTGAAAAATCTCGCTCTTGATCCCGTGAGTGCGTGATTGAGAAACGATGCCTGCCTACACAGGTATCTCACCAATCTGAATTCGCCAAGATACTGTCGTTAGTACGAAAATTAATATACTCCCCTTTATTTATATTAAAACTATGCCATTTCTGCACGTTTTTATTGGTACTTTAAATAATACTGGTATGGAGTATAGTATTTCTGCATTCTCAAAAAGGTAAGCACATGACCGAAACACTAGCCACCTGTTGTTACTGCGGGGTAGGTTGCGGTGTCATTATTCAGACCGAAGGCCAGCAAGTAACTGGGGTTCGCGGCGATCCTGATCACCCCGCGAACTTTGGCCGTTTATGCAGCAAAGGCAGCACGCTGCATCTGTCGGCACAACCCGCGATCAAGATGCAAACGCGTGCCTTATATCCGGAGATGCGTGCGACGCGTGAGCAGCCGCGCAGCAGGGTGAATTGGGATGTCGCCTTAGATAAGATGGCGCAACAGTTCGCCAACACGATTGCAGCGCATGGTCCCGACAGCGTGGCATTGTATATTTCTGGTCAGTTGCTTACTGAGGATTACTATGTTTTTAACAAGCTCGCCAAAGGTCTGATCGGTACCAATAACATTGACAGCAATTCCCGGCTTTGTATGTCGAGCGCGGTCGCTGGCTACAAACAGACGTTGGGCGCAGATGCGCCACCCGCGTGCTATGAAGATCTGGATCTGGCAGAAGTCATTTTTATCGTAGGTTCGAATACGGCATACGCCCATCCGATTTTGTATCGTCGTATCGAAGAGGCGCGCAAAAAAAATCCTGCACTCAAAATTATCGTTGCCGATCCGCGCCGTACAGATACGGCCCGTGAAGCTGATTTGTTTTTACCGATCTTGCCTGGTACCGACGTCGCCTTATTCAATGGCATGCTGTATCTGTGTTTGTGGGAAGACCTGATCGACAATGAGTACATCGCGGCACACACGGAAGGCTTCGCTGAACTCAAGCAAACTGTGCGCGATTACACCCCCAAATTCGTCGCTCAGACCTGCGGTATTACAGAGGCCGATTTAGCCCAGGCCGCCAGCTGGTTTGGACAATCCAAAGCCACGCTGTCCCTGTATTGCCAGGGCTTGAATCAATCGTCATCCGGTACGGCAAAAAATGCCGCATTGATTAATCTGCATCTCGCCACGCATCAGATTGGCAAACCTGGTGCCGGCCCGTTTTCATTGACCGGACAGCCCAATGCGATGGGCGGTCGTGAAGTCGGTGGCATGGCGAATCTGATGTCGGCGCACCGCGATTTAGCTAATCCAGTGCACCGTGCCGAAATCGCCGCGCTGTGGGGCGTGGACGATGTACCTGCGGCGCCAGGCAAAACGGCAGTCGAAATGTTTGATGCCGTGCGTGCCGGTGAGATCAAAATTATCTGGATCGTCTGCACGAATCCTGCCCAGTCCATGCCAGAGCAAAATCTGATACGGGCAGCACTCAATACCGCGGAGCTGGTGATCGTGCAAGAAGCTTATAGCACCACAGCGACCGTGCCCTATGCCGATATCTTGCTTCCAGCGACGACTTGGTCGGAGAAGTCCGGCACGGTGACCAATTCTGAACGCCGCATCACCCGCGTCAACCCGGCGCTGGATAAGCCGGGTGAGACCAGGCACGATTGGGAAATCGCCACCGCGTTTGCGCGCAAGCTGGAAAACTTATTAGGTAAAGCCCATTCGATTTTTCCGTACGAAACACCGGAGCAGGTCTGGAACGAGCATCGTGAAAGTACCCGTGGGCGCGACCTTGATATTACAGGTTTGTCCTATGCGATTCTGGAGCAGGCCGGCGCGCAGCAATGGCCTTATCCGGAAGGGGCGAGCAAAGGGCAGCAACGCTTGTATGAGGACGGTATTTTCCCGACTGCGACCGGACGTGCCCGTTTCGTCAACACTGTGTATCAGCCGGTCAAGGACACGATCGACGCACGCCATCCGTTCCAGCTCAATACTGGACGTTTGCGTGATCAATGGCACGGTATGAGCCGCACCGGCACGGTTGCACAATTGTTTTCACACGCAGCTGAGCCTGGGATTGCGATGTCTAAGCAAGATATGGAAAGACGCTTTCTGCAGCAGGGCGATCTGGTGCACGTGACGAGCCGGCGCGGGTCGCAGATTTTTGCTGTGCAAGAGAGCGACGAGATGCGTGCCGGGCAGGTATTTGTCGCCATGCACTGGGGTGAGGAATATGTATCCGGCCGTGGTCAGGGCGAGAACGCTGGTTACGGCGTGAATGCGCTGACATCACCGGCAATCGATCCTAGCTCGAAGCAGCCCGAGCTGAAGGCTGCAGCGGTCAAAATTCTTAAGGCAGAATTGCCGTGGCGTTTCTTGGTATTTGCCTGGATCGATAAGGAGCAAGCCTTGGTCTTGCAAAAAGCATTACGTCCTTACATGCGTGAGTTTGCTTATGCCAGTTGTACCCCGTTTGGCCGTGACAAAACAGGCATCTTGTTTCGTGCTGCAGACGACTACGCCGCAGCGCCGGAGTTGACGCAACAGATCGAGCAGTTATTCGGTATCACAGGTGTTGAGGTGTTGCGCTACGACGATAGTAAGCGTGGTAATGCAAGACACATCATGGTCAAGGATGGCACGCTGGCGGCGGTCTCCTTAGCCGGTGACGTGTCGGCAGAAAGCTGGCTGAAAGCCTATCTGGTCGATGAAGAACCGGTCGCCAAGCTCGGTCGCTTGTTACTGATGCCGAGCACCAGTGCGCCACAAGGGTTTACGGCAAGAGGCAAGGTCGTATGCAGTTGCCTGAACGTCGCTGATGCTGAAATCAATAGCGCGCTGAGCGGAATGACTGGCAGCCCGGATGAGCTGCTTGCAGGACTGCAAGCGCGTCTTAAATGTGGCACGAATTGTGGTTCTTGTGTGCCAGAGCTGAAGAAGATGATTGTGATCCGGAGTGAGCCGGTCGCGGTATAAAGATCGTGACGATGTGCTGGGTGTTTTTCGAGATGACCAATCTAATTTAGGAATTGTGTTGCTTCAAGGATTAAAACCTTGTTATGGGATATAGGATGCACTAAAAATTGTGGCATCCTATATCCCAGACAACATAGTGGGTGTCAGCTAAAGACCCTCTGGGATATGAATTCGCATCAATATGTAGCCAATAAAACAAATGCGGACAGCGTCTATCTAGAGCTGCCCGCAATTTTTCGTTCCTGCTCGCTGCAGATATCCCTCGTATTTTTGCTGCTAAAACGCTTGTTACGGCACGTAAGCAAGAACCAATATCGGATAATGCTGGTAATGGCTTTTTTGCAATTGCCACTCACAACGCTGGCTTCGTCAATAACGTCTGGTCAGTCCTCGGTGTCGCGTGCCGGCCAGATAGTCAGCAAACCGCAAACAAGCGCTGTGCCAGTAAGCGCAACGCAGCCACCAGAGCGATGGTCGCAACTAGCAGATACGATTTTTCAACGCTTGGGCAAAGAGCAGGGATTGCCCTATTCGATTGCGACTGCTCTAGCGGAAGATGGTGATGGTTTTCTTTGGGTTGGTACGCAAAGTGGTTTGGCGCGTTGGGATGGATATCGTTTTCGCTCGTATCTACCAGATCCAAAACGGGCGGGAGCCTTGCTTGACGGTTTTATCCAGACGCTGCATAAAGACAGCAGGGGACGCTTGTGGGTAGGAATGAATGCGGGCGGACTGGCACGTTATGATAAAGATCAAGACCGTTTTGTGCACTTCCCAGTAGGACCCCAGGGATTGAGCCATGTCTTGGTACAGTCGATCACCGATGATGGAGCGGGTGGTGTCTGGGTCGGGACGGCAGGAGGATTGAATCATGTTGACGGTGATTCTGATGCCGTTACCGTAGTGACTCATGATGAGCAGAACGCCCAGAGTCTGCCTGACGATAAAATTGCAGCGGTATTGCGTGATAGCAAGGGTGAACTCTGGATCGGTAGTAGCAAGGGATTGGTGCGCATGGGGGCTCGCGGAGCATTTGCACCGGTACCACTGACGACTTCGAACGGAGTTTTACCGGCAGTCTGGCAATTATTTGAAGCAAGTGACGGACGAATATGGGTTGGTACGCGCAAGAATGGCGCCTTTGTTATCGACCCGCATACCGGTACAGCCCTGACTGTCACGGAGAGCGCACCGTCGGACTCTGCCTTGCTAAGTGAGGGGGTGCACGCCATCCTCGAAGTGAATCCGGGGATTATCTGGCTTGGTACGTACGGACAAGGAATCGTGAGAATCGATACGCGCTCGATGCAGACCCGACGCTTACGTCATGACGCCACATTGGTCACCAGTTTGAGTGACAACGCTGTCTGGGCGTTGTTAAAGGATCGCTCAGGTCTGGTTTGGGCAGGGACGACACGCGGTATCAATTTATTTAATCCTACACAGAGCTCTATCGTCACAATTTTTGGTGCCGCCAATCGGCGGGATAGCATTTCTGACACAGATGTCCTGGCAGTTTTGCCCGCCAAAGATGGGCGAGTCTGGGTTGGCTTGCGCGATAACGGTATTGATATTCTTGATCCGTCTGGTATGCGGGTCGGTTCCTTACGGCCAGATCCAAAAAATCCTGAAAAAGCCCTGCCGAATGACCGTGTCTACACAATGAGCAACTCGCCAGCAGGTGATGTGTATATCGGAACGGCTCGTGGCGCGTATAAAGCAGACCTCGGTGGCAGACAGGTCGAGCGTCTGCTGCTTGCCCCCAGAGATCCTGCAGCGTCAGTTGATGCGTTGATGTTCGATGAAAGACGCTTGTGGATAGGCAGTCGCGAAGATGGTTTATGGCTAAGCGAGCTGCAGCAAAAAAATCAAAGTTTTCGCCCTGAAGGCTACCAGCAACTCACAGACCAGCGCGTCAATGTAATTGAGCGCGGAAAAAATGGCACAGCATGGATCGGGACCTTAAACGGGCTTAATTTTTTCAATGCGGATCTCAGATCAGTGATTCGAATTGCCGCTGCGCCAGCGACATCTAATGCGTTGTCCGCCGCTGTTATCTTGTCGATGCTGACGGATCGACAGGGACGGGTGTGGGTCAGCACGATCGGCGGCGGCATTAATGTCGTCGAACGATACACCAGTGAGGGACAGCCGGTATTTCGTCGCCTCGGGAAAGAACAGGGTTTGCCTAGCGATACGATTGCCCATTTGCTGCTGGATCGTGAGGGAAAAATTTGGGCAAGTACATCAGAGGGACTGGCGGTCATTGATCCCGCCGATTTTCGTATCCGTACTCTGCATCGCGCCGACGGCGTCGGTATTGCAGGCTATTGGTCGCACTCAGGCGCGGTAACAGCCGAAGGTGAGTTATTGTTTGGCGGTGTCGGAGGCTTAACGGTCGTTCGTCCAGACAAAATGGAGGAGTGGACGTATCGTCCGCCGGTGGTTGTTACTGAGGTTCGTATTGGCGGGAAAGTGGTTGCTCTGGATATGCTGCATTCCGGTGACGGCGATAGCGATGCATCAGATGTCCGGGTTCTCGTGCCTTCGGATACCAATTCACTGGCAGTTGAATTTTCTGCACTCGATTATTCTGCACCCGAAAATAATCGTTATCAGTATCGGCTCGAGGGATTTGATAAAGACTGGATCACTACCGATTATTCAAGGCGACTCGCCTCGTACACAAATTTACCTCCTGGGAATTACCGCTTATTGTTGAGAGGATCAAATCGCAACGGCGTCTGGACCGAAAATGCGCTGGAGTTACCAATACGTGTTTTACCTGCTTGGTATCAGACTTATTGGTTCCGTACTTTGCTTGCCTTAGCTTGTCTCGCGGTGGTAGTGGCGATTGTTCGCAGAAGAACCGCTTATCTTCGAATACGTCAGTCGGAACTGGAGAACGAAGTCAGGCAAAGAACGCTGGAGCTAAGAGAGAAGCAAACCGCATTAGAACTCGCCAATAAGGGCTTGAGCGAAGCTAATGTGGAACTTGCTTTATCCGCAGACGTCTTGAGGCAACTCAGCGATATCGGCCGTGAAATTACTGGCAGCCTGTATAGCTCTGCGGTATTTAAAACGGTACATCATCATATCGGCGGGATTTTTGGCGATAGGAATTTGTCGATCTACCGTATCAATTTTAGTGGTGACCGCCTAGATCGGGAATTTGGTCGGGAGGATGGTCTTGCACTACCTGACTGGTCGATTGATCTGGCATCACCGACCTCGAATGCGGCGAGAGCCGTGCGGGAAAAAACTGAAGTATTGATGAATCTGAGCCTCGATTCGGTGGACCAGACGCATATTCCTGGTACCCGGCAAATGAGGTCTGCATTGTTTGCGCCCCTGATGATTGATGAGCGAGTATTGGGTGTGATGACAATTCAGTCTGAACGCGAGCATGCTTATGGCAACCGGGAGTGTATGATTTTCCGCACTATCTGCTCCTATGTCGCAATCGCGCTGGATAATGCAGAAGCCTACAAACAACTGAAACTGATTTTACATACCTTGAGCGAAACGCAGTCTGAGGTAGTGCGGAAAAATATTGAACTGGAACGCACCTACAGAGAGCTCAAAGAAATTAGTTTGACCGATCCTCTGACAGGCTTGGGTAATAGACGGTATTTGTTACAGCACATGGATGCCGACGTCGCGTGGGTGTTACGGCAGTATGACGAGTATCTGAAAAAACCTGAATTGCCAGCACCTGCCCAGGCGGATCTGATTTTGTTTCTGGTGGATCTTGACCACTTTAAGGTCGTGAACGATACGCACGGTCATGCCGCTGGTGATCTTGTATTGATTGAAATGCGTGCAAGACTGGAAGAAGTATTCCGGGACTCGGATTATCTGGTGCGATGGGGAGGCGAGGAGTTTTTGATTGTTGCCAGAGCTGTTAACCGGTCAGAGGCTGAAGGCTTGGCTGAGCGTTTATGTACTGCAGTCGCCCGTACCTCATTTGTCATTTCAGATAATGTCACGCTGGTGCAGACTTGTTCGGTTGGTTTTGCCTGCTACCCCTTTTTGCCGCACAATCCGCACTTGCTTACCTGGTTGCAGGTGCTTGAGCTTGCCGATCAGAGTTTGTATCGGGCTAAGGTCGACGGTCGTAATGCCTGGGATGGAATATATGGCACTGAGCATACGCGGGAGGATGACTTCTTTCAGCGTGTCATGTTAGAGGCGGATACCTTGCTTCAAAACGGCGAACTGGAGCGCGTGTGTCGCGCAGATTACTTGGCCGCAAACCGGCTGACGACCTTGTAAGTATCTTCCCACATAATTTGTTGATGATTAGTTTATCAGCGCATTTTTTACTACTTCAGAATGATGACGACAGACAAAAACGCTTTAGTTGAGTCATTTCCCGCAGCCCGCTTTATCAAAGAAATCGGACGTGGAAAAGAAGGTGCCCGTAGCATGTCGCAAGAGGATGCTCAGATATTGTATGGTGCCATGCTGGAGGCGCGGGTCTCTGATCTGGAGATGGGCGGGATCCTGCTGGCGATGCGCATTAAGGGCGAATCGGTACAGGAAATTGCGGGCTTTATGGCAGCGGCACAGACGCAGATTCTGGCCTTACATGCGCCATCAGATGGACCATATGCTCCATTGGTGATCCCTAGCTATAACGGCGCCCGTAAGAAGGCGAACCTGACCCCTTTGCTTGCTTTGCTGTTAGCGCGCAGAGGTGTGCCAGTGCTGGTACATGGTGTGCTGAAAGATGCCGGGCGGGTGACAACAGCAGAAATTTTTGAGGCGCTTGGTAAACCATTTGCGGGTTCTGCCGCGCAGGCGGAAGCACAGATGACGCAGCATGAACCAGCTTTCATGTCGATAGATGTCCTGTCTCCTGCAATGACACGTATTCTGGCGATGCGCAGAATCCTGGGGGTTCGCAATTCGACCCATACGCTGGTGAAAATCCTGCAGCCGTTTACCAGTCCGGCTTTGAGGCTGACTTCCTATACGCATCCTGAATATCAGATTATGTTGCATCAGTATTTTTCTGAGATTGCACCGCATGAACGTGGCGATGCTTTTCTGATGCGAGGTACGGAGGGGGAGACGGTGGCGAGTACCGGACGTGCGCAACAGATTGACTGGTTTCATGAGGGACAATGTACGACCCTGGTACAGACGCATCAGAGTCTGTCCGGCGATTTGCCGGATGTACCTGAGACTTGTGATGCGGCGACTACGGCTCGCTGGATTGAGTCTGTGCTGGCGGGCGATGTGGTAGTGCCTGCAAATATTGCAGATCAGGTCGAACATTGTGTGTTGGCCGCTAAATTACTCAAAGAGCGACCTGTGAGGGCTTAAGGTTGGATGTCCATTGATGCAGTGCAGTAGAGGGATATTGAAGTCAGATTTGACGAAAAATATATGAAAAAAGCGCCGGATGAACCGGCGCTTTTTTTGTCATGAATTACAGTGACTAATCAATGAGTTTGCTTCAATCAGAAATTCGCTTTGAACTGGACACCATAGCTACGTGGCTCGTTCAGAATGCCTGTCAGATTGTTGAAATCGATCGCTGCGATGACTTGTTGCTTGTTGGTGATGTTGCGACCATAAGCAGCCAGTTCATACTTGCCATCCGCCCATTTGTAGCCAACACGCAAGCCGCCTTCCAGAAGGGATTTGGCTTTGTATTCTTTGGCTTCATACAAGAACATGTTGTAGGTGTCTTTGTATGCCCAGTCAGTGAATACATACAGATCGCCGTCAGCAATCGGGGTGCTATATTTGAGCGTGAAGTTGCCTACCCACTTCGGTGCGCGTGGCAATGGATTTCCACCGATTAATACTGTACCTGCAACTGGTCCTGCCGGATTCGTGACAGTACAGCCGTTGCCGCAAGGAGAGACAAACAATTTGGAATCTTTGATTTCGGTGTCGTTATAGCTGACGCCGACCGTTGATTTCCAGTTGCGGTTCAGATTTGCTTGCAGATCAACTTCAAAACCCTGACCAGTTGCTTTGTCTGCGTTGACCAGTTTGTTTTGATTGACTGCGCCACTACCTGCAGTCAATTGCAGATCTTTGACGGTGTACTGGAATACGGTTGCAGTGACGCGTGCAGTATTGTCTAGGATGTCCTTTTTGATACCGGCTTCAAAAGACAGCGCTTTTTCAGAGTTTGCAACAGAGATGCTGTCACCAAATAAAACACGACCCTGCACACTTGGTGCGCGGTAACCAGTTGCTATACGACCGAAGAAATTGGTTGTTGAATCCGCGGCATAGTTGGCACCTAAATCCCAGCTAATGTTCGTAGAGCTTGGGCTTGCAGTATAGACCGTCGGTTTAGCACTAGGTGCGGAGCCCGGTGTCCATGGACGGCTTGCATCAAAGTCTTTCTTATCACTGGTATAGCGGATACCACCACGCAATTTTAGTTGGTCGCTCACGGCATAATTCAGAGAGCCGAATGTTGCCCATGATTTCGCATGCTGGTGCTGTACTGCGTAGCCATCTTGTACGTTGCCGCCCAATGAGTTGAAGTCGAAACTATCGACTTGCAGATCTTCTTTGAAGTAATAAATACCGGCGATCCATTGCAGAGCATCTTTTGTATTCGATTGCAGACGAATTTCTTGTGTCACCTGTTTCAGATCTGGTACGCCGTCAGCAGTCTCTGATGGGAATGGAATAAAACCAGGGCCCATAGGTTGCGCAAAAGATGCACCATAACCACCATCGACGTCAGCGCGGCTGTACAGCTTTGCTTTATCGTAAGCAGTGATGGAATACAGTGTCATGCCATCAAAATCCCAGCGCAGACGCGCGCTGACACCCGATGAACTCAGCGTTTGAGTATTGATACCGTCAGTCGGATAGCTGCTGTAGTTGAAGCCAGGTACCAGTTCGTTGGTACCTTTTTGAATGATATTGGCACGGAACAGAGTAGCGTTGCCCGACAAATCGCGACCATGGGCATTGAACAATGCGCTGAAGCCGCCGTTCTTATAAGCCAGTTGGATACGCGCTGCTTTGTCGTGGTAGCCTTCGAGTTCCTTGGTCCCAGTGCTGCGCGGGTTGGTGACGCGGTCATCACGTGATTGCGATTGACCGGATAAACGCATTGCCCAATCGCTATTTAACGGTACGTTGACTGCGCCTTCAAAATTGACTGCTTTGTCATTGCCCAAACCAAGGTTTGCATAACCTTCAAAGACGTTGGTTGGTTTAGTTGATTCAAATTTGATGACACCTGCAGGCGAGTTACGGCCAAATAATGTGCCTTGAGGACCCCGCAGAACTTCCACCTGATCTACGTCAAAAATCGGGAAACCTTTCAGAATCGGGTTTTCCTGCACGACGTCATCGTAGATCAGACCGACTGGCTGAGACGCATTCAGATCAAAATCGGTATTGCCCAGACCGCGGATATAGAAGCGCGGAAAGACGCGGCCAAAATCGGATTCAATGTTCAGACTAGGTACGCGTGAAGCAAGTGCGCGGATATCCTGACCGCTGGCGTTATACGTGTCCAGAGCCTCACCCTTGATTGCAGAGATCGACATCGGGACTTCCTTGATGTTTTCTGAGCGGCGGTTGGCCGTGACGATCACGGTCTCTAATTGGGTGGAATCTTTGGTATCGCCAGACTTCGTCTGGGCGAAGGCAGCATGCATAGGGAAGGCAGTTGCTACCGCAAGTGCCAGCAAGCTGAGCTTGGTAGTTGGTTGTTGCATCTGATTCATCCTCTCGGTTAATTGAAACGACATATAGTCAGTAGAGCGGGTATTTCTTGGAACGGCCTCGTATCCCCGCTGACCTGACCAAAAACAGTGCGTGCAGCGTTTGATGCACGACGACAAAGCTCAAAGCTTCGGTGCTCAATGATTGCGCAATCGTTTGCGCTTTCAATAGCTCTGTTATCTCTTCTTGCAACAACCAAGTCAAGAATTAGTTTATATGACATGCAAATTTGAGAAATGTGACATCTTTTCGTTGCAAAATTAAAACAGACTATTGATATTCAGAAATTTTATAAATGATTTTGGGGAATACAAGTTGAGAGATCGCTGCCAAATGGGAGGGCATTTACCTACTTGATTGCACTAACATAGTGCGGTTTATGTTCAATCCCGCGAACCATGGGATGGCTTTCATGGAACGTGACTTGCATAGCAGGTGTATCTGAACGATCTTCTGGACATAATTTATGCGTAACAATGGCAAAGTATTCTTGGTCGGCGCCGGCCCTGGTGATCCTGACTTGCTGACGATTAAAGCGGTTAAAGCGATTGCGCAAGCGGATGTCGTCATGATTGATGATCTCGTCAATCCTGATGTATTGCAGCATGCCTCGCCCTCCGCACGGATTGTGCAAGTCGGCAAGCGCGGCGGTTGTCAGTCAACACCTCAGGCTTTTATTGAAAAACTGATGCTGGCCGAGGCGCGGGCAGGTCAATGTGTTGTCCGTTTGAAAGGTGGAGATCCTTTTATCTTCGGCCGCGGCGGCGAAGAGCGTCAGCATCTGATGCAGCATGGAATCGCCGTCGAAGTGATCAATGGCATCAGTAGCGGGCTGGCGGCACCAGCCAGTCTGGGCATACCATTGACGCACAGAGACTGGGCGCAGGGAGCAATTTTTGTTACTGGGCACGGCAAAACACCGGCTCATCGCCCTGACTGGGCTGCCTTAGCTAAAACCGGACTAACTCTGGTGATTTATATGGGCGTCGCGCATTGCCAGCAGATTCAGGGTGAATTGATCGCCGGTGGTTTGTCTGTCACCACGCCAGTTGCCGTCATTCAATCGGCGACCCGGAATCATCAGAATCAACTGATCACGACTTTGCAGCATCTCGCCAGAGATTTGTCTGCATCGTCGCTAGGGAGTCCAAGCGTCATTGTGATAGGCGATGTAGTGCGCTGTGCTGATGCACAATATCAATTAAATAGTTTGCCATCAGTGGCCGCACCAATGGGTGCGTAGGCTTCGTCCTGCCACAATCCAACTAGTGGCGTATTTTTTTGTAACTTGTTTCGGTGACTCATCATTAAATCGAGGAATATTTTTTTACCCGTTTAATTGTTGACAGTCCTTAAATGGCATAGATTACATCGGCTACAATCACGCCTCAATCCTCTCTGGAGACAATCCGATGGGGTCTCAGAGGCGAAAAAATACGAAAGTCAGGAAATGAGTCAACACTACGATGCAATCGTCATTGGCGCGGGTGCTGCCGGCATGATGTGCGCCAGCGTTGCAGGTCAGCGCGGCAAAAGCGTTCTGCTTATTGATCATGCTGCTAAATTAGCGGAAAAAATCCGTATCTCTGGCGGCGGCCGCTGTAATTTCACTAATTTACAAGCTGGTCCGGCAAATTACTTGTCTGAAAATCCGCATTTTTGTAAAAGTGCTTTATCGCGTTATACCGCTCAGGATTTTTTAAATCTGGTCAAAAAATACCGGATCGCGTATCACGAAAAGCATAAAGGTCAGCTATTTTGTGACGACAGTGCCGAGGACATCATTCGTATGCTGAAGTCGGAATGCGATCTGGGTAAAGTCCAGTGGCGCATGCCTTGCCAGGTTAAAGAAGTTCAGCGTACAGACGCTGGATATCAGGTCCTTACTGAGCAGGGAATATTTTCTGCCGCGCAACTCGTGATTGCGACGGGGGGATTATCCATTCCGAAAATCGGCGCTACGGATTTTTCTTACCAAATTGCCCGTCAATTCGACCTGAAGATTGTTGAGCCAAGACCGGCACTGGTGCCCCTGACGTTTGATCCTAAGGCATGGGAACCTTTTGTGCCGATGGCTGGGATCTCGCTTGAGGTTGATATCGCGACCGGAGATAAAAAGAATAAAACGATTTTTCGCGAAGACTTGTTATTTACGCATCGTGGATTGTCTGGCCCTGCAGTGTTGCAAATTTCCAGTTTTTGGCAGCCAGGTGAGGCGATTACGGTCAATCTGTTACCCGACGTCGATTTGGCAGAAGAATTGATTGCTGGTAAGGGGACGATTAAAAAGAATATAGCTAATCATCTCGCTACTTATGTGCCAGCGCGTCTGGCAGAGGGCTTGCTCGCGGCGAATGGGATTGCCGGAGATGCCAAAATCGCCGACCTGACCGACAAGCGCTTGCGCCAGTTGGGCGACAATATGAACCGCTGGCAACTAATCCCGAATGGGTCTGAGGGCTATCGTAAAGCCGAAGTGACGCGGGGCGGTGTTGATACGCGCGAGCTTTCGCAGCAAAGCATGATGGTGAAGAATTGCCCGGGGCTTTACTTTATTGGTGAATCCGTAGACGTGACGGGGTGGTTAGGCGGATACAATTTTCAATGGGCTTGGTCGTCGGGATTTGCAGCGGGTAGTGCCATCGAATCTTGATTGAATTCTGATTACCAGATTTGTGTGCTGTGTTACCAGGGCGGTGTTGTTTTTTATTTTTTATTTATACTACCCTGGTGTATTTCTAATTCACCTTATATCTATTGCACATTAAGGCATAAAAAACAGCATACCCCCTATATTTGATAATTTTCATAATGAGCGGAGGATTGTAAACTTATGAGAAATAGGGGATGTGCTGAGGTTTTGCGTAAGATTTAATCAGTTCAGCTTCCAATCTCATCAAAGTTCTGCTATTATCTCGTTCTTCCTATAAATTTTTCATTGGTTCCGAACTTAAATGACCACAATTCGCCTTAAAGAAAACGAGCCGTTCGAAGTCGCTATGCGTCGCTTCAAGCGCACCATCGAAAAGACCGGTCTGTTGACCGAATTGCGCGCACGCGAGTTTTACGAGAAGCCAACTGCAGAGCGCAAGCGCAAGCTGGCTGCCGCAGTAAAGCGCCACTACAAACGCATTCGTAGTCAGCAATTGCCTAAGAAAATGTACTAATTCTGGACTGATGCTGCTACGCAGTATCGTTCATCATTGTTGCATTTGATGGCTAGCATGCCCGCTCCGGTAGTCCGCAGCGGGCTTTGTGTTTTTAATAAATTACATTGCCAGGAAAATCCATGAGCTTAAAAGATCAAATTACCGAAGACATGAAATCAGCGATGCGTGCGAAAGAGGCGGCGAAGCTGGGAACGATTCGCCTGATCACTGCGGCGATGAAGCAAAAAGAAGTGGATGAGCGCGTTGAGCTGACTGATGCGATGGTGCAGACCATTATCGACAAAATGATCAAGCAGCGCAAAGATTCGATCAGCCAGTTCGAAGCAGGCGGTCGCCAGGATCTGGCAGATATTGAAAAAGCCGAGCTGGCAATTTTGTCCGCCTATATGCCAGCTGGCATGTCCGACGCTGAAGTGCAGGCTGAAGTGGTGGTCGCAATTACAGAATCTGGCGCTGTCGGTCCGCAGGACATGGGTAAAGTCATGGCGATTTTGAAACCGAAACTCGCAGGTCGCGCTGATATGACGGCAGTGTCTGCATTGGTAAAGGCTGCATTGACGTCACGCTAATTGCGGTAATTTTGAGCTGACGATTTTGATTCCACAAACCTTCATCCAGGATTTGCTCGCCCGCGTCGATATCGTCGATGTGGTGGGTAAGTATGTCCAGCTCAAAAAAGGTGGCGCAAACTACATGGGTTTGTGCCCCTTTCATAACGAAAAATCCCCAAGTTTTACAGTAAGTCCGACCAAACAGTTTTACCATTGTTTTGGTTGTGGTGCGCATGGGACATCCATCGGTTTTTTGATGGAATATTCTGGCATGAGCTTTGTTGACGCAGTAAAGGATCTGGCGCAAAACAATGGCATGATTGTGCCTGAGGATGATAAGTTACTTCCCGCTCAGCGTGCCGAAGTGCAGGCAAAAAGTCTGGCGCTGACGGATGTCATGACCAAAGCTTGTGATCATTATCGCTTGCAATTGCGAGGGGCTGAGGCGGCAATAGCCTACCTGAAAAAACGTGGTTTAACGGGTGAAGTCGCTGCCAGATTCGGGCTTGGTTATGCGCCTGACGGCTGGGACGGATTACGTGCGGTTTTTCCAGACTATGCGGCACCAGCTTTGGTTGAGGCGGGTCTGGTCATCGATAAAAGTGAAGAGGACGGCGGCGGGCGTAAGCGTTACGATCGTTTTCGTGAGCGCATCATGTTCCCGATTCGCAATACTAAAGGGCAGGTCATCGGTTTTGGTGGGCGAATATTGGAGCAGGGTGAGCCTAAATACTTGAATTCGCCCGAAACGCCACTATTTCAAAAAGGCTTTGAGTTATATGGTCTGTTTGAGGCGCGTCAGGCTATCCGTGAAGCTGGTTATGTGCTGGTAACCGAGGGCTACATGGATGTGGTCGCGCTGGCGCAAATGGGTTTTCCGCAAGCGGTGGCAACCTTGGGTACGGCATGTACGCCAACACATGTACAAAAATTGCTGCGTCAGACTGATCATGTGATTTTTAGCTTTGACGGCGATAGTGCCGGGCGTCGTGCGGCGAGACGTGCTTTGGATGCCTGCCTCCCTCATGCGAATGATAATAAAGTCATTAAATTTCTGTTTTTGCCAACTGAACATGATCCGGATAGCTATATCCGTGCGCTCGGAAATGAGGCTTTTGCCCAGCAAGTGCAAGATGCCATGCCGCTATCGCAATTTTTCATGAAAGAAGTTGTCGGCGAAAGTGATTTGTCGACGGCGGAAGGGCGCGCCAAAGTGCAATTTGATGCCAAGCCCTTGTTGCAGCTAATGCCTGCTTCGGGTTTGCGGTTGCAGATGGTGCGTAGTCTTGCTCAGGTGACCAAGACTACGCCGGCGGAAATTGAGGCATTGTTTGAATTAAGTCAGCCTGTTGCCCGGGTCAAAATTGCACCGCCTAAAAGCAGGCGCAGCGCTCCCGTAGGTTTGGAGCGGCAAATTATGCGCATCTTGGTCGCGCATCCTTCGCTTTCGGTCGCTTTGGACCAGAATGCCCTGGCGGATGCGGCGAATCTGGCTCCGGACGGAGCGGAAATGCTGATGCATCTGGTGTCTTCTGCGCAAGTGATGGGGGAGCAGGCAAATTTTGCTGCACTTGCTGAGCATTTAAAGGCATCTGGATCCGATTATGATGCGCTGATTGCAGAAATTGCGGAGCAGACCGAGACTGACATTGATGTTGTGCGCGTGGAATTGACTGGCGCAATCCGGCAAATGCGCTTTCAGGTTCTGAAGTCCGAAATGGAAATGCTGGCCGCATCCGGTTTGCGCGAGCCTGCGGATATCGCCCGTTATCGGGAGATTATGCAAATGCAGGAGAGTCTGCGCCGGCAGGCGGAGGCAGAAGTAGTGGCAAGATAGCAATTAAGCATGATGGGCCGTATCAGGATTAATGGAGGCTTGCCTATTTTTTGTTCACTAAAAGCCTTGTGTGTGACCGGGAGGGCTAGAGTTAAGGCGGTGCTCATGGTATAATTAAAGGCTTTCGATTCAAGGTCTTAGGTTGTTTCATTCTGAGAGAGGCGTTTTTTTGCCGATTCAGGATGTGTTGTTTAGGTGAGCGTAATGCTCCTCCGAGTAACCCAAAACACCGGCGCTGAGACTCGGGTAGTCTGATATAGAAAAGGACATTACTCGTTGCGGCGAATCATATGATTCGCCGCTTAAGTATTGTCTTTTTGTATGAGACAGGCTGCCAACTCTGTTCTGGTAGGTTTGATTCAATGGCTAAAGCAATGAAGAAACCCGCGAAAACTCCGACATCCTCAGCAGCAAAAAAAGTGGTCGCCAAAGTGGCGCCAGCGAAACCTATTGCTAAAGCCTCGTCAAAAAAAGATGTCGCCAGTGCGAGTAAAACCAAGGTGGCTGTAAGTAAAGCATTAACTAAACCTGCCTCCCAAAAAGAGGTTGCGAAAGACACTAAAGCGCCTAAAGTGGTAAAGCCCGTAGCAAAACAGAGTGCAGTGAAAGCCGCTGCCGACAAGCCGAAAACCAAAGGTATTGTAAAAGACGAGGCCAGGTCAAACGTGAAAGCGTCTGGCAAGGAAGTAATAACCAGCAAGAATGCAAAGCCGGTAGCCGCGGCTGATCGCAAGTCCAAAGAAGTTGCCAAACACGCCTCTGAAGGTGTGGGCAAAAAAACGGACAAGCCACAATCTGCACCATTGAAAGCTTCTGTGACAATTAACAAAACCGATTCAAAGACAGTGATAAAGCCAACCAAGAATTCAGCTAAGTCTGACAAAGCGCCAGAGATCCAGGAAATTAAATCCGGATCCGCGCCTGCCGTTAGCCAAACCACTGATGCTGCCGTGCTGGCAGCAATTGATACATCTGGTTATATTTTGCCGGGTGTAAAAGTTCCTGGTCGTCGCGGTCGCAAACCAAAAGAATATCAGCCGGAAAACGAAGAAATTGCGGCTTTGAATGCCGTCGAGCGAGCTGAAATGAAGGCCATCGACAAAGCCAAAGCAAAGGACCGCAAAGCAAAAGAAAAAGCTTTGTTGAAAGATGCATTTTCTGCTGATCCAGAAGCTACGGCTGAGGAACTGGAGCGTCGTCGCCAAAAGCTGAAAACTCTGATCAAACTGGGCAAAGATCGCGGTTACCTGACATTTGCCGAGATCAATGATCATTTGCCAGAAAACGTCGTTGATCCAGAAGCAATCGAAGGCATTATCGGTACATTCAATGATATGGGTGTCGCGGTGTATGAGCGTGCACCAGATGCCGAAACTTTGCTTCTGTCAGATAACGTTGTTACCGTTACCAATGATGATGATGAAGTCGAAGCGGCAGCTGAAGCAGCGCTGTCAACCGTCGATTCCGATTTTGGTCGCACGACTGACCCGGTTCGTATGTATATGCGCGAAATGGGGTCGGTTGAGTTGCTGACGCGCGAAGGCGAAATCGTCATCGCAAAGAAAATCGAAGAAGGTCTGAAGGACATGATTCAGGCGATTTCCGCTTGTCCGACCACGATTGCAGAGATTCTTGTTGCCGCTGAGCGTATCCGTAATGATGAAATTAAGATTGATGAATTAGTCGATGGGTTGGTTGATCCTAATGCCGCCGAAGAAGAGGAAAAACCGGTTCCTGTAGTCGTAGCCGAAGAGGATGACGAAGAAGAGGAAGAGGAAGAAGAGGAAGAAGAGGAAGATGAAGAAGCAAGTGCCGCTGGCGCTGCAGCCATCTCTGCTGAGCAACTCGAGCAACTCAAACGTGATTCTCTGGCGAAGTTCGATATCATTTCCAGCAACTTTGACAAAATGCGTAAGGCATTTGAAAAAGAAGGCTACAACTCTAAATCGTATGTAAAAGCGCAAGAGGCGATTTCCAACGAATTGCTGGGTATGCGCTTTACTGCAAAAGTGGTTGAAAAGTTGTGCGACACATTGCGTGGTCAGGTCGATGAAGTCCGTCATGTGGAAAAGCAAATTCTGGAAGTCGTAGTTAATCGCTGCAATATGCCGCGCAGCCATTTCATCAAAGTTTTTCCAGGCAATGAAATTAATTTGAAATGGGTGGAAGGCGAAGTGAATGCCGGACATTCTTACAGCGCCGTGTTAGGCCGTAATATTCCTGCCGTTCAGCAACTTCAGCAAAAATTGATCGACTTGCAGGCCCGTGTTGTGTTGCCTTTGCCAGATTTGCGCGGCATCAATAAAAAGATGTCGGCTGGCGAAATGAAAGCGCGTAAAGCGAAGCGCGAAATGACCGAGGCGAACTTGCGTCTGGTAATTTCTATCGCGAAGAAATATACGAATCGCGGCTTGCAATTCCTTGATCTTATTCAGGAAGGCAATATTGGCTTGATGAAGGCCGTCGATAAATTCGAATACCGCCGTGGTTATAAATTTTCGACCTATGCAACTTGGTGGATTCGCCAGGCGATTACTCGCTCGATTGCCGATCAGGCGCGCACGATTCGTATTCCTGTGCATATGATCGAGACCATCAATAAGATGAATCGTATCTCGCGTCAGATTTTGCAAGAAACTGGCGTAGAGCCAGATCCGGCAACGCTCGCAATCAAAATGGAAATGCCGGAAGATAAGATCCGCAAGATCATGAAGATTGCTAAAGAACCGATTTCGATGGAAACACCAATCGGTGACGATGATGATTCGCATCTGGGCGATTTCATTGAAGATAATCACACATTGGCGCCGGCAGACGCAGCCTTGCATGCATCAATGCGCAATGTCGTCAAAGATGTACTGGATTCACTGACGCCGCGCGAAGCTAAAGTTTTGCGTATGCGTTTTGGCGTTGAAATGTCGACTGACCATACTTTGGAAGAAGTTGGTAAACAGTTCGACGTGACACGTGAGCGTATTCGTCAGATAGAGGCAAAAGCACTGCGCAAATTGCGTCACCCATCACGTTCAGATAAGCTGAAAAGCTTCCTAGAAGGTAATTAATGTAATACAATTGGCGTCGGTTTTTTCGACGCCTATTTTTTTAGTGCTTGATAAAATTGGGCCTCTAGCTCATGTTGGTTAGAGCAGCGGACTCATAATCCGTTGGTACCGTGTTCGACTCACGGGAGGCCCACCAAAGATTCGAAGGCTAGCTTTTGCTAGCCTTTTTTTATGCGCCAAGTAATTGTTAGCAGAAGAACTAGTTAGGCCATTGTTTTGCGAACGCCTTCTTAGTTGCTGGATTTTTGTTGACAATAATTGGCTTGATACAAACCGGTTAAATTTGAATTTCCATCATGCATTTACCAAATCATCGTATTCGTTGCTCGTCCCTTTTGATCGCATTACTGGGTTCATTGCCTTTAGCCTATGGACAGGAAATTGCTATGCAGCCGGTGCAAAACGCAGGTGCATTGCAATATGCGGGTGGAAGTTCTCGATTTGGCGTCGGTTACCAAAATGGTGGGAGTTGGCAGGCAGAAGTGTCTGGTATTTTGATGGAGAAGGATAGTGGGAACTGGTTAGCCGAGGCCTGGTTCGCAAAATCTTCTGGCGGCGCTGCACTTAGTTATCATCAATTATCAAATGATATTGTCAAAAAATATTTTATCGGACTTGACCAAAACGCGATGAGAGATCGCAAGATCAGCATCGGTTACGGGCAGGAAACAGAAAATATTTTTGCACACGTTTATGTCAGTCACAGCCCCAGTTCTCAGCGATTAATTAGTAGTGCCGCCAATACAATTGACTCTCAAGTAGCTGGTGTTGATTCTGGCAGAAATTACATTGATACGGTTTCAACCAATATAACGACTCGCACTTATGAAAGGGCCTATGACAATGGACTCGGGGTGCGATTAGGTCATTATTATTCGCCGCAAGATGTTCGTATAACGGCTGGCTTGGATTATGAATGGGGTAAAAATTCAGCCCGACAATTGGGAGCATCGATAACAGCAGAGAAATTTTTTATTGATACGCCGCACAGCCTTGTCGTTCAAGTAGGTCAATACAGAAAAGCTGGAAATGTTGATGCCAATCAGAACGATAGTCGAGTTTCGTTCATGTATCGCTACAGTTTTGGGAAAAATAAGACTCAGTCAGCGCATCAGTACAGAATGGTTGCTGATCCTGTTGTGTCGCAAGCACCAGCGCAAGTCGTTATTCCTGCCAGAACTGAAACACGATTGATTAAGACCTCCGCAAGTATGAATGGAGACGCCTTTTTTACCATTGCCAGTGCCAAATTAACCGATGCTGCAAGAACAGAGCTGGATCGCATTGCGGAGTTAATGCAAAAACATCCGCGTGACGGGAAGGTGCGGATAGTTGGGCATACTTGTGATCTTGGTTTAGCCGTTGTGAACGACCGGCTTTCTTTGAAGCGTGCGACAGCAGTTCGTGACTATCTGATAGCGAAAAATATTTTTGGGTTGGATGATGTTGTATTGGAAGCCAAAGGCAAATCTGAACCCAAATATCCAGAATCAGAAAGAGAAAAAAATCGTAGGGTAGATATGGAGTTCGTCAGTGTCCTCGAAAAGGAGGAGTTAATTGAGATTCCAGAACAAATACAGCAAGCGCCTGCTCCAATTGTCACCTACCACCGTGAAGAAATTACTCAGGAGCCAACCTGGATAAAGCGTGCTTTGCGAACTGCTTTTGAACATAAACGTACGGTAGATATTTACAGAAGTCAGCAACAAACTCAGAGTGAAACCAAAGTGAGAGCTTGGCAAAATCGTGCGCCTCAAGCTAAAGCTGACGCCTATGAGGTTCTGGCTGGCAGTGTAACAAGTTTGGCGGTGCTCGCTAACGACACGGATCCTGATGCTGGAGATAGTGTGAGTATCGCATCGGTAAGTGCGGCGTCTCAAGGTCAAGTGAGAATTGATGGAGCGCAGCTGGTATATAACGCACCATCCAACTTTAAGGGACAGGTAAGCTTTAGTTACGTCATTAAGGACTCTCAAGGATTAACATCATCAGCGCTGGTTACTATCAATGTAGTCGCCCCTAATCAGGCTCCCGTAGCTAAGGATGACTGGTTCAGAGTGAGTGGTGTTCAGGAGTCTTTGCTTGATCCGTTGGCAAATGACAGTGATCCTGATGGCGATACATTGAGCATTCTTTCTGTTACACAACCGTCTAACGGTGCAGGAACTGTACGCGTAGTTGGTAAGCAAATATTGTTTGTGCCGGCCAAGCCTTTTATCCGAGATAGCTTTACTTATACTATTAGCGATGGACGTGGTGGACAAGCTACTGCAACGGCAGTGTTAATCGACCCATAAACTAAAGCATCGAAGACGGAAATGCGTCTAAAATCGGGGTGACAGTGCGTAGTGTTATAATGTATTGATTATCATATTCAACTACGCCTAAACCTGTCTGATAATGTATCTATTATCAGAAATGACGCAACATCATCGATTTCCGTTGGTGCCGTGTTCTATCCACGGAAGGCTCACCATTCATAACATGACCGAAATTAAGGCTCCAACGGAGCAAACCTCACCAGACCTGCGTTTCGCTGACTTTGGACTATGTCCAGAAATTCTGCGCGCGCTGACTGACCAGGGTTATATTCATCCTACGCCGATTCAGGCTCAGGCCATCCCTGTCGTATTGCAAGGTCGCGATGTGATGGGGGCTGCGCAGACGGGTACTGGCAAAACGGCTGGTTTTTCATTACCGATTATTCAGTTGCTGATGGCGCATGCGAGTAGTAGTGCATCACCTGCGCGGCATCCGGTGCGTGCTTTGATTTTGACGCCGACTCGTGAGCTGGCTGATCAGGTCGCAGAAAATGTCCAGGCTTATTCTCGTCATACGCCATTGCGTTCTACGGTGGTATTTGGCGGTATGGATATGGCGCCTCAGACCGCTGCTTTGCGTTCAGGTGTTGAGATTGTGATTGCGACGCCAGGTCGTTTGCTTGATCACATTCAGCAAAAAACGATCAATTTATCGCAGACCCAGATCCTGATCATGGATGAGGCTGATCGCATGCTGGACATGGGCTTTTTGCCCGATCTGCAACGTATCATCAACTTATTGCCTAAGCAGCGCCAGAACCTGATGTTCTCAGCTACTTTTTCACCTGAGATCAAAAAACTCGCTGCGAGTTTCCTGACTAATCCCGTCACGATCGAAGTCGCTCGCAGCAATGCGACCTCAGATAATGTCACACAGATTCTGTACAAAGTCGCAGAAGAAGAGAAGCGTGATGCTGTCTCGTTCATTATCCGTGAGCGTGGTTTGAAGCAGGTCATCGTGTTCTCCAATACGAAAATTGGCGCTTCACGTCTGGCGCTCCATCTGGTCAAGCAAGGTGTTAAAGCATCGGCGATTCATGGCGATAAATCGCAAAATGAACGTATGGCGGCGCTCGAAGCATTCAAGCGTGGAGAAGTCGAAGTACTGGTCGCGACCGATGTCGCTGCACGTGGTCTCGACATTGCTGAATTGCCTTGTGTGATCAATTTCGATCTTCCCTACAATGCTGAGGATTATGTGCATCGTATTGGTCGTACCGGTCGCGCCGGTGCCACGGGAGATGCGATTTCTTTGCATACTGATAAAGATGAGCGTTTGCTGATCGATATTGAAAAACTGATCAAACAAAAAATCGTCAAGTTGCAATTGGCGGGTTTTGTGGCGCAAACGCCAGTTCATGCAGAGCGAAAGCCACGTTCTTTTGATGCTGAAAAACCTGCAGCAAAAGCATTTGAACGCCCTGCACGCACGTTTAATCAGCCTAGGGAAAAAGTCGATCCGTGGTTTTTAAAACCTTACGAACCGAGTGCCACCACGATACCGACTGCCTCAACATCGGCGGCGTCGTTGCCAACGTCGACATCACCTGCATCGGTAGCGAAACCGCAAAAAAGAGCCGCCTTGCTCGGTGGATTTTCTAAATCCTGATGATCTGCTTACTGATACGTATTACAAGGTATCGGTAGCGATCAAATAGCTTTTCTAACTGGTAGCTGCATTGGCATGTTGTTCCAATCGTCGCTGCCAGGCCAGAATAGCTTGCTGCCAGAATGAAGTAATGTTGGTACGCGCTTCCAGCGCCATATCAGTCAATCCCAAAAAACGTGCCGCAGGCAGCAAGGCATTTGCAAGAATATTTTGTTCCGGTCCACTGACATCGATTGCCAGTGCTCCGGTTTGCTTTGACAGTTTCTCGCCGCTGGCATTTGTCACCACAGGAATGTGCAGATAACGCGGACGCTGCAATCCCAGTATCTTTTGCAGATAAATTTGTCGTGCGGTCGAGTCTAGTAAATCCTCACCCCGCACCACATCAGTTATTCCCTGCGCCGCATCATCAACGACGACAGCGAGTTGATAAGCCCAAAATCCATCGGCGCGTTTTAAAACGAAATCGCCGACCTCGCTCTCCAGGTCTTGTCTGAGTTGTCCCCGCCAGCGGTCGTTGAAATGAATCTTGCTACCTATTCCGGCTGGTACTTTAAGTCGCCATGAGCGTGCCTGTCTTCCTGCCGCCAGGCCAGTCCGGCAGGTACCCGGATAGACGGCAACCAATGATGCATGGTTATTCAGTTGTGAATCGGCAATCTCTTTACGCGAGCAGCCGCAGGGATACACTGCGTCACCTAATTGCTGAAGAGCTGCCTCGTATAACGATGTTCGCCGGCTTTGCCATTCGACAGCACCGTTCCACTGCAATTGACAGCGTTGCAGTGTGTCAATGATCGATTGCTCGGCTCCTTTGACATTGCGGTCAAAATCGAGATCCTCGATTCTTAGCAGCCATTCTCCGTGATGAGCTTTAGCGTCGAGATAACTCGCCATTGCCGCTACCAGTGAGCCCATGTGCAGAGGTCCGGTTGGTGAGGGCGCGAAACGACCGATATAGCCGGAGTAATTAGACTGCATCATGCAATGCTTCCCAGAAGGATACGCTGTACCACAGGATCTGCGAGCCTTTGCAAAAACCAATGCAGCGCCTTGCCTTTATTGTTGCTGCGCCAGGCGATCCGGTTAGTGCCTGACAGTCGGTTTTCTTCCAGAGATTTTTCTATCAAGGCACCGGATTGTAAATGTGGTTGAGCTAATGCGCGCGGCAGGTTGCCGCAACCCAGTCCAGCAATTTGTGCCAGCAGCTTGGCGTGCAAGGATGGCACAGTCAGCGTATCTTGTCCGGTCAGGATACCCGCAGTAATCGACGGTAGTTGCCGGCCGGTATCGCCGACCACGATGGCCCGATAATTTTGTATCACGCTCGCTGTCAGCGGTTCGGTCGCTTGTGCCAGTGGATGTCTGGCGGCGACAGCAAAAAACCAATCGATATTGCCCATCAGGCGCGTCTGGTAGTCGCCATGCATGCGCAGAGTATCAGGGCCATCGTAGGCGGCACCGATCGCCAGGTCGGCGCGACCGTCTAACAAGGTTTCCCAGACACCGGACAATACTTCTTCTGAAATGCGTAGCCTCGTACCGCAATTTTGCTGCTCAAATTCTTGTATCAAAGGAAGTAGATTGTCAAACTGGATAATGCCGTCGACGACGATCCTTAGCTCGGATTCCCAGCCAGTCGCGGTACGTTTGACCCTTTGCTCTAGTTCTCCGGCGGCTTGCAGTAAATGTCGTCCTTGCGTCAGCAGTTCCTGACCCGCGATAGTGAGTTTGGCTCTGTGGCCACGCCGGTCATACAGCAAGACATCGAGATCTTCCTCCAGCTTACGAATGCTGTAGGTGATGGCGGACGGCACCTTATCGAGCGCACTGGCGGCGGCAGCGAAACTGCCCTTGCGATCAATGGCATCAAGGATTTGCAGGGCTTCCAGCGTAATATTCATCAGGCCACAATTCTTATACAAAAAAACTGAACAAGAGATAGAAAAAACTACCCTGTTACTGGCGGTAGTCCATCTATATATTGGTCTACATCATATCAATTATTTGAATAAGAACACAATGCTGACACTTCATAAGTCTGATCAACGCGGTTATGCCGAGCATGGCTGGCTACAATCTTTCCATAGTTTTTCGTTTGCTGATTATTACGATCCGGCGCATATGGGCTTTGGTCCATTGCGTGTGATTAACGATGACCGGATTGCCGCAGGAATGGGATTTGGCATGCACGGACATAAGGATATGGAAATTATCACTTATGTACTCGAAGGTGCGATTGCACACAAAGATAGCATGGGTAACGGGAGCACGATTTATCCAGGGAATGTCCAATATATGAGTGCAGGCACCGGTGTACGCCACTCGGAATTTAATCCTTCGCCAGTCCAGCCCACCCATTTGCTACAGATCTGGATACAGCCCTGGATACAGCCCGATCGCATCAATGCTACACCTGCATATCAGGAAAAGAATTTTAGCCGTGAGGAGAAGCTTGGACGATTGCGTCTGGTTGCTTCATCCGATGGGCTTGATGGTTCCATTCCGATTCGTCAGGATGCCCGTTTATATATTGGCTTGTTTGACGGAGAGCAGGCTGCCAGTCTACCTTTACAGCCGAATCGCCTGACCTACGTCCATCTGGCTCGTGGCATGTTGACAGTGAATGGACAAAAGCTGTCAGCAGGCGACGCTGTGAAGTTACAGCAAGAAGAGTTGTTAGTGCTGACCGCAGGTCAGCAAGCGGAAGTGCTGGTATTTGACTTGCCCCACTAAACGGCAGGTCTGGCGTAGTAAAAATCAAAACATCTTATCGATAAAGGAAGCATGATGAAAAAAGTAGCGATTGTGTATCACTCCGGTTATGGACACACTAAAAAAGCCGCGGAAGCTGTTCACGCCGGTGCGGCAGCGGCGGGGGCTGCCGCAGAATTGATCGCCATAGATGCCGAAGGCAATATCACTGAGGCAAATTGGGCGAGTCTGGCTGCAGCCGATGCGATCATTTTTGGTTCGCCTACCTACATGGGCACCGTCTCCTGGCAATTTAAAAAATTCGCCGATGCATCGTCTAAGCCGTGGTACTCCCAGGTTTGGAAAGATAAAATCGCAGCCGCTTTCACCAATTCGGCGACTATGAATGGCGACAAGCTCTCGACTTTGCATTATCTGTTCACACTGTCGCAACAGCATTCGATGATTTGGGTAGGGACGGGGCTGATGCCAGCCAATAGCAAGGCCGCCCAGCGCAACGATATTAACTATGTCGGCAGTTTTTCAGGTTTGATGACGCAATCACCATCCGACTCATCGCCGGAAGAGGGACCTTTGCCAGGCGATCTGGAAACTGCCAAATTATTTGGTAAGCGTGTTGCCGAGACCGCTGCAAAATTTGCGTAATGGTACTTAGCTTTCTTGTATGACAGAGGTTTTATCGTAGAGAAGAAGAAAAAAACCTGCTCGTAACTGAGCAGGTTTTTTTATTTGCATTAATTATTTTTACTATACTGGGTAGGTGTATTTATTAAGTACCTAAATAAAACCTGCGGATCATGCCATCTTTTTAAAAAATGAAGGGGAGTATATCAATTTCTCCTTTGAGGTTCCCAACACAATGCTACCAATTGATCATGCAAGGCGGTATCAGTAGCAGCAGGGCAAGCACCAGATACATGAGTTGCAGCGGGATCATCCATTTTGCCCAGGTTGCCCACGGAATCCGTGCGAGTGCCAGTACGCCAACCGTGATGCCCGAGGTCGGGATCATCGGTGTCGTAAATTCGCCAAACTGAAACGCCAGAATGGCGGTCTGCCGCGATACGCCGACCAGATCCGCCAGTGGTGCCATGATCGGCATGGTCAATGCTGCCTGACCGCTACCGGAATGAATAAAAAAGTTGATCACGGATTGAATGACGAACATTTTTTGCGCAGCGACGATGGGGCTGGCTGACTGCACCAGCGGCATCAGTCCATGCAGCATGGTATCGATGATGTTGGCATCGCGCGCCAGTATCATCGTGCCGCGCGCTAAGGCGATCACCAGCGCTGTTGTGACCAGATCTTTGGCGCCCTGTAAAAAAGCATCGACAAATTCATCAGCTCCAAGCTTGCCGACGATGCCAACCACAATTGCCATGACCAGAAATAAGGCTGCGATTTCATTAATAAACCATTCGTATTTCACTACCCCGAACACCATGACAATCAAGGCTGTTGCAAATAAAAATAGAACCAGCTTATGCACCGTCGTCATTCCGGTGAAGTTGTCGAATTCATCGTGTTTCAGATTTTGACGTTTTTCCTGATCGAGTGCGAAGGTGGGACTTTTTTCCGGCGTGCGCTTAATGCGGGCTGCGTACCACATTAAAAAAGCGATCGTTACGCTGGTCGCGATCAGCCATGCAATCACTCGATATTGCAAACCTGAGAATACCGGCACGCCGGCAATGCCCTGCGCAATCCCGACGTTGAACGGATTTAAAAAAGCTGCAGCAAATCCGACTTGCGACCCGATAAACGGGATAGAGACGCCAACGATTGAGTCGTAGCCCAGCGCCAGCGCCAGCGGCACAAAGATTATGATGAAAGGAATGGCTTCTTCACTCATGCCAAACGTCGCGCCACCCAGTGAAAATAGAGTCACAAATACCGGAATGATCATTACACGGATCGCTGCAGAGCGGGTATGCGCCTTGGCTACCGATTTGATCATTGAATCAATCGCTTCGGTTTTTTGTAGTACAGCAAAAGCACCACCGACGATCAATACAAAGCCAATGATTAATGCGGCCTCAACGAAGCCTTTGATCGGCGCCATCATCAAGGCGACAAAGCCTTGCGGATTGCTGGCGACGTAATGGAAGGTCGCCGGATCAATCAACGCCTTGCCGTTGACGAGATGAGTGTCATATTTACCACCGGGTACCAGCCAGGTAGATAAGGCAATCAATGCCAGTAAGGAAAACAGCAATACAAAGGTATTGGGTAGTCTAAAATTTTTCATAAGGATCTATCAGGTATCCATCAGATTTGAGGATGGTAGAGCGGCTAATGACTTCATGGTGCTGACTGTAGTACTGAATGGCAATCACGAAACGGAACAGCTAGGCATCGTGACCGGACTGTCATTACATGGACAAGAGCTTGCCAGTACGGAACGGAACTTTGCCTGCGATCTTGGCAATTGCCATGCCGCGCTGTACATAACGGTACGCAGTTCTCGCAAAAATTTTCCCACTAATTTTTGCAATCAGCTGCGTTGTTTTTCCAGTGAGAGGATCAATCAGTTCTCCAATCGAGTCTCCCTCAGTCACGACGTCGCCGGGACGTTTAGAAAATACCAGCATGCCGGCATGCGGTGCTGCGATCGGCAGTACGGCCTCCAGCGGCGTCGGCTCAAAAAAAGCTTTCGGCAGATTGGATACCGCAATATCCACATGTCCCTTGTAGGCCAGGTAGGCAATCAGGGCATCGGCATCCTGCTCGGCCAATTCATGGGCTACGTCAGTTTCACCGCGCAATTCCACTGTGACCGGGACGCATGCCAGCGGGATAGGAAATTGCGGGGCGAAATGGTCAGACAGCTCCCACCACAGACGACCGCATGTTTCATCAAAAGGATCGTCGCCGGATTCCGTCGCCAGTAACATGGCTTCTGCACCCAGATAGCGTGCTAATGGTGTGACTTCATCCACCAGCGGTGTCCCGGTATACAAATGCATGACGGCCTGATTATCACAATGCAGATCTAGGACAATATCTGCATCGAATGCCATTGTTTGCAAAATTTTTCGCAGGGATTCTGTTTCGGTGACGGGATCCCATTGATCCAGCAAGGAGCGGGCCTGCTGACGAATAATATTGATGTTAATCAGTGGTTCGGTGCCAAGTAAGTCGGGCAGAATTGTTTTGAGAGCGGGCACCAGATTGCGATAGCCGCGATTGAAGTTGATTCCTGAAGCCAGATCAAACCTGCCGAACGGCTCTCCTTGCAATGACTGATCGAGTCCAATCGGGTTTGCAACTGGTACGAGAATGATTTCACCTCGTATTTTGCCGCTATTTTCTAGCGTCTCCAACTGTGCGCGCAGATGGTGGGCGACCAGCATGCCCGGGATTTCATCCGCGTGCAATGAGGCCTGTATATAGGTTTTTGGGCCGGTTTTCGTGCTGCCAAAATGGTAGCTGACGAGATGTCGTTGTGAGCCAATACTTCGTGATTGAAGCAAATGCGTCTTGATTTCCATAAGCTGTTGCCTTATTCAGGTTGTTATCTGACTCTGTCTGAGCCTTGCTGTGGTTCGTGTCTCAAAGTGGTTCATACCGGATTCCTATTGCTGAATCCTCACTGGCAATGACGCGTGTAAAAACATTTATATGCATGTCACACCGTGCACGCAGATCAAAAGAAAAATACCGGATGTGCAGCATTTTCATTTATTTATCTGAAAACATTATGACGTATTTTTTACACAAAAAGAAGTTATGCAAATAAATTTACAAAAATTGTTGAGTTTGTTCAAAATCAAAGATACAGTTCAAGAACACAAAAAAATGGCAGTTAAATTTATTTAGTCAATTTTATATTTGTGTGATGTAGTGATCGTTTTATCCAATTGAGTGAAATTCATGGCCAAGTTGAACACCCCACAAATGAATATGACCGAAGCGGCAACGCCAGAGCTGGCCTTTGCCCAATCTTCATTGGGTAAGAAGTTAATTGAGAATTTAACCAAGGGCTCGGCATCGTATCAAAGCATTGCTGATTACCTGCTGCGTAACCAAGTCCGGGTAACGGCCTTGGGGATTGAGGATCTGGCTCAGAGTTGTCAGGTGTCGACAGCAACCATCAGCCGCTTTGCGCGTGATATTGGTTTTGCTAACTATGCGGCGATGCGTAACGAAGTGGCTGAAACCTTGCAGAGTGTATTTCAGCCTGTCGAAAAACTGCGCAATACGATAGAGCGCCGCTCGCAAGAAACGACACCGGCCATTACCAGTCTCGAATATGCATTGGCAAATACGGATGCAACCAAACAAAACCTATCTATCGATGTGCTGAACCAGGTCGTCACTAAACTGGCGAAAGCGCGCACAGTCTATGTCATGGGTTTTGGTCTGAGTGCACACCTCGCGGGGATGCTGGCCTTACACCTGCAACCGTTCTGTTCGCATGTCGTCGAAGTTGTCGGGTATGGTGGCACGGAGGTCGCGGCCGGACATCTTGCGAGTATTTCTGACAAAGATGTACTGATCCTGATCTCTTTTCCACGCTATGCGAATGATGTGATCAAGCTCGCTCATTTTGCCCGCGACCATGGCACTTGCATTGTATCGATGACCGATTCAACCGCATCGCCGCTGGCGGCGCTGGGGGATTATTTATTGCTGGCACCGAGCACGCATCCGGTGTTGCCTAGTAGTTCTATTGCCGCGATCGCATTGATTGAGGCTTTAGTCAGTAGCTTGATGGTATCCAATAAAAAGAATGTAGAAAAGGCGATGAAACTCACCGAGGCTTTATCGGCTTACCTACATGGATTCGAGGCGACTTCCAAAGGCGGGAGCAGGGAGTTGCTGACTCAAAGAAGGAAAAAATCAGCACTTGATTAACGGCTGAACTAAACCTCTGGCCGGAAATAAAAAATGACCTCTTGCAGGTCAGGGGCGAACTTTTGCCTAAAACTTTTAGCGGTACCTTTGGGACGTGTGTTTTTCGATTAAGACAGTATCAATTAGGAGATGGTAAAAATGAAGAAAAATGGTGAAAAGATTCAAACCAGACCGACCACGATCGCTTTATCGGTCCGTTACGCTTTGGGTTTGACGGCGACTTTAGGGTTTATTAGTCCGGCGGCATTTGCTCAGGCGGATGTAGAGGCTGCGAAGGTGCAAAGAGTTGAGATCACCGGTTCATCTATAAAGAGAATTGATGCCGAGACTGCTCTCCCGATTCAGATACTGACACGTGCAGAAATCGATAAGAGCGGTGTGACCACTGCCGCCGAGTTATTAAGTAAAGTTTCAGCCAGTGCAGCTGCGTTGACGGACGGAGCGAGTTTTAGTGATAACGGGGGAACCCAGCGTGGTTTTAATGGTGCAAACTTGCGCGGTATCGGCGTATCGTCGACATTGATTTTATTGAATGGCCGTCGTCTGGCAAATTTCGCCTCTCCGGGTAATTCCTCCGGTGTCGATTTGAATTCGATTCCGGCCGCAGCGATTGCCAGAGTTGAAGTATTGAAGGATGGTGCGTCGGCAATTTATGGAACTGATGCGATTGGTGGTGTGATTAACTTCATCACACGTCCGGATTATCAGGGAGTGGAAATTTCTGCTTATACCGGCAGCGCTCAGCATGGCGGCGCAGGTAAAAATATTCTGACTTTGTCTGGCGGTATCGGTGACATTGCAACGGATCGTTATAATGTGATGGGCGTCGTGAACCTGCAAAATACTCAGAGCTTGCGCTCAACTCAGCGAAGCTGGATTGGCTCTGCGTATCAGCCGGATATTAACTTGGATGTGAGCAGTTCCAACACCTATCCGGCGAACGTGCGCCGCACCAAGACAAGCGGCAGTCCTACAGGATCGCGCTTGAACCCTAGTGCGCCTAATTGCAATCCACCCGCAACCGTATTTGCACCCGATAGCTTTGTTGGAGATAAAGCCTGCTTATACGATTACATGCATGACACAGAGATTTTCCCTGAGTCCAAGCGCTTGTCTCTGCTGACCCGTGGTCAATTTGCTGTGAGCGATGAGATGACCTTGTTTGCGGAGTTATTGCATAGCCAGACGAATACGACTTACCGCATTAGTCCTCTGACGGTCAGTAATCTGAACTATCCGTTACCAAGTGCCGGTGGTATTTATTATCCGACTAGCCTAATCACGACGAATCAGACACCTCTACGTGTCGGCTTCCGTTTAACGGAGGCAGGGCCCCGTACCAATGAAGTTGAGGCCGTAGCACAACGTCTTGTATTAGGGGCAAAAGGCACGGTTGCTGGCTGGGATTACGATACGGCGTTCAACCATAGTGTAAGTACAGTTGATGATAAATATATCGATGGCTATGTCAAAACTTCTTTATTTGATGCGGCATTTACTACTGGCAAAATCAATCCCTTCGGTCCTTCCGGTGCTGATGGTCAGGCTTTGTTAAAGGCAGCAAAAATCAGCGATGCAGCACGTCATTCACGAGGTACTACGGATTCGCTGGACGCGAAAGCGTCACGTGAGCTGTTTCCGATGGCAGGCGGTAATGCCGCAATTGCGATTGGTGCTGAATATCGCCGGGAAAAACTTGACTTCACCCCGTCCGCTTTGCTGGCGAGCGGTGAGATCCGTGGTGATGGCGCGGCAGTGGGATATGGTGGTGACCGCAACGTCAAGGCCGCCTATGTGGAATTCAATTTTCCTGTGTTAAAAAATGTCGAGACACAAGTCGCTTTACGACATGATCGCTACAACGATGTAGGCGGTACGACAAATCCTAAATTCGGTGTGCGTTGGAATCCAAGTAAAGAGATCGTTGTGCGTGGTTCTTACGGTACCGGCTTTCGTGCGCCGACTTTAACGGATTTGACTGAGCCTGTCCGTACCGGTCAGACTAGCGGTGTGTATAACGATCCGCTGGGTTGTATCAAAACGGGTGCTGTTGATAATACGAAAAACCCTGACTACTGCGGTATTCAGCCAGATCTTACCAAAGGCGGTACCTCTGATTTGAAGCCGGAAACATCAAAGCAATATTCCTTTGGCTTTGTATATGAGCCTAGCCGTAGTCTGACGACATCGATTGATTACTGGCGTATTCAAAAATCGGATACCTTGCTTGCTAATGAGGGTGCGTATTTCAGCGATCCAGTCAATAACAAATCCTATGTCGTACGTGCGGCAGCAGATTCAAGTTTGCCAGGAATTCCAGGTGCCATTATTTCCGTCGATGGACGTACGCACAATATCGGTACTCTGGATACGTCTGGCGTGGATGTCAACGTGAACTGGCGCTTACCTGCAAATGATATTGGCAAGTTCTCGGCGTCACTGAGCGGTACCTACGTATTCGACTATAAAACCAAGACCACCAATGCCAGTCCTGAAGTGAATGGTGTCGGTGTTTTTACCGATACACAGGTAGTGCAGCGGTGGCGTCATACATTGAGCTTTGATTTTGACCGCGGTCCATGGGGCGCAAGTTTGCAGCAGACCTACTACCAGGGTTATCAGGATCAGAATCCGAATCCTGATGGTTCGCTGCGTCGCGTTGAGGCTTATTCTTTATGGGATTTTAGCGGTAGCTACAGGATGAATAAGTCGACGAGTTTCCGTGTCGGTATTAAGAACTTGCTGGATACTAATCCACCGCGTTCGAACCAGGTATATAGCTTCCTTGCCGGGTATGATCCTAGCTATACCGATCCACGTGGCCGCTTCGTCTATGCCTCAGTGAATTACGCATTTAAATAAAATTGTTTGATATTGACCGGGGCGACATATGGCTTGTGTCGCCCCGTTTTTATACTCAGTTTGATATGGCCGGTAAATCGGCGGGATGATTGAAATGAAAAAAATCTTTGCTCAACAATGGAAGTGTTTGACTCAGATGGGGCTGTTCGTCAGTGTGTTAATTTCCTTCATTGGCGCGGCGCGGGCAGCAGAGCCGGTGTTGCCGGAGAACGCAGGTACGCTAGTGATTATTGGCGGTGCTTTGCGGACAGACAACGCGCCGGTGTGGGGGAAAATCGTGCAATTAGCCGGAGGAAAAAGTGCAAAAATTGCGGTGATTCCTGCCGGTGCCGCAAGCCCTGAAAATACAGGCGCTTCGCTGGCCGCTAAGCTGAACTTATATGGTGCAGATGCGTTTGTAGTGCCTTTATCAGTCAAGTGGAAAAATCAGGATGTTCGTCATGTCGCCAATGATGTGCAGATCGCGTCGCAGATACGTGCTGCCGGCGGGGTGTATTTTTCCGGCGGTGATCAGAGCAAAATTACACAGGCGCTATTTAATTCTGACGGTACTCAGACCGAAGTACTCAAAGCCATCTGGAATGTCTATCAAAAAGGCGGTGTGATTGCAGGCTCCAGCGCGGGCGCCGCTATCATGAGTAGTACCATGTTTTATCAACCAAAATCGGTGTTGTCCGTTTTGCAGCAAGGTGTTACAGAAGGCAAAGAACTCGGCCCGGGCTTGGGTTTTATCGGCGATAAGATCTTTATAGATCAGCATTTACTGATACGCGGACGGTTTGCACGCATGATTCCGGCGATGCAGGCAAAAAACTATCAGATCGGTCTGGGTATTGATGAAAATACAGCGATGGTGATCCGTAATCGTAATGAAATAGAAATTATCGGATATAAGGGGGCGCTATTAATTGATTTGACAGATATGACGTCAGACAACAAAATAAAGGCTTTTAACGCAAGTAATGTTAAGATGAGTTATCTGGATAGCGGGGATCGATACAGGATTGACTCTAAAACCTTGGTGCCGTCGAAAGATAAACTGAATGGTGCAATTGATCCATTAAATCCTTATAATGCCGCCAAGAAATTTTATCCCGATATTTTAGCGAATACCGTGGTGGTGGATCTGATGCAGGATCTAATAGATAGTAAACACGAGCAAGCCAGAGGGATCGCATTTGGTGATCCTGACGGCGAGAATGCAGAGCAGGGTTTTGAGTTTGTATTTAGCAAGCTACCTGAGAGCAAAGGATATTACTCAGGTTCGACTGGTGTAGAGGCGTACACAGTGATGAATATCCGGCTCGATATCAGGCCGCTGGTGATGCAGTTACCTATGTATCGCTATAAATGAGCAACTCTTTTTTGCGGACGTGGTATTCTTGCGGAGACTTGACGGCTGCTCATTAAAATTTGTGTAATGAAACTACAAATCCATTACAAATTTTAATTGAAAGAGCGTTAATTGTTAGATTTGTTAATGATGCTTGTATTTTTTATGTAATTTTGTTACATTTTTGGATGTGGAATAGTCAGATTTTTCCTCGTAAGTTCCCCGGATAATTTAGCTCGCTCTATAACAGCCCCGACTACAGAGGGTCGAGCCTGTAATTTTGACGTAAGGCACTTGCTAATTTCAAAAAAATGAAGGATCCTCTTCAATCTTTTGCTTGATTGAAGTATAGAATCGCAAAATCAGCACCAATCTAGTTTTCGTGCAGGTTTTAAGATAATTCGTGACGTTGTCTTACCTCTGATATTGCTGCGGTTTTACGCTAGTCAAGGGTGAGGAACAGATTTTTGTAAATAGTGGTTGTAAATGGAGGAGACGTAGGTATGGATTTTTCAAATCGCCAGCAAGAGCCGGGCAAGAAGTTGCTAGGGATAGGGCTGGTCGTTGCATTTCACGTCGTACTCGTGTACGCCCTGATCAACGGATTAGGGGTCAAAGTAGTCGAGTT
>NZ_JBMPPN010000023.1:0-71226 GCF_049340165.1 Undibacterium sp. Xuan67W
GTTATGGACTTACAATCACGACCGGCCCAACACGGGCATCGGCGGCATCACCCCGAAACAGAAACTCGCACTTGCCGCATAGCCTCTACTCATAGCTCGCGCTAAAAATGGGGGGATTACCAGAGTATCGTTGCGGTACCCTTTTCCATCACGGTTACAAAATAAAAATAGCGGCAATCAGACAGATAGAACGGCAATTGCCTAGCGTAACCCTGGATATAGATTTGCGCGGCAATAGATGCTTAACAGTATGTAACGACAAATTACACTTCCCATTTTTGGAAATTCTGCGACTCAAATATTCGCTGCATTTTAATCCTATTTCTTTCTGTGCTTCGCGCCGAAAAAAAGTAATCCTGTACTGGTGAATCGTCCGTCTAGAAACAAATCGGGGAAGTCTTCATAGGCACGTTGAATCAGTCGTGTTGCTAGTCCTTGGCGACGATACGCTTCGTCAACATAGACATTGTCAATTACATGCATATTTTGCTGTGTAACCCTCAAAGCTAAAACGGATACGGCGAAGTCGTCGTTACCTTTGAATTGTGACTCATCATGCTCATTTGGAGAAATGGCGTCAGACTGAGGAATGAGGTATCGAATAAAATAATTACTGATACATATAACTAAATTCGGCTCCTCTTTGATAATTCGCTCATCGCCTATGGCAGCTCTTGCAAGAGGCGTGTTGGGCAATGCCAAGGCATGGAGAATCGTACTGTGTGGGTTGTATAGCTGCTCTACAACATTCCCGACAATTGGTAATTTCGACGCAAGCCTCTTTTTTGAAGAGCAATTGCTAGATTTGGACATGTAAGCACCTAATAAAAAACAATTACTTGAGTGTAATGATTTAAAAATTAATTGCTGTATCAGTATGTGCAAATGTGTAACCAGTTACCAATATAGAATAAACATATTGCCCATTCAATACGTTATTCATATTTGAAATAATCACACTCACAAGATGCGATTTTTTTCTGAAAATATGCCTCAATAAAGTGACGAGCGTTAATTCAAATTGAGCCAATCTGGTACCCATCCAAACCAAATCATTGATACAGATCATCCCGCATAGCTCAAAACAATGTGATGCTTATACCAACATGCCCACACCATTCTGGCGTGAGATGTTCAAGCACACATTGACTGAAGAGTGACTATGACTAAGAAAAATAAAAAGGCCTATTTATTAGGCGGTGGTATCGGTTCTATGGCGGCAGCTGCATTTATGATTCGTGATGGCAAGATTGCTGGCGAAGACATCGTCATCTTTGAGGCATCACCATTAATGGGTGGTAGCCTAGACGGTGCTGGCAATGCAGAGCGCGGTTACTCGCTGCGTGGCGGACGCATGCTAACGACCGATAATTACGAATGCACTTGGGATCTGTTTAAATCGATTCCTTCTTTGATTAAAAAAGAACAATCGGTATTCGACGAAACGCTGGCATTTAATGAAAAGCATAAAGCGAATTCGATGGCGCGGCTGGTTGATCGCCGTCGTGCGAAGGTGTCGGTAAGTTCAATGGGTTTCTCTATGCAGGATCGACTAGAACTACTGAAGCTAAGTAATGCAGACGAGGCGAGTTTAGGCGCAAGTTGCATCACGGATCATTTGTCTCCGACATTTTTTGAGACCGAGTTCTGGTATATGTGGGCAACGACGTTTGCATTTCAGCCCTGGCATAGCGCGGTAGAATTTAAACGGTATCTGCATCGTTTTATGCTGGAGTTTTCTCGGATTGAAACTCTCGGTGGCGTCAAGCGCACGATCTATAACCAATACGATTCGTTTGTCCGTCCGCTCCACGCATGGCTGATTGATCAGGGCGTGCAGTTCTGCATGGATAGTAAAGTCTACGATCTCGATCATCAAATAGTGAACGAGCAGTTTGTTGTGACTGCTATCCACTATCAGCAACAGGCGATCAATAAGGTCGTGACGGTGGATGAGGATGATCTGGTATTTTTCCAAAATGGTTCAATGACCGATGCCTCTAGCATAGGGTCAATGGAGACTGCGCCAAAAAAACTCAGCAAGCTCGACAGTGGTGGCTGGAAACTATGGGAAAAATTAGCAGAGGGACGCCCCGAATTTGGCAATCCCGCGGCCTTCAATAGCAGCATTGCAGAATCAAGCTGGGAGTCCTTTACTGTCACACTAAAAGATCCTGCATTCTTCAACAAAATGCAGCAATTTAGCGGCAATGAGCCAGGCACAGGCGGCCTGGTCACGTTCAAAGACTCGAACTGGCTGATGTCGATTGTACTGGCGCATCAGCCCCATTTTGCGAACCAGCCTGAGGACGTTCAGGTATTTTGGGGCTACGCATTATTTCCAGATCGTATTGGTGATTTTGTGGCAAAACCAATGGCAGACTGCAATGGCGAAGAAATCCTGCGCGAGCTGTGCGGTCATCTGAGATTTGATCTGGAGACAGTCAACAATGCAAATTGCATCCCATGCTACATGCCGTATATCACGAGCATGTTCATGCCAAGACAATATGCTGACCGGCCACTGCCCGTGCCGAAGGAATCAAAGAATCTTGCCTTTATCAGTCAGTTTGTTGAGATTCCCGATGATGTCGTCTTCACGGTTGAATATTCGGTACGAGCAGCACAAATGGCGGTGTATCAGTTACTCAAGATTGAGCGCCCTATTCCTGCAATTATTCCGCATGATAAATCCTTGCGAACTCAGTTCGAAGCATTGATTAAAGCATTGAAATAATTACGCAGGTTGGCACGCGGACGGATCTTCGGGCTGCGGGCTAAGCTGTGATGTATCTACCGCAGATCAGACATCTGCGGTAGATGCCAGTGTCCATACTAATATCGGCGGCAGCCATCAAAAGTGACCAGCAATGATGATCACTTCTGATTGCGCAATCGCTGTAATAGCGCATCGGCGCTACTACTGAGCGGCACATCATGCTGGCGTAATAACTGGATGTGGAGCACCAGATTTTCCAGTACTAGTTTGGCAGAGACTGCGAGCAAAGTCAGGTGACGGTCTTGCTCGCTAAAACTCTCCAGACTCTGCGCCATATCGCATAAATGATCGGCGACCAGTGCGCGCAGTACATGCTCTTCTATAGGGAGGTCGGCAAAGTCGATAGGATCTTCCCGCTCGACTTCAAGTGTGAGTTCTTGCAACTGCTCAGGCGTAATCGGCATCATGGCATCCTCGCTTTGGCATGCCTTTATTATAGTGCGATGTTTATCCTGAGTGAAACCGCTAAAAAGCTATACCGAACCCAGACAATTACCCAGGCTGGGTTGCTGGTCTGCTCTTATGAAATACCAAGGGACTATAAGGCACACTCGATGGAGGTGCTGACTGGAGAATATTTTTCTTCATCTTGCCGACCACATGCATTTCGCATGGTTTGCAATCGAACCTGAGCGTCAACTTTTCATTACCGTTCATGAGTGTCATTGGTTCTGCTTTGACCTGACCTTGCACTCCCTGTACACCTTTGGCTTGTTTAGGACAAAGATTAAACGAGAAGCGCAGACAATGTTTGGTAATCATTAAGGAGACTTCGCCATCCTCCTCATGCGATTCGTATGCGGCCTCAATAAGTTTGACGCCATGCTTCTCATAAAATGATCTAGCCTTGTGGTTGTAAACATTGGCAAGATACGACAGTGAGGCTTCGGGATATTGTGCTGGCGGCTCTGCCGCAGCTTTACGCAATGGTCGTTGCCAGCTCGCCAGACGAGCGATTTCGTGCTGAGTTACCGCATCGCGACGCAAGGCATTGATGACGGAGCTTGGTACAAACCACGGTTCGCGCAATTGCAACTCAATCGCTTCTGCATAAAACATGGTATTGCCGAGTTTGCCGAGGTTGTCACGCAGCGCGGCTTCTGCTTTATCGGCTTGCTGTGCTGACTCGAGTGTGAGTTCAACATGCGCGGCGCTACTCACTCCATCAGCATCGAATAACTCCAGACTGAGGCCGCGCTCATGATCTTTTAACGTCATCCACAAACCAAGTTTGCGGTCGGCGGATTTCTTAGTCAATGCAGATTCCCAGTGATGGTCGCGATTGCGATTAATCGCCACACCTACTTTTAAACCAAGTAAATCAGACATTGGCTCGTTAGGATGAACACGCCAGGTAGTACCAATTTTTTCAACGGTGTTTGCTTGTATGCCAGCGACTTCACGCTTATGCATGTAATTCAACCCATCGCCATTCGCCAGCGGATCGCTAGCATCCAGATCAAACCAGGTCGGCCCCATCTGAGTGACATAACCTAAATGCAGACCAATATATTTGGGTGAATCAAAAGCACCGATATTATCGAGCCTGCCGTTGGCAAAATAATCTGTGTGACCGCGATGAAATGTTTTATCAACATTCGGTGTAAAAGCGATCTGGCTATGTCCGCTGGAAGCGCGTGAAAATGCAGTGCGGCGGGACATTATTTCGTCTAATAGCAAACGGTAATGCGCCGTGATGTTTTTGACATAACCCATGTCTTTGTAACGGCCTTCGATTTTGAGGGAGCGAATACCCGCATCAATCAAGGCTTCGAGATTACTGCTCTGATCATTGTCTTTCATCGACAGCAAATGTTTGTCGTACGCGACAACTCTACCCTCACCGTCCGTCAGGGTGTAAGGCAAGCGGCAAGCCTGAGAGCAATCGCCGCGGTTTGCGCTACGTCCATTGTGCGCATGCGAGATATAGCACTGCCCCGAGTAGGCAACACATAAGGCGCCATGAACAAAATACTCAAGCGGCGTATCGACTTCCGCCTTGATGGCTTTAATCTGTTCTATCGTCAACTCACGCGCTAATACCAATTGAGAGAAGCCCGAATCGCCGAGAAATTTTGCCTTGGCAACACTGCGGATATCACATTGGGTGCTTGCATGTAATTGGATCGGCGGCAAATCCAGTTCCAGCATGGCCATGTCCTGTACGATCAGTGCATCCACACCAATGTCATACAGCTGATGGATTAATTTGCGCGCAGGCTCTAGTTCTGAGTCATGCAAAATCGTGTTCATCGTTACAAATATCCGCGCATGAAAACGATGGGCGTACTCCACCAGTTGCTCGATCTCACCAATCTCATTACTTGCATTATGGCGGGCACCAAAAGACGGTCCGCCGATGTACACCGCATCTGCGCCATGCAAGATCGCCTCACGTCCAATCTCAATAGTTTTGGCCGGAGCAAGGAGTTCCAATTGATGCGCGAGAAGTGTCATAAGAATGATTCAGTCAAAGTGAGCCGGAATTATAGCGAATTCGATTAGTGATGTCTGTGCATAAGGCATGAGGAAGTTAAAAGAGTTGCTACAAATAAGTATCTGATTAGATTCACTATTGTGGCAATTTTTGATTGCATCATACAAGCTGGTGAAACAGCAGACTAAGTATAATCCTCCTATTTCGTTGCCAAAACACTCTTTTTACTTATCAAATTAACTTTTTCTCTTATTTATCAGTTACTTAGATGAAGATAATTTGACGAAATTAGTTAATTTAAATTGACTTACCGCGCCCAAAGGCTAAAGTAAGGCCTAGGGCAAACTTATTGAAAAGTAAGGACGCAAAACTTCCGGCCTAAGGTCTGTCACAGATCATGGTAGCGGGGTCGCCAACAAAGTGTCCCATTCATCGATGCAACAGTCATCCATGGCATCACTTTATTGTCAGCGTATGCCCTTTGTTTAAATACTTAACAAAGGGATCAAAATGAAAAACTCCACAAAAGGCAATTCTGCCTCGCGCAAAATTTTAGCGCTTGCTGTCATTGTCGGTCTCGGAGGACTTGGCGCCTATGCCAGTGTCAGCCTGGGTACCGACGACAAGACTCCGCTAGCCAGCGCAACTAGTTCACAACATCCAACGCATAGGGTAACGGCCGGGACTCCGGCAACAGCATGGGGTAGCAATCCTCTGCAATTGGCGCAGGCAAATACTGCTGTGGCAACGACACCGGCAACAGCGCAACTTGCTGAAAGAGTTCCGGCGATCAACTCTGCTATGAACACTGCATTAGCAAACAATGCAGTGACCGCACAGATTGACATGCCGAATGACTTCGTGCCATCTAGCGCCGAAGGAACAACCGAGAATTCGCCGTTCGCGCGTATCAACCTCGACGGACTCTCCTCAGGGCAGCGTGCAATCACGTTACTGGCTAGTAACCTCGATGCGGTCGCGCAGTGGTATGGCATGAGTTCAGATGGTCTTAAACAATTATTATTATCCGATAGCACCGTGCATATCGATAAAAAAGGCCGCTTATTACACATCGATAGCGGCGTTGCGGCTGCCGGTGATGTGATGAACGCGACCACGACATCGACTACCACAAGCACGACAGCAAGCACATCGCTCTTCCCTCTGGATCAAACATTTAAGCTTCATACCAAAACGAATTCGACTCGTCTCCTATATCTGAACTTTACGGGTTTTGGCAAAAATCCTGCATTTGATCTGGATAAGGCGCCGGCGACATTCAGTGATGCTGAACGCCTCCTGATACAAAAAGTCTGGCTGCGTGTTGCTGAAGACTATGCACCTTTCGACGTCGATATCACAACAGAAGCACCAGGTGTCGTCACCGGAAAAATCGGCGTGATGATTCTGATTACGCCGCAAACAAATACCGCAGGCGGCTATGCATACATCAATGCTTTCAGTACCTATAATCCAAATGCCTCACCGGCTTTTTGTTTCCCGAATAACCTGGCGAACAGCGAAAAACCCATCGCCGAATGCATCTCACACGAGCTTGGTCACACTCTGGGCTTACTGCATCAAGGCAGCACCTCGACCGAATACTATGGAGGTCAGGGCGATGGAGAAACAGGCTGGGCTCCGATCATGGGTGTCGGTTATTACAAAAATCTGACCCAATGGGCCAAGGGTGAATTTACTGGCGCCAATAATAAACAAGATGCCTACGCCATCATGCTCAAACAAGGCCTGAGTCCCCGCGTCGATGATCATGGCGGCACGATCGCATCCGCCGATGCAATGAGCAGCACCATAGCCAACGGCTTTAATAATGTCAGCGCCAGCGGCATTATTGAAGTTCCCGGTGATGTAGATATGTTCAGCTTTAATGCAGGTGCGGGCACGATTACATTGAAAGCAGCAACAGCCGCTCTCGGTGGCAATCTCGATATCTCACTACAATTATTCGATGCAGCGGGCAAAATTCTCGCCACCTCAAACGACGCTGCCACGCTGGCAACGACACTTACCGCCACACTTACAACATCTGGCACTTACTATCTGAGCGTATCCGGTGCGGGTAAAGGTTCTCCGCTGCAAACCGGTTACAGCAACTACGGCAGCCTCGGTCAATACAGTATCACTGGTACGGTACCGATCGCGATTAATGCGCCAGCATCTATCGTCCTGACTACCTCCGCAACAGTGGGCAAGGGACCGTTCACGGTCAGCTTTGATGCGAGCAAGACAGAAACAGCAACTTTAAAAATCTGGTCTTACACCTGGAGTTTTGGTGACGGTTCAGCCGCAGTCACCAGCACACCCAATGTAGTCAACGCAACGACAAAACATACCTACGTCAAAGCGGGCACCTACGAAGCCGTATTGAAAATTATCGATGCGAATGGAAAAACCAACTCTAAGAGCGTGAAGATCACGATCAGTTAATCCAATAATGGATCACCAAGGCGTCAATGGCGCATTGGTAAGCATACGTTAAACGAACTCTGCATTACGCCAGGTCTGATGATCTGGCATTTTTTTGTGCACGGAACATGCTCACATGTCTCTGCCAGATAAGCAGACAAGACAACAATCAGCGCCGCACGTTTGCACTACAATGTCCGTGTTTGTACATCACGGAGTCACAGCATGTTCGCATCGGTTTTATCGGCATCAGGTTTGCAAGGAAAAAGCAAGTTACTGATCTCGATGTGTTTGATGAGTATATTGAGCTTGTCGGCATCAGCAGCGCTTAGTCAGACTAGCTTACCGCCCTCGGTGGAAGCTGCATTGACGAAGGCTGGTATTCCCAGCAGCGCAATCAGCGTGATGGTATTACCGGCCGAGAGCAACACGCCAACACTTGCAATTGGCGCGACAACGCCCATGAATCCCGCCTCCACGATGAAGCTGCTCACTACACTCATTGCGCTGGAGGAGCTGGGGCCGACCTTCCGCTGGAAGACGCAGTTCTTAAGTGACGCCACACTAAAAAAAGAGACCTTGAATGGTGACCTCTATCTGCGCGGTGGCGGGGCACCAGACATCAGCTGGGACAAAATCAGTCTGATGTTACGAGGACTACGTAATCAAGGCATCCGTAAAATCAATGGCGATATCGTGCTTGACCGCACCTATTTTTCGCCGGTCCGACCTGACCTCGGCACCTTGCCGTTTGATGACACACCGAGTACTTACTACAACGTGATTCCAGATGCGCTAATGGTTAATAGCAATATCCTGACTTTTGATATTGATACCAACGGCGGCAGTATCAAAGTACAGACCACACCGCCAATGGCCAAAGTACAGATCAAAAACGAGCTAAATTTTGACGACAGATCGTGCAGCGAATGGGATAGCAAATCGCGTCTCCCGGTGATCGAGACCAATAGCAAACACCAGACCACAATCACTCTTAGCGGGCATGTACCGCAGCGCTGCAAGTTATCAATGTCGCTGAACATCCTTGATCGCAATCTTTATATAGAACATCTCATACGCCAGCTTTGGCAAGAGATGGACGGCGTCTGGAACGGTAACGTCAAAGAAGGTAAAACACCGTTAAGCGCCAGCGTCCTGTTCGAGAGACAATCTGATACGCTAGCCGATATCATTAAGCCCATCAACAAGCGCTCAGATAATTCAATGGCGCGCAGTGTCTATCTCAGCCTCGGTGCAGAATTTTCTGATACAAAAAATTATCTGACCAGTGCGCAGGCAGCCGAGGCTCGCATCCGATCATGGCTGTCAAGACGCGGCATCAATCCCGATAATCTGATTTTGGACAATGGATCCGGATTATCACGCACTGAGCGTATCAGCGCGTTGCAAATGGCACAGTTATTAAAACTTGGTGTGAGCAGTAACTGGTATGCAGAATTTGCCACCAGCCTGCCAATCGTCGCGATAGACGGAACCATGCGCAAGCGGCTCAAGGATACTCCGCTGGAAGGCCGAGCAAGAATCAAAACCGGCACCCTAAAAGATGCGACCGCAATCGCCGGCTATGTACGCGATGTACAAAATCAAAACTGGATCGTCGTCGCCATGGTGAATCACAGCGATGCTGGCAAGGCCAGACCCGCACTCGACGAACTGATCTACTGGGTCGCTACCGGACAAACCAATCAAACCAATCAAACCAACATCGCGCCGACGACAACACCTTAAAGCCGGATCATGGACAAACCCTGATCAACCCGCACAGACAACGCTGGTTGATTGACGGAGAATGCAGTAGCATCCTAGCTTTGTTTCATCACGGCAGTTCTGGCATGACCCCACATTCGCAACAACGTAGTATTCTCTTCAGCAAAAAAGCGGTACGAATCCTGACGACGGTGTGCCTGAGCATGCTAGGCGCCTGTGGCAACCAGGCAATTCAGCCAACACCGGCTGCCGCACCCAGCGAAGCCAAGCCAGCGCTATCGATCGGACTACCAAAGACAGCAAAGACAGTAGCACCGACAGCACCAAGAGAATTCCGTGCTGCCTGGATCGCCACGATAGGCAATGTAGACTGGCCCAGTCAAAAAAATCTCAGCGTCCTTCAGCAGCAAGCGGAGATTATCCATATCCTTAACAGCGCCAAGGCGATGCAGCTCAATGCGATTGTGCTGCAAGTCCGTCCAAGTGCCGACGCTATCTATCCATCGGAGTTAGAACCCTGGTCTGATTACCTCACAGGCGAACAGGGCAAGGCACCGGTACCATTTTACGATCCTCTACAATTTTGGATAACGCAGGCACATCAACGCGGACTGGAGCTGCATGCCTGGTTCAACCCCTATCGGGCAAAGAGCAACGCCAATAAATCCCGTCTTGCCAGCAGCCACATTTCACGTACACATCCCGAGCTGGTCAAAAGTTATGGCGACATGCTGTGGATGGATCCCGGTGAGCCAGCATCGATGCAACACACGCTGGCGGTGATTCAAGACGTCGTCCATCGCTACGATATTGATGGCGTACATATCGACGATTATTTTTATCCTTATCCAGTCAAAAATGCGGCAAAAATAGAAATCGATTTTCCTGATCAACATTCCTGGCGCAGTTATCTCAACAATGCCGGCACTGGCGGCAAAGTCGCCAAAACCGATTGGCGCCGTGAAAACGTCAACCGACTCGTCGAACAGATACACCACAATATCCACCAGGAAAAACCTTGGCTACGCTTCGGCATCAGCCCGTTTGGCATAGGCAAGCACGACAAACTACCGCAAGGCATTAGAGGCTTCAGCCAATACGACAAACTCTATGCCGACGTTGAACTATGGCTGGAACGCGGCTGGCTCGACTATCTGGCACCGCAACTCTACTGGCCAATTCAACAGAGTCAGCAATCGTTCACAAGTCTGCTCACCTATTGGCGACAGCAAAACCCGCAGCACCGCCACATCTGGCCGGGCCTTTACACTAATCGTGTGGATAACGGCGATAAGCCTTGGCAAGCAGAAGAAATTCTTCAGCAGATCAACGTAATCAGACAAAATGCGGGTGACGGTAATGTACCAGGCCACCTGCATTTCAGCATCACGGCTCTGCTCAAAAATCGCGGCGGCATCCGCGACCAGTTACGTGAACAGTCTTATGCCAGCTCCACCTTAATACCGGCAATGACATGGTCAAGCAGTACTCCGCCATCGGCTCCGCATTTAAGCACGCTCAACGATCAACAAATTCAGGTAGCAATAACTTCGGCGGACAACGCGCATCAGATCGCCATCTGGCGCCGCTTTGGTACGGCATGGGTATTTTCAGTGCAAGCGATCACGCAGACAACGATCTCGCTTGAGCAGGAAGGACAATCAGGCAACGCTGATCAGCTTGTGGTGAGCCTTATTAACCGGTTTGGTGCTGAAGGAGAGCGGACGGTTTATACCCCGCGATAAAACGCACGTGCCCCCAATTTGTCCGGGTTAAGGAAATTAAAAAGAGCGTTTTAAAAACAGAATCCGCAATATCCATGCGGCTTTCAAAGGCGTTTCACGCCAGGAACCTCATCAATGCTGCGCATTATCATTCGGGATCTACTAAAAACCTTCATATTGAAAAATCTTATCTATAGGACTGACACAAAATCAAGACCTCTCACCACGGAGACACGGAGAAAAGACAGAAGTAAGCACTTCCATGAAATACCGACTAAAGGAGTTTTAGAAACTCTCATTTAATTTTCTAAAATCCAGCAATCAAAATCTACCAATCCTGGTAAACAACATTACCCAAGCCAAGTAAAATCGTCACATTCACATTGGTCGAAGGCGGGATCTGTAGTGAGACAACCTTGATTGCTGTCGCCAATCCGGCCATCAGCGCTGCCTTGGTGTCGAACCACTGCGTACTGGATTTCGGCATCAGAGCCTCAACATTTTTGTCATAGACGAAAACAATATCGACTGCCGTTGCGGTCAGTTGATTCGCGTCTAGGGATGCGACAATTTGAATGCGATTGACTCTGCTGGCAGTTGGCGTACTCATGTATGCAGACAGAATAGAGACCCACGCCAGCAGGCAAATCTGTCTGGATAAATTACGCGAAAAAATGGCTATATTCGTATTGTGATAATACCGGGCAGGTATGAGCGATTGATGTGACCTTCATTAAAAAATCTTCTATTAAGTTTTTCGTCTCAGCGGTGAGGCTTAATGATATACGTTTTTTGTCAACAGACAATCTCACCCCTGATGTCGCACAATCTATGGGCATCCCACAACGCTCGTTCACCCTGACGCGCCGCGAGACGCATCAACATGCGTGTTGATTGGTGCCGATCTTCTGAAACTCATTCAACAACTATTTTCTTTCCTCATCATTTGTATGACGATCACATATATCAACACACTGAGTTAATGTGCCCCCACATCGAGATAACGCCAATTCGTGAAGCTTACCGGATGCCGCTTATAGTTTTTTAACCAGGGTTGCCAGATGTCGGCGGACAGTGGGTGAATCCGTATCACCCAAGGTGCATAACCGTGCACCAGTTGTGCCATGTCCCGATAAATTTTTTGTTTCTCCGGCGATTCTGGCATCGACAGTGAACGTTCATACAGTTGATTAAAAGCAGGCAGATTAAAGCGGGCATAGTTTGCCCGTCCACGATTGGGACCGTACAACAATTGATAGAAATTCGATCCATCAGGAAAATCGGCGATCCAGTTGGCTTCGGTCATCTGCACTTTACCGAGTCGTGCTGCCTTGATGATTTCGGTATGTTTGTCGCTGACGAAGTTAATCCTGATTCCGATTGATTCCAGATTTCTGCGCCAGTTTTCATCGCGTAAACGGCCCGTCGTGGATGCCAGATTATGCATGGTGAGTAACAGCGGCTGACCGTCCGGCAGACGTCGGTAACCATCGGCACCACGCTGATAAGAGAATTTATCGAGCAAGGCATTGGCGAGCCCGATGTCATGCCTGACCGGACTGTGATACTGCGCGTCGTAGCCGAGCACATTGGGTGGCAGCGGCGATTGCGCAGGCAAGGCCAGGCCTTTTTCTGATACAGCAATATCTTCCTTGCTGTTGTAACTCAACGCAATCGCACGACGCAAGGCGATCTTTTCCGGCGTATAACCGCCGATCACCGGATCATCCATATTCATCCACATGTAATAAGTTTGCAGCGGTGTGAATAAAGATAATTGAATGCCGCGCTGGCTCAGTTCAGGTTTCAGTTCGGGCTTTAGCTCAGTTTTTTGTTGTAGCTGGTTCAGCACCATGTCGGACAATGGTGGTGGCACCTGTTCGAGATAATCAAATTCTTTGTTGAGAAAACCGAGTACCCGCGACTGGTGCTCCTCGACAATTTTGATTTCGATACGATCGACACGCGGCAAACGCTGACCTCGTAAAGCCGCTGCTATCTGAACGTCTTCTGGTGCTGTTGATGTTGAGGAGAAAATGACTTTGCGGTACGTGGGATTCGCCAGTAATTCAATACGATAGCTGCGCTGCCATGCTCCCATTCTGAATGGCCCTGTACCCACGGGATGATTGCCGACCTGATTGCTGTAGGTATCGATGACTTCACGCGCCACAGCGGCGGTTGCCGGAGTCGCTAGCTGAAATAACAGCTGATGATCTGGTGCGACGAGTTTTATCCTCAGTGTGTAACGGTCAAGCACCTGCAAACCTTCGATCTCAGTATCGATATTGAACTTGACTGGCGTATCTTTTCTGCGCAGAAGTTTGTCATCACCCAACAGTTTGTGCTCAAACAAAAACAGCCATGGCGATTTGATCGCCGGGTCGTACAGGCGTTTGATGCTGTACACATAATCCTGAGCAATCAGTTCACGCTTTTGTCCCTTGAACGCCGGATCATCAGCAAAATAAATCCCTGGCTGCAGACGCAGCAGGTAACTTTTTCCGTCATCACTGATCTCAGGCATCGCAGCAAGTGTGTTCGGTCTGAGTCTGAGCGGTCTGGCTAGATAGTCGTACTCCAGCATCGTGTCGAAAATATTTTCATTGATACTGACTGACTGTAGATCCGAGGCAGCCGCGGGATCAAGTGCCGCTTCTGGATTGGTCAATAAAACCCGTAAGGTTCTCAGTGAGGATGCGGTGGCGGAAGGTAGTGGTGCAGAAGCCATCGCTACCGACATACCCGCAGGATCAATCAGACTAATGAAGAGCACCAGTAACGGCAGAATTTGCTCGCAGCGATGTTGCAGTAAATGCGAAAACCGATATGGCATGAAGGGATCCAGACAAAAGAAATGCGCAAAGTCACATGGTCTAATAACATCATGTTACGTTAGATCGCCTTAGTCTAAACGCTCTGGCACCACTCAGCAATTTTTCAATTGACTGCATTTGGCTCAGTTTGAAGCAGGTCGCTTCCACCAGGAAGACATGACTAGCTTTGTGGAGGCAAAAACAAGCAACCAGGACTTACGAAAAACGACAAACCACCTATCCACATATAAATGGAAGCCGCATACTACATGCGGCTTCCCGAGGCATTTTGTGCCAGCAGGCGCATTCTGCTTACGGATTCGGTTTGATATCGATATTCCGCTGAACCGATTACTCCTGCTTTGTCTCTAAGTCTCTGTGATGAGTGGTTTTAGTTTTTGCACAAGTCCTGGTAACTTATCAGGTCTTCATTTCTGTTTTCGTTTCATCATTCGATCCCACTTTTGCCTTGCCAAACCAGGTCAGGCCAAACAAGTGTGCGGGGTCCAGCATGTTCTGGATGTCTCCCGCCAACTGCTGGGCAGCATCGGATGTGTAGCGGTGATAGTAGGTCTGATTATAGGGGCCGACACCATGCTCTGCGCTGAAGCTGCCCTGATACTTATGAACCACCATATCGTAAATCGCGGCTCGTAAGGTATTGACGATTGCAGCGTCATAAGCAAGGCTCGCTGCGTGAGGCCAGACCAGATTAAAATGACTGCCGCCATCGGCCCAATGACCAAAATCCATGATCTGTAATTGCGGATAATGTGCCTCCACCAACTCGATTGCCCGCTGGCGAAAAGCGATCAGCGATGAACGTGGCATAGAGATATCAAAGGCGATGATTTTGCCTTCGCCACGTAACGATTCGCTGATCGCATGGCGAATCCGCCAGAGATCTTTGCCCCGTCCCACAACCGCATTCGTGATGACGTCACCAAAATGGGCTTCCAGTATCTGGTTCAACAAAACCTCGAGATGCAATCCCGATTTATGCGGTGACATCGTGCTGTCGAGTTCGATCAGAATGCAATAATCAGGCACAGCTTCAGGCGAAAACGGATTCGTGATCGCCGGAATATGTCGCAATACGGATGCCATCGCCTGACCTGAGATACCTTCAAAGGCGCTGAGGAATTCGCCACAATCCTGTTCAAGTATTTGCAACAGCTCTAATACCGCCGCCTGATCGCGCGGCACTACCAGGGCGGTAGCAGTTTGCTGTGGCAAGCGATGTACTTGCAGGACAGCGCGGGTAATGATTCCATAGGCACCGCTGGTACCGACCAATAATTGTTTGAGATCGGGACCGGTATTATTTTTTCGCAAGGCGGCACGCAGATCGAGTATGGTACCGGCGGGGTGAAGTAACACGGCCTCCAGACCAAGCAGATTAGCCCGCACATCACCGTACTTGATCAAGCGCGCTCCGCCGGTATTGGCGGCGATCATACCGCCGATACTGGGATTCGCACCGAGATCAATCGGGAAGCATAGTCCGTGTACCTGTAGCGCTTGATTCAGGTCATGCAGAGTTACTCCGGCATCGACCTCCACAGACCGGTTGATGACATCGATCTGAATATGGCGATTCAAGCGCTCGGTACTAAGTACGAGAAAATGACCGCTGGCATCTGGCGTACTGGCAGCGACCAGTCCGGTATTGGCGCCCTGCACTACGAGTTTGATCTGATACCTGGCGCAATACTGCGTTAATTGTGCGACCTGCGCAGTAGTTGCCGGACGCACGACTGCCAGCGCACGCCCAGCGCCATACCGCGCGCCGGTAACGTAACGGGCGCAGTCAGCGACATCACTGATCACTGCGGAGTGACCCAGCATGTTGCGGAGTTCGGCAATCAATTCGGCAATCAATTCGGTAATGAATTCAGTACTGCACTCAGCAATGCTTATAGCCGGATCAGCGGAGCTATGCATATCGTCAGGCATTGGCGGTCATCTTAAAAATACCCTGGGCATTCCCGGTATCAAAACTCAGATCCAGTTGCTGGACTCCATTGGTATCCGTCATCTGATCCCGTGTGATGAATTCATAAAACGAGCCAGGCACCTCACGCGTGATCACGCCACCGGTATCAGTGCGAAATTCTCGCAGGACGGTCGCCGCTTTAAATGCGGTCTGACGCACACGTCCGGATCCAGAAACCTCAACCTGAGGCTTAATCGGGCGGCCAAGTTGCCGCTGCTCCTCCGCTGTCTGAAACACATCCGCGACGCGGTCAGTCGCATGGTTGAATACATTACCTTCGGTTGCAATCCAGGCCATCTCAGCCGATTCACTTTTGAGAATATCGTAATCGGACAAGGCAGGGATGCCATGCTGGCGGTCAAAACAATTGATCATCACGGACAATAGCTCGGCCGCCTGTTGCATGCTGAGATTACCGTCGCGATCGAGTTCGTTGAGCAAACTGACGGCACCCGGTGTCAGCGGATCAACCGAGTCACCTAATACTCGGGTGACCGCCTCTTGAAATTCCCGACTGAAACGTTCCGGATGCAATTCACTGACAAAAAATTGCGAGATGTTTTCCGGATCATCCATATGTGCATACGAGCGACCAGTCATGCTCAAACGATCAAGCGGATATTTGCCCTGTAACCGATAACCTAGAGGTTTCAGAATGCGGGTCAAGGCAGCTTCTCCGGGCGGCAGGTCACCAATACCAAACCAGCGCACCGTACGCAGAGCACCGTGATCGAGCATCACCTTGCCGCCTCGGGCGGTGACCTCGCTGGTGTAGTCCTTGCCGCTGGGCACGCGCCGCAAAATACCGTCAAATAACATCATATTCAGCGTCTGAGCCAGCTCGGCACGACTGACACGTCCCTCTTCCCATACGCTAAATTTAGGTGATATATGCAATAAATTCATTAACTCATGAGACTTTGCATCACCAGCACAAATGGAAATCAGGGTATCGATATTGGTTTTCATCTTAATTTTATTAAGTTAAGTGAACGTATTCTGCGGCAAACCCGGACTAACAACAAACGAGTTAAAATCACAAGTTAGTGAGGAAATGGAATAATGAGAAAAAAAATCCCCAGTCTGCATGCCCTGATGATCTTTGAGGCGGCGGCTCGCCTGCAAAGCTTCACCCGTGCCGCCGATGAGCTGGCACTGACCCAAAGCGCGGTCTGCAAACAAATCGCCAGCCTCGAAGAGTGGCTGGGGTTAGCCTTGTTTGCACGTGTCAAACAACGCATCACTCCGACGCCAGCCGGACGAAATTATGCTGAAAAAATTCGGACACATCTGAGCCGTATCGAACGCGACACGCTGGAGTTGATGGGTACACAGGACGGCTCCGGCACCCTGGAGCTCGCGGTGGTTCCGACCTTTGCGGCACAGTGGCTGATCCCCCGGCTGGCAGAGTTTCATACCTTACGACCTGACATCACGGTCAATCTGAGCACCTGCACCGATACATTCATATTCACCGAATCGCCATTCCATGCCGCGATACATTCGGGTGAAGCGCCCTGGCCCGGCACAAAAGGTGATTTTTTAATCGGCGAAGACGATACGACGCCGGTATGCAGCCCTGCTTTTCTCGCTCGCCATCAGGGTAAGTCGAAAAAACTGAGCATAGATGACATCAGTCGTATGCCCTTGCTGCATCTGATGACACGCCTGGATGACTGGCGCCGCTGGTTTGATCTGCATGACCACAGCAATGATGTATCAGCGGTTAAGGGAGCACGTTATGAGTTATTCACGATGCTGATCAGCGCGGCAGCCGCAGGCATGGGAGTAGCACTGATACCGCGTTTCATGGTGCAGGCAGAGCTGGATGCCGGCACATTGACCATCCCGCTGGCATTAAGTCTGCCGCGATCAGCGGCGTATTATCTGGTGTATCCGGAAGAGAATGCGGCACTCGGCCCTTTGCTCGCCTTTAAAACCTGGTTGCTGGCGCATACTCAGTCCGGCCGATAATATAGCGAGCAATATAGCAAACCATGCAGCAAACAATAATCGTCTGATTGCGGTGATGGCAATTTTTTACTAGTGTCTTTGACACTCCCTTTTGCATACGCAACTCAGCTGTATTCCAAGAAAGGCAGGCCAGTGTTGAAACGCTTTTTTACTTATGCATTGCTGGGCATTGCTCTGATTCTTGCAGCGGCTGGCGGCTGGCTGTACTACCAGATAAAAAATCCGCCGAGCCTGACACCCTACGCCTACCTGTGGATACCTCCGGCACTAGCATCTGACCGGCAAGCTCAATTGCGCGTAACATTTCTGGGTGTATCAACCTTGTTGCTCGACGATGGTGAAACGGCGATACTGACAGATGGATTTTTCTCGCGCCCTGATGCAAAAGCGGTATTTACCGGAAAAATTACACCCGATCCTGAGATCATTCAGCGATCATTGCAGCATGCCGGAATTAAGCAACTTGCAGCCGTCATCGTCGCCCACTCCCATTACGATCACGCAATGGATGCACCTGAAGTTGCCCGACGTACCAATGCAGTCTTAGTCGGATCTGAATCCACCGCCAATGTCGGGCGCGGCTGGGGCATCAAAGAACAGATGATCAAAGTCGTGCATGATGCGGAGAGCCTGAATTTTGGCCGTTTCCAATTAAAATTCATCCGCTCACAACATGCCCCCACCGGCTTTACCGGCGGTACAATCGATGCCCCGTTAGTTCCGCCAGTAAGAGCAAAGCATATAAAGAAGGACAAAGTTTTTCTGTTCTGATCACGCATGAGGGTAAATCGATGCTGATACATAGTTCAGCAGGATTTGAGAAAGACGCATTGCAGGGACAGCATGCGGATGTGGTTTTTCTGGGGATAGGGACTCTGGGCACTCAGCCCAAGGAATTTCAGGAAACCTATTGGAAAGAAGTCGTCGCCAGGGTCGGAGCACGGCGCGTGATACCGATTCACTGGGATAATTTTTTCCTGCCACTTGATCAACCCCTGCAAGCAGGTCCTCGTCCTTTCGACAATATTGAGAATTCGATGCAGTTTTTACTGGATAAAGGAAAGCAGGAGAAAGTGGATATCAGGCTGGCACCCGTATGGGTGGTGATTGATCCGTTTTTTGGTCTGATTAAACCAGCTGAAATGAGTAATCTGAAATAAGCAATCTAGCCCTAAGGCATATCCCGTATCGACGCGGTATCCGAACAACTGCGGCGCAGCTCCATTATTATGCCAGGTACTTTTTATGTGTTACTGCCGCATCTATTACATGGGTTGGCATGCATTGACATCCTTGATCAAGCCGCCTCATCGCGGTTGAATTTACTTTGCAACTTTGGCATCTGTAAGCCATTCTGTAGTATTCTTGATATCAGAAGACGTCATCCTATCGTACTGCGCAGTCCCTACGGAGCCCCCGTTACGATTCATGAATCCGAGACCGAGCGACCATGGTATTAAATCAGCGCTGCCTCTGCGAGCAGTCATTGCCATTACCGTTGCGGTCGGAATCGCCCTTGCATCAGCACTGGTCTATCTGGAGGAAGCCACCCGTATCGAGCAGGAGCATACGGTGAATTTGCAGGTGGAACTGAAGCGACTGACTACCCTGACCTCTCTGGCACTACGCGAATCTTTGTGGCAATTCGTACCGCAACAAGCCGATTCCATCATCGAAGCGGCGTTTGTCAATCCCGACATTACCAGCATCAAAGTCGTAGAAGGTGCAGGTTCCCCTTTTGCATCTAAGACACGAAATGATTTTCAGGACGAAAAATCTCTCACACTGAAACAAGACATCGTGCGGGACGGCGTCAAGCTGGGTCAATTGACAATCAGTATGACGACAGCGGGCTACCGCCAAAAACTCAAAGCTGTGACCATACGGTATGGTCGTGCCGGGTTACTCATCATCGTCGGCTCCCTGCTTTTTATCCTAATCGTCATGCATAGACGTTTTGTCTGCCCAATGGATCAGCTGGTTGAGGCCTCACAGAATCTGGCACAGGGCAAACTCGAAATACCGATTCAAGCGATACGCAACGATGAATTGGGCATACTCGCGCAAAGCCTAGAAGAAACGCGAAAATCGCTGCTAGACCTGTTTAGTAAAGTAGAGCAGCGCAATGCCGAACTCAAAGACATGAACGAACACCTGGAACAAAGAGTCGAAGAGCGCACCCGCTCCCTGGAAGAGACTCTGCAAACGCTAAACCGTGCCCAGCAAGATATGATACAAACTGAAAAACTTGCTTCGCTTGGTCGCGTGGTTGCCGGTGTCGCTCACGAATTAAATACGCCGATAGGCAATGCCTTATTGGTCGCATCCACAATCAATGGTGACTTGAAAGAGTTACGCACAGAAGTCGACTCTGGCAATATTCGCCGCAGTACCTTATCCAAAGTGCTGAATCACTCACAGCTTGGATTCGATATTTTCTTTAGCAACCTAGAACGGGCAGCGCGTATTGTCGGTGATTTCAAACAAGTTGCCGTCGATCAGACCAGCGAACAGCGCAGGCAATTTAACCTTGGTAACGTCAGCAGCGAAATTCTCACAATGCTGAATCCTGCCATACGCAAAACCGGATGCACAGTGCATCTGCAGGCCGAACCCGATCTTCTCTGCGATAGTTTTCCGGGGCCCTACGGTCAGGTGCTGAATAATCTGATTATGAATGCGGCGCTGCATGCCTTCGCCGATGACAGCGCTGGCCTCATTCTGGTCAAGGTAAGGCGTCTCAATGCTGAAGATGTACAACTCATTGTCAGCGATGACGGTGCGGGCATGGATGAAGACGTCCGGAAACAAATATTCGATCCCTTTTTCACGACAAAAATGGGGAATGGAGGTACTGGCTTGGGAATGAACATCGTATACGGCATCGTGGTCAGAATTCTCGGCGGCACGATTACCGTGTCCAGCGAACTTAATAAAGGTACCGAGATTTTGATCACGTTCCCTTCGGTATCGCCCGTCATGAAAGCCTAGAGCATTTTTATGCATTTGCCTGCCTGTGTGCAAGATCCGCAACAGCGTATCTGGTCGATCCTGACAGCGCTGGCAATCGGTATTGCGGTAACGGCGTGCACCAGCATTCCATCTGGCAGGATGAGCGGAGCGTCTGATGCAGCCGCATTTGATCTGAACAACATAAATACAAGCAAATCCGCAAAAAGCCAGGAAAGTCGGGTGAAATTTGTCATCCTGCATTACACTGCACTCGATATGGACTTATCGCTCAAAGTGCTCAGCGAACAAGCCGTCAGTAGCCATTATCTGATCGGCGATGATAGTCCGGGCATGGTCTATCGCTTGGTTGATGAAAACCGTCTTGCTTATCACGCAGGCGCCAGTAGCTGGAAAGCCTTTCCCCACTTAAACGCAAATTCTATCGGTATAGAAATCGTGAATCTTGGCTACCAGGACACGCCATCAGGACGCATCTATCCCCCCTATCCAGCTCATCAAATCGATACGCTGGTTGTTTTACTCAAAGACATCGTAAAACGCCATCAGATTCAAGCAGAGAATATCCTCGGCCACAGCGAGATAGCACCACAGCGCAAACCTGATCCCGGTCCTTTATTCCCATGGAAAAAGCTTGCCGATGCCGGCCTCGTCAACTGGCCAGACATCCAGCAAGTAAAGCTGCGGCAAACCGCATTTGAACAGCAATTACCGGATGTCATCTGGTTCCAGCAAAAACTGGCACAGCATGGCTATGCAGTACCGCAAACCGGTGTATGGGATCAGGCAACACGCAATGTGATGATCGCGTTCCAGACACGATATCGCCCCAGCCTGTTCGATGGCAATCCTGATGCCGGGTCGGCAGCCCTCCTTGATGTATTGACGCAAAGTCCGTAGCACTTTGACGTTACGACTGCGCGTATCCAGGGGAGCTAAGTGATCAAGTAAATAATTGACTAAGCAGAGGCGGAAATCAGGCGCCACCCATCCCCTAAAACAGATCGATTACACCTGAGTTTTTGCATTTCGTCGCAAGCAGCTGGAGATCATAAGGTCGTGTGGCTACAGTACAGTCACATCAACCGACTCCGAAAGGAAATAGTATGAAACTCAGCGCAAATATGGATGGCGTCGTCATCGCTAGCATCGCCATCGTCATGATCAGCAGTCTCTTACATCAACTCTTAGCTTAATTAGCTTTACCAGGAAAAATGATGATGGGCTTATTACTCTGGATTATTTTATTGATCGTGTGCTGGCCATTGGCATTGCTCGCTCTAGTGCTCTATCCGCTGGTGTGGTTGCTTTGCCTGCCGTTCAGATTACTGGGCATTGCGGTCGAGGGTGTATTTGAATTATTGCGTGCAATTGTGATGTTGCCAGCACGGCTGCTTGGTGGACGACCATAAGATATGATGGTTGCGAACGGTTATCAGATGCAAGCCTGACGCTCTGATCGTGATCGTGAACGTTTAGCGATGGATCAGTACCGAACAATACTCAGGCAGCGGTGTTAAATATTTCGTGCAGTTCATCGAATTTGTCGGCGGCTTCATCCATCGCCAGACCTAAAAACCCGCATGCCAGCTCGCCGCCTTTTTCCCATTCAGCGGACAACTCTTGTCCATGATATTTCTGAATACCGTATTCCGACACCAAAGCTAAGGCAATCAGGGAGCGAACGATTTCTGGCGTGGAAATATCTTCCAGTACCGCATAATCGTGATGCAATAAAATCCCTGTCGACACATGCTCAGGCAAACCCCAGGTACGTGCCATCAGTGTACCAATAGCAGCATGGTTACACGCATGTCTTTCGTCTTCGACATCGGTAAAACGCTTGACGAATTCCTTATTCGCCGAGGCCAGCGTCATTGAATAATCCGGAAAACGTTCCAGCATTAAAGGTACACCGATATCACAAAACAAACCGAAGGTATGCGCGACATCCGCAGGACAAACGCGAATACGACTGGCCAGATATGCCATCGCCTGTGCCCGCTTGCTTGAGAAATCCCAGAACTTCACCAGCGACCGTCCTTGCACCACAACAGCCTGACGCGCAATGATCCCCGTCATCAGCAAGCCACATTGACTTAATCCCAGCAAATCTACTGCATGATCGACCGATGTCGCTTTTAATCGTAAGCCAAAAAAGGACGAGTTGGTCAATTTCATCAATGAACCGGCCAAGGCGACATCATTGGCGATAATTTTCGCCAGACGCCGTGGACTAGGGTCCTGGGATGCCATCTCCTGCTGCACGTCTGCCAGCAAACTTGGGCGCGGCGGAATACGTATCGTCTTCAGCAAAGCATCTACCGACTGTTCCGTCGTTTTGCCCGGTGCAATGGATGTGTTCATTAATTTTTTCAAATTGGTCACGCAATCTCTTATTTTAAGGCGCATTCATTTCCATAAGGCATTATTTGAGGCGATTACACACTCTAAAACTCATTTAACTGAAACGAGTGTATTTTTTCTTGTAATTAAAATCAAATCTCAGTGACAATTTGCACACTTTGTATATATTGCAGTTTGTTCAACACCGTCACCGAAGGCCTTATGCACACGAGCGCAATGCTGGCGACTTTCGCAAAAATCTTTGTATTACCACCGCTTAGCCTTTTCTTAATTTATCTGACAGGCATGCTGATCAGAAAATGGCGTCCGCGTACAGGCCTCACTTTGCGTATCAGTTCTATTTTTTTGCTATTCTTTATCAGCACAGGAATTGGCTCATGGTTATTGGTGCGGCCATTGGAGTCACTGGAGCAAGCGCTGACCTCCGATAAAAATACTCATGCAGAGGCCATTGTTATTTTAACGGCCGGTAGGATAGAGAGCAGCCCCGAATACCATCATCAGGACATCCCTGACTACATTGCGCTGGCACGTATCCGATATGGCGCCCATCTCTACCGCGCTACGGGCTTGCCGATACTGGTGACAGGCGGATTAGGGCAATCCAGCGGGAATACCGAAACGCTCGCCGTTGGGATGAAGCGGGCGCTGGAGCAGGACTTTCTCATTCCGGTGAAATGGGTAGAAAACAATGCGCGGAATACAGAAGAAAATGCCTATTATTCAGCACGTATTCTCAAACAATCCAGCGTTAAACGCGTGCTGCTCGTGACCGATGCGATGCACATGCGAAGAGCGCGTATGGCGTTTGAGCGTAGCGGTTTAGAAGTCGTACCGGCACCGACAATGTTTTTGGCGGACACCGAGTGTGCACCATGGAATCTGTTTACCTCAGCAGAGAATATGCGTCGCTCGCACTATGCTTTGTATGAATGGCTGGGCTTGCTCTGGTATCGAGTTGAGGCTGGGTTCAACTGAATCTGATTCATATTGATCACTGACAATCAGGATCAATAATCAGAGTCAATAATCAGGATCTATTAATAGCTCTGAGAATTTTTAAAAAATCTGAACATCTTATGCGCATCAACATCCGTCCCTACCTGCTGTATTTGCTTATTTTGATCGTCCTGATGCTACTAGCGGGCTGTGCAGTGCTGTATTACCTACAACAAGCAGGGGTGGCGCCTCGGGCGTTGTCTCCATATGTCGAACGCAGAACATCGGATCACAATCCCTTCATCGTCAAAGCAGGTGAATTAGCAGGCAAGACGCTGATGCAATTGGATCGTGGCATAGCCTTGCCGCATCAGGCGCTCCACACCACCATAGGCGCTCAGGCAAATCCATTGCCTCAAGCCGGGCTTGAGTCCGTTCCTCATGCGATACCTGCAGAATCGGGAATTTTAGTCACATCGGGCGCACAGCTAGTGACTGCCCTGGCCAAAGCCAATCCCGGTGACGTCATCACAATGATGCCTGGTACTTACTATGTTGTGGGTACGCCGTTAATCGCTAACCGGCCGGGTACCGCTAGCAACAGAATCACGGTACGGGCAATACAGGCCGGAACAGTATTCCTGGAATTTAATCTTGGTGAAGGTTTTCAAGTTTCTGCTCCTTACTGGACCTTTGAAAATCTGTCTATCCGGGGCGTCTGTCAGTATCACGAAAACTGCGAGCATGCTTTTCATGTGACCGGTGGTGCCAGATATTTTGTCTCGCTGAACAATACGATCTCTGATTTCAATGCGCATTTTAAAATCAACGGCAGCGATGGCCGCATGCCAGATTTTGGCCTAATTGAAGCCAATACATTAAGTAATACCAGCCCCAGAAAAACTAGCAACCCGGTAACCTTGATTGATCTGGTCGCAGCGAGTCACTGGGTTATACGGCGTAATATGATCTCGGATTTTATTAAGGATCAGGGTGACAGAATCAGCTATGGCGCGTTTGCCAAAGGTGCAGGTGCGGCAAATAAATTTGAACAGAATATCGTCTTTTGCGAGCACTTATTGCAAGGCACGTCCGGGCAGCGAGTCGGGCTATCGCTGGGTGGCGGAGGCACAGGCAAAGAGTATTGTCGGGACGGACGATGTATCACCGAACAGGATAAGAGCATTATTCAGTCAAATCTGATTGCCTCATGTTCCGATGACGGCATTTATCTGAATCGTGCTGCGGCCAGCGTGGTGACTCACAACACATTGCTCGACACCGCAGGAATAACCGTACGATTTCCTGAGAGCAGTGCGGATATAGAAGGCAATCTGGTGGATGGAGCTATCCGCAGCAGAGATCAGGGATTATTACGCAGCAAGGATAATAAAGAGACCTCAATTGCGCTGCTGTATCTTGGATACCATCCGGCACGCAGTCTGTTTTTACAGCCGGAAGCGGCTAATTTTATGTTGAAAGATCAGTTGCCACGACGCTCTGTGACGCCAGAAAAACTGCCGGACTTATGCGGGGACTCCCGGCCCGCGACACCAAGTTACGGGGCGTTTGAAGATTTTTCAGGATGTTTGTTATCAACACAAAGAGCAAAATAAACGCACCACGGAGCACACTAAAAAGCCTGCCGTACAAGCCGGTGAGCGCGGCGAAGAAGGCGCCCCCAAATAAATAGAACGCCCTCAGCGCAACCAGAAAACTGATCGTTATTTCAGCGGAATTGTTGTCGCTCTATCCACCGGCACCGCTGTCACACTATTTTGCGGCGAGCCGTCAATCAGACGATCAGAGTAGGTCAGATACACCAATGCATTACGTTTGACATCAACTACTCTGACGATACGTAATTTCTTGAACAAGATAGAAAGACGCTCATTAAAGACTTCTTCCTGCTGCGCTAAAGGTTTCGGAAAACTGATAGGCCCGACCTGACGGCACGCGATTGACGCTTCCGACTTATCAACCGCCAGACCAATCGCTCCTTTTATCCCACCCGTCTTGGCACGTGATACATAGCATGTCACACCGGCGACCTTGGGATCATCGTAAGCCTCGACAACGATCTTATGATCCGGACCAATTAGAATGAACGCAGTATCTACGCTGCCGATCACTTCGGCATGGGCGGCAACACCTGTCCCAGCCAGCAATATTGCGACGCTCACGGGCAATAAAATCCGAGCAAATAGATGATTCATCTTTTTCCCTTATTAATAATAAAAATACTGCCATCAGATATAGCTAGGGCTCTTGGATTGCAAGAGCCCTAGGATTTTTGCAAAATTATTTTTCGCTTTGCTTACCTGCACCAGCATGCAGTCGAGAGTGGCGCATGCCGTAAAGGAAATAAATCGCTACCGCAACCGTCATCCAGATACAAAACACCCAGTAGGTAGTAGGCGGTAAATCCTTGACAATATACAAGCAGGCTAACACGCTTAAGCCCGGCAGCAGATAAGGGCCAAATGGCACGCGAAAACCATCGCTGTCAGCGCCGATACCTTTGCGACGCATCACCGGCACGGCAACGGATACCACCATAAAGGCGACCAGCGTTCCCATACTAACCATATCCCATAAGAAGGTAGCATCGACCAGTCCGGCGACAACACCAACAATCATACAAACAATAATGGTGTTACTGACAGGGGTTTGGGTACGGACGCTGACCTTCTGGAATGACGGCGAAATCAAACCGTCTTTACTAATCGCATACAAGATACGGGTCTGACCATAAATCGTCACCAGGGTCACGCTAAATACAGAAATCACCGCACCAGCCGACAAAATCAGTGCAGGCCACGCTTTACCAGTGACGTTTTGTAAAATCACTGACAACCCTGCTTCCTGACCTTCAAACATGCTGGCAGGTTGTGCGCCAAGTGCCGCGACCGCGACCAGCATATAAAACACTGTCACGATCACCAGCGCGGAAAGAATCGCCAACGGCACATTGCGCTTAGGATTTTTTACTTCCTCACCCGCAGTTGCCACGGTATCGAGTCCAATAAAGGAGAAAAACACCGTGCCTGCAGCTGCAGTCACACCAGCCATACCGGCAAGGCCTTTGCTATTGTCCTGATTGAAGAAAGGTGTGAAATGCTCTGGATTAAAACCGGAGAAAGCGATAAACGCAAAAAAACTCAGGATGACCAGTTTGATCATCACCATGACGGCATTGACGGTAGCGGACTCTTTAGTACCACGTAACAGCAAGAAACCGCAGACGATCACCAGAATAATCGGCGGCAAATTGATCTGCCCTGAATGTATTTCTACGCCTTTGACACCGGCAACAATCATTGGCGAGCGCAGCATCTCCGGGATTTGCCAGCCGACGGCATTGCTTAAAAAGTTGTTCAGATAAGCAGACCAGCCCACTGCCGTTGCACTGGCGGCCAGTCCATATTCGAGTAACAGACAGGCGGCAACAATGTAGGCAGCAAACTCACCGACCGTTGCATACGCATACGAATACGACGAGCCTGATGCCGGAATCCGCGAAGACAATTCGGCATAACACAATGCAGTTAAACCCGCCGTTAACGCAGCCAGCAAGAACGATAGGATTACCGACGGACCAGCCTTAGGTACGGCCTCAACCATCGTGAAAAAAATACCGGTACCGATGGTCGCACCGACGCCGATCATCGTCAGCGAAAACAAACCTAACGAGCGATGCAGACCACTGCTATTACGCTCCTCTCCTTCTTTACTGCTGTCAACTGGCTTGGTGCGTATCAGTTGCTGCCCGAATGTCTGCTGTCTCAAAAGAATATCCTTTTTTATAAATAGGGAATGTCTGTGCACACGCCGATGATGGCGGCTGTTTTGCTACCTGCGTCCGGTTTTATCCGCCGCTATAAGCTACTGGCTGCAAGATTATTTGGCTGCAGGTACTTTAATCGTATCGCCGCCCTTCATCACGAACTCGACCTTCGTCAAGGTTGTGACATCGCGCAGAGGATCACCAAAAACCGCAATGATATCTGCAAACTTTCCGGCTTTTATACTGCCTATCGTTTTTTTCCAGCCTAATAAATCGGCGGCATTAATCGTTGCTGCCTGAATCGCCTGCATCGGACTCATGCCGTATTTGACCATATAAAAAAATTGTTTTGCGTTATCGCCATGCGGATACACACCGGCATCCGAACCAAATGCCATCCTGTCGCCGTATTCAAATGCTTTACGGAAGTTATCACGTTGCAATTGACCAATTTCTTTTTCCTTTGCCAGCGACTCTGGCAAGAAACCGGCTTTTTCACCTTCACCGAGAATATAGTCGTCGTTATAGATGTCCATTACCAGCCAGGTACCCTTTTCTTTAGCAAGACGCATGCCCTCGGCATCAATCAAACTGGCATGTTCGATAGAATCGACGCCAGCACGCAAGGCATCGTTAATCCCGCTGGCGCCATGTGCATGCGCTGCAACCTTGCGCCCCAGCTTGTGCGCTTCGGAAACAATAGCCTGCATTTCTTCCAAGGTGTATTGCTGTGCGCCTGCGGCATCACCTTTGGACAAAACACCACCGGTTGCACAGATTTTGATCAGATCGGCACCAAATTTTGCCATTTCGCGGACTTTGGCACGGGCCGCCCAGGGACCATCTGCCACGCCTTTGCCGACGTCGTTGTACTCGGCTGGCAACAAATTATTGTCGCAATGACCGCCCATAATACCGATGGCATAGCCAGAGACCAGCATGCGGGGACCGACGATATCACCATCATTGATCGCATCCCGCAAAGCCACATCACCATAGCCATCAGCACCAACATTGCGTACTGCGGTGAAGCCCGCATTCAAGGTATCGCGCGCCGCACGGACGCCATACAGCGCAGCACGAATATTCGAGGTACCGATGCCGGTATAACCATGCTCATGCGGATTTCCTGTAAGGTGGGTATGCGCGTCAATCAAACCGGGCAAAACCGTTGCCTTGGATAAATCGATGATCTGCGCGCCTGCCGGGATGGCTGTCGCCTGACTAGATCCGACCGCAATAATATGCTCACCCTTGACGATAATGACCTGATCCGTCAGCACCTGTGCGGTCTCTACATCGACTAACTTGCCAGCCTTGATCGCGACCGTTCTGGCGGATTTTTCATCTGTAGCCGTAGCCGCGCTGGCGGCGTGCATCGTCGTAAGCAGCAAGCTTGCCGACAGACTGAGCGAAAAACCGATTGAAAGACTGGCAGAAAAAACCGAGCGCAATGGGGTGTGCTTATGCATAAAAAAATCCTTTTTTGCTAAACCGGAAAATTGGAGAAAATGTCCATGGTCGATTACTTACTAACAAGTGATACGCAAGGATAAAAAACAAAGATAAAAAACAAGGATAAAAACAAGGATAAGCAATCCGCCGTTTTTACTACCTCAGCTTTATTACCTGAAGATGAACTTATGCCACGCATTCTATCTGCGCTGAAAAAAGCTGTCCGTTGTATTTTGTTTCAAATTTTTGTTTCAAATACAGCGGAAGATCTCTAATTGCTCTGATTTTGCCTAGGTTCTGGTGTGTAATGCCTCGCCTCCCCGCCAGTGACAGAGCGCTTCAGACACTTTCATGGGCTTGCTAAGGATGATTTTGGCGACGCACTTGTGCTATAGTCGCGCCCCATGACACTACGACGCATTTCCCGCAAACTCGTTGCCCTCGTACTATTTTTGTACGCGGCGGCTTTGGGCGTTGCGATTGCGGCACCGGTGGTCAATCCACAGGCGATGAGCCTGATTTGCACCAGCACCGGATATAAACTGATCAGTCAGCAAAATAAAGATGCGCCAAAAAGCAGTAAAAGCGGTGATAACATGAAGCACCTGCTTGATTGCTCTTTCTGTCTGGCGACCGGTATCACGCCGGTTCTGCCGCAACAAGATGCCATACAACCGACGCATGCGCTGTCCTATGCCTTGCGTTCTATACCCGCAGCACGTCTGGCTGCGATTGTCTCCGCTCCTCTTCCCGCCCGTGGCCCGCCGGCCTTAACACCGTCTGCACCCACTCTGAGTTAATTCGTCGCTTAGTCCTGATTAAGTTACACCTCAGTTACCCCTAAATTCACACCTGAATCGCGATGCCTTGCGTTCGCCTCCGGTGCGCTAAATTTATTTGTAGTTTGCTTTTTTAAAGCCTGAACCATGACCTCTATTCAATGTTCGCGTGCTGGCAGCACGCGCTTTGCCCTGCCTGCTTTTTCTGCGGTATATGCCGTTTCTTCTGTCTCTGCTATCCGCACAATGAGCGCTGCAGTGGCTGCAACACTGCCGTTTATGTGTGCGAGCAGCTTCGCCGCGGAAATGCTGACCGCCGACAACGGCCTGACGGAACGCGTCGTCATCACCGGTGGTCGCCCTTCTTCATTGCCGACTGAAATCCCGACAACGATAGAAGGGATTAATGCCAAGACGATGGAACAAACCATCAATGCGATCGATGCCGAAGACGCTCTTAAATACCTGCCAAGTCTGCTGGTACGCAAACGTTATGTCGGCGACTACAATCACGCAGTACTGGCAACCCGGGCGTCAGGCACGGGTAACAGCGCACGTTCACTGGTGTACGCCGATGGTGTGTTGTTATCCAACTTACTCGGCAACGGTGCCAGCTTTACCCCGCGCTGGGGCCTAGTCACACCAGAAGAAATTGAGCGTGTTGACGTACTATACGGCCCCTTCTCTGCGGCTTACCCCGGTAACTCGGCCGGGGCTGTAGTTGATTATGTAACGCGCATGCCGAAACAATTTGAAGCACATGCCAAAGTCATCGGCTTCACAGAGAACTTCAATATCTACGGGACAGACAAAACCTATAGCGGAAAACAACTGAGTGCCACGCTGGGGAGCAAACAGGGAGAGCTATCCTGGTGGCTGAATGTCAATCAGCTGGACAGCGAAGGTCACCCCATCGCCTTCGCCAATAAATTATTGTCAGCTGGTATAAATAGCACAGCAGGCAAAGTTGTGACGGGGGCAATTGCTGACAAAAATCCTCAAAACCAGGATTGGTGGATACTCGGTGCGACAGGCCAGTACCACACGATTCAAGATCATGCCAAGATCAAACTGGCCTATGAGATCACACCCGCAATCATCGCCAGCTATACGTTTGGCTACTGGCGCAACAATATGAATAGTGGCGTTGAGAGTTATCTGCGAGATGTCTCGGGCAACCCTGTTTATAGCGGCGATATTAATATTAACGGAAAAAAATATACGTTGTCTGCAACAGATATGTCCAATAGCAAAAACCAGCTGGAACATATGACGCATGGCATCGATGTGAAATCACACACCAAAGGCGTGTTTGACTGGGAGGTTGCTGCTAGCTTGTATGACTACAGCAAAGATATTGTCAGAGCGCCTACCGTCTCGATTCCTGCCGCCGAAACTGGTGGAGCTGGGCGCATCACCGATGGAGCGGGTACTGGCTGGAATACTCTGGCACTCAAAGGAATCTGGCGACCAAACGCAGAACATACCACCGAATTTGGCTACCAGCGTGAAGCGTATAAATTGCGGACGCTGGTATCAAATACGACCGACTGGATCAATGCTGATGCAAGTAGCCGGGTTTCTGCATTTCAGGGTAATACCACACTGCAAAGCGTCTATGCGCAAGACGCCTGGCGTATCAATCCTCAATGGAAAACTATTCTCGGAGGGCGCTTTGAACAATGGAATGCAGACAACGGCACGATCTCAAATACCAGTTCGACCTTCGCTTTCACTGCACGTCGTGAATCCACTTTCTCACCTAAAGCTGCACTGGTTTTTAAGGCGAATGAGGACTGGACTTACAAAGCCTCAATCGGTCGCGCTGTCCGCATGCCGACAGTATCAGAACTCTATCAAGGTACCGTCTCTACAACGACGATCGTCAACAACGATCCTGATCTGAAGCCCGAAAAATCCTGGACGACTGAGTGGAGTGCTGAGCGAGTGCTGAACGAAGGTAAAGGTCTGCTTCGTGCCACAGCCTTTGTCGAACGAACTAAAGATGCACTGTATTCCCAGACGAACACACTGGTCACGCCGAATATCACCAACATTCAAAACGTCGATGAGATCCATACTAGCGGATTAGAAATCGCGTATCAGGAAAGTGATTTTTTCACGCGAGGTCTGGACGTGGCGGCTAGTCTGACTTATGCCGACTCTACGATTACTAAAAATGATAAATTCCAGGCCAGCGTTGGTAAGTGGCAGCCACGTGTGCCACAGTGGCGTGCGAATATCGTCGTTAGCTACAAACCGACGGAGCAACTAACGACCTCTTTGGGCGTCCGGTATAGCGGCAAGCAATACAGCTCGCTAGACAACAGTGATACCAATGCCTTTACCTATTTTGGTTTCTCTAGTTTCCTGGTGGCGGACGTTCGAGTACGCTACCAGATCGCACGCCAATGGAGCGCCTCCATCGGTATCGACAATATTAATAATAAAAAATATTGGGCATTTCATCCCTACACTCAGCGCAGCGTTGTTGGTGAACTGAAGTTTGATTTTTAAATTCAGCTTTCAGTAAATCCAAACAAACTGTAATGTAGGATTCCGCAATATCTATGAGCCTTTCCAGCCAATATCGGGCTGGAAGGCGCATTTTTATTAGTGAAAGCTTTGTGAAAACTGCTAAAACCTCGTTACTCGGATTGCTACTCCACAAAAACAGACTCATTACAGATCCAGCAACAAGCAGATATTGAAGACTTTGTGATGTCACACAGCATAAGGTTTGAGTTTTTCAGGGAGGTCATCTATTGCCGTTGTGGAGATCAGTTTCTATTTTTAAACCTCGTTTTACGGATGACAAGCTGAAGGCGGAAAAAACTACCGTATAGACATAAATTCACCGTAAGCAAACTCGCCATAAACAGCAATACAACTTTATAATCAAATCCTCAGATTTTTCCGGAGCATGTATGAGCGTATCGATGATTATTTTCTTCAAGGCCTTGATTGTCGTGCCGATCACGCTACTGCCTATCCTGAACCCGATTGCGATCGCGCCGATTTTCTTGTCGATGACGGGGCCAATTGAATCAAGCCTGGCGAACCGCCTTGCAAAACGCATTGCCCTGAATTGTTTTTTCCTGCTGATGGGTGCCATCTTTATTGGCTCTTATGTTCTCGATTTCTTCGGCATCTCTTTACCTATCGTCAGAGTCGCGGGCGGCATCGTCGTCGGAATGGCGGGCTGGAAGCTACTGAACGACCAGGGACAAGATAAATTACGCACCTCCGTCGCAGAATCCCACGGTGGCAGCTGGAGTAAAGAAGAATTGCGTCGCCGCAGTTTTTATCCATTTAGTTTTCCACTGACAGTTGGACCGGGAACGATTGCTGCATCTGTGACGCTCGGCACGCAAATGCCCCATAAACCGGTGGACTGGCTGATCACCGGTATCGCCTCGGCTCTCGGGGTCTTGCTGACGACTCTGGTGATCTATCTGTGCTACCGTTTTGCACGGAATATGGAGCGCTTTTTAGGCGACATCGGTGCAACCGTATTGATGCGCTTATCTGCGTTTATTTTACTTTGTATCGGGATTGAAATCGGTTGGACGGGTATTTCAGAACTGGTAGAAGATTTGAAATTTCATTGAATTTAAACATACCTAGTCCTCGTATCACCGGGCATTCAGTACGCACATTGTCGTCAATAACACCATAAAAAAAGCGCCATTCAAGTAGTTTGAATGGCGCTTTTTTTATTCTGACCAGAGCGATCTGGTGATAGGTGGGGATGTTTGGCGATAAGTTGAGGCAGGTAAATCAGGTTTCAGCGGCAACTAGCGCGGGCGCTTCCATCAACATCAGCGCATGCTCAACCTGCGGTGATTCGTCACCGATCTTGCTCAGCCAGGCACGCGAAAAATAGGATTTTTCTTTTTCGCTTGGAGCAACATGCCAGATCACCATCAACGTCCCTTTGTGATCATGGATTTTTGCTAGCTTGGTGATGCATTCGACGTTTCTATCGGCATCTGCAAGACCAATTGCATAGCCATAAACGCGATATAAGCGATCAAGGCGGTCTGGTTCTGTTTCGCTATGAGTTGCCGAAATCTTTGGGTGATCGAGGTACATCGTGCACACTCCGTCGAAATAGTTAAGCGGAAAAAATCGAATAAATCAGATGCATCGAGCATCGGACACACATTTCATAGTAAGTGAGTATGCTGCGGCGCACACTATGCATGTGTATTTTACTTATTCTATCCGATAGCCGGACACTGTACCGTACCGTTGATTATTTTTTGTGGAACCTTGTGGTTTATCGCAACATCAGAAATTGTTGACTAGCTAGCGGATACGGCTACGTTTTTCCCATTTGCATTCCTGCGTATGGACGATGTTATTGTGCTGATCAACGGTTTCCAGATACACATCAAAACCCCATAAGCGGGCAACATGCTTCAACACCTCGTCCGTCTGCTTGTTCAACGGACGGCGCAAATATTCGTTATGTCGAAGTGTCAGGGCGCGGTCACCCTGCATATCGACAGACCAAATCTGAATATTAGGTTCACGATTGCCAAGATTATATTGACCTGCCAGCTGCTGTCTCAGGTACTGATAGCCACTCTCATCATGAATGGCAGAAATACTGAGTTTGTCTTGATGATCATCATCAAGCACAGAAAAAAAATGAAATTCACGTATCAGTCTCGGTGACAAATATTGCGCAATGAAGCTCTCATCTTTGAAATTACGCATCGCAAAATTCAAAGTCTGTTGCCAGTCACTACCGGCAATATCGGGAAACCATTTTCTATCCTCGTCATCAGGCTGTTCGCAAATACGACGAACATCACGCATCATCGCAAACCCAAGAGCATAGGGATTAATGCCGTTAAAGTAACGGCTGGTCACAGGCGGCTGGTACACCACATTCGTATGGCTCTGCAAAAACTCCATCATAAAACCATCACCAACAATTCCCTCATCAAATAACTGATGCAAAATCGTGTAATGCCAGAAGGTCGCCCAACCCTCATTCATGACCTGAGTCTGGCGCTGTGGATAAAAATATTGAGAAATTTTCCGTGTAATACGAACGATTTCTCGTTGCCATGGTTCCAGTAAAGGCGAATATTTTTCAATGAAATACAGAAGATTTTCCTGGGGTTCAGTCGGGAAACGCACGACTTCCTGATCAGCCACCATTTCATCACGACGCGGCAAGGTACGCCAGAGATCATTCACTTGCGATTGCAGATAGCGCTCACGTTCTTCTTGTTTTTCACGCTCTTCTGCCAGCGATAATTTAGCGGGTCGCTTATAACGATCCACACCATAATTTTGCAAGGCATGACAAGAGTCGAGCAGCAGTTCTACTGCTTCTATACCATAACGTCGCTCACAATCCGTCACATAATTACGTGCAAAAACCATGTAATCAATAATCGCGTCAGCATCAGTCCATGTGCGGAATAAATAATTTCCTTTAAAAAAAGAATTATGGCCATAAGCAGCGTGTGCGATCACCAGTGCCTGCATGGTCAGGCTATTTTCCTCCATCAGATAGGCGATGCAGGGATTGGAATTAATCACAATCTCGTAAGCTAGTCCCATCTGCCCACGCCGGTAACTTTTTTCAGTCGAGAGAAAATGCTTGCCGAACGACCAGTGATGATACGAAACCGGCATTCCGACTGATGCATAAGCATCCATCATCTGCTCGGCCGTAATGATCTCAAGTTGATTCGGGTAGGTGTCCAGTCCGAAATTTTGTGCGACACGACGGATCTCCTCATGCGCCTGTTCGATCAATTCAAATGTCCATTCCGATTGTTCTGGTAATCGATATGGATTGCTGGAGGTCGTAACCGGGCTATTCATCACGATACTCACTTTGTTTGTTTTTTAAACAGTTCGCGGAATACAGGATAGATATCGGCTGGCGTCCGGATTTTTTGCATCGCAAAGTGCGCATGATGTTCCGGCACTTGCGTATACTCTTGCCATAAATTTTGCGGCTCGCCTTCGGTAATTTCTACGTAAGCATAATATTGGACAAGTGGCATAATCGTGTTGATTAATAACTGACGGCACGTCACTGAATCGTTATCCCAATTATCGCCGTCAGATGCTTGCGCTACATAGGCATTCCAGTCCCCGCTAGGGTAGCGTTCCTGTATGATCTGCGTCAGCAAATTCAGTGCCGATGAGACGATCGTGCCCCCCGATTCACGTGAATGGAAAAATTCATTCTCATCCACCTCGGATGCCGCTGTATGATGACGAATAAAAATCACATCAATTTTTTCATATGCTCTGGTCAGGAATAAATATAAAAGAATGAAAAATCGCTTGGCGGTTTCTTTTTTTGCTTCATCCATCGAACCGGATACATCCAGCAGACAAAACATCACCGCCTGAGTCGATGGCTTCGGCACCTTGACACGATTGCTATAGCGGAGATCGAAAGGATCGATAAAGGGAATTGCCAGAAGCCGTGTGCGCAGGTGGTGAATTTCATTTTTTAAGCTGGCGATATGCTCATCCATATGATCCGGGTCTGGCGATTTGCGTAATAGTTCCGCCATCTCCATCTCAGCTTGCTTCAGACGTCGCGCAGACTTACCGCCAACGGCGATCCGTCTTCCCAGCGCACCACGCAACGAACGCAACACATGCAAACTCGATGTGGTACCGGATGTTTTATACCCGGCGCGTTGACTTTTAAAATCAGTAGTAGAGGCGAGTTGCGTTTTGACGAGATTCGGCAATTCCAGATCTTCAAAAAAATAATTCATGAACTCTTCGCGACTTAACTGAAAAATGAAATCATCTTCACTCAGTTCATCGCTATTACCGGCCTGCCCCTTACCCGCCCCAGCGCCGCCTTTTGGCCGGGCAACCTGATCACCTTTCAGATATTCTTTATTTCCAGGTTGAACCGTTTCCCAAACACCGCCACGATCATGCCCAAATGTCGGTTCATTGACATCCTTGACGGGAATGCGGATGTTCTCACCGCTCTCAAAATCAGTGATAGACCGTCCTTTAATTGCTCTGGCTACGGCATCTTTAATCTGTCCTTTGTAGCGGCGTAAAAACCGTTCGCGGTTCGGAGCAGATTTATTTTTTCCTTGAACACGCCTATCAATCAGATGAACCAAAATGGTCTCCTGCAAAATGAGGTTCAATACACCAGTCAGGAAAATTTATCCTTTCCGCCAGATGTCCTGTTGCTGAAAGAGGCGGACATCAGGACGATTTTCGGACACGGAGATACCATTCGCATAATAGACGCACCTGTTTAGCGGTATATCCCTTCGCCACCATCCGTGACACAAACTCCTGATGCTTATTCGCATCGTCGGCGCTTGCCTTGGCATTGAACGAAATCACAGGCAATAACTCTTCCGTGTTGGAGAACATTTTTTTCTCTATGACCGTGCGTAGTTTTTCATAACTGGTCCAGGCCGGGTTTTTACCCGCATTCTGCGCTCTGGCGCGCAGGACGAAATTCACAATCTCGTTTCTGAAGTCTTTAGGATTCGAGATGCCGGCTGGTTTTTCTATTTTTTCTAACTCGTTATTCAAGGCGTCACGGTCAAAACTTTCGCCTGTATCGGGATCACGGAATTCCTGATCCTGTATCCAGAAATCAGCGAAGGTCACATAGCGATCAAAAATATTTTGCCCGTATTCCGAATAGCTTTCCAGATAAGCTGTCTGGATTTCTTTACCGATGAATTCTGCATAGCGCTGGGCAAGATATTCCTTGATGTAAGAAAAATATTTCTGCTCAGTTTCCGGCGCAAACTGTTCGCGCTCAATTTGCTGCTCCAGAACATATAGCAGGTGTACAGGATTCGCAGCCACTTCCGTCGTGTCAAAGTTAAATACTTTTGACAGAATCTTGAATGCAAAACGTGTGGATAAACCGTTCATCCCCTCGTCCACACCTGCATAATCCGTGTACTCCTGACGCGACTTGGCTTTCGGGTCAGTATCTTTCAGATTCTCACCGTCGTACACCAGCATCTTGCTGTAGATACTGGAATTCTCAGGCTCTTTAAGTCGCGACAACACCGCGAATTGGGCCATCATTTTTAAAGTTCCCGGAGCGCATGGCGCCTGATCAAGAGACGACGTCCTGACCAGTTTTTCATAAATTTTTATCTCATCACTAACGCGCAGGCAATAAGGTACTTTGACGATATAGATACGGTCGAGGAAGGCTTCGTTATTTTTATTATTTTTAAACGCCTTCCATTCCGATTCGTTTGAGTGCGCCAGAATAATGCCTTCAAAAGGAATCGCGCCAAAACCTTCTGTCCCTTTGAAATTCCCTTCCTGCGTTGCGGTCAATAAAGGATGCAGAACTTTGATCGGTGCCTTAAACATCTCGACAAATTCCATCAGTCCTTGATTGGCGAGACAAAGCCCCCCCGAATAGCTATAAGCATCAGGATCATCCTGTGCATAGTCCTCCAACTTACGGATATCGACTTTACCGACGAGCGAAGAAATATCCTGGTTATTTTCGTCGCCTGGTTCAGTTTTAGAAATCGCGATCTGCTTCAAAACCGACGGATAGCGCCGGACAATGCGGAATTGATTAATATCACCGTTAAATTCATGCAATCTTTTTACTGCCCATGGGCTTGGAATATTCCGTAAATAACGTCGTGGAATACCAAAGTCTTCTTCAAGAATAGTGCCGTCTTCATCTTCATTAAACAGTCCCAGAGGAGACTCGTTAATCGGCGAACCCTTGATGCAGTAAAAAGGAATTTTCTCCATCAGATATTTTAGTTTTTCGGCAATCGATGATTTACCGCCACCGACCGGGCCCAGCAGATAAAGAATTTGCTTACGCTCTTCAAGGCCTTGCGCCGCATGCCGAAAATAAGAAACGACTTGTTCTATGACTTCTTCCATGCCATAAAACTCACGGAAAGCCGGATAAATTTTAATGACTTTATTTGAAAAGATCCGGGAACGCCGGGAATCATGTCGTGAGTCGATCAGCTCAGGTTCTCCGATGGCAGCTAACATGCGTTCGGCAGCAGAGGCATAAGCAAGAGGTTCTTTTTTACACAATTCTAAAAACTCTTGCATCGAATACTCTTCTTCACGAGTCCGTTCATAACGCGCTGTGTAGTTGTCAAAGATTTTCATTGTGATCTCCTTTGAAAGCGATGGATCGACTATGCGACTGAGCAAGGAAACGATATTTCCACATCCGCAGAACATAGAAAACGTCCATTCTGAATCGTTGCTCTGCTGCACCTGACAACTTTAGTGTAGGTGAAAATAAAAAGAATGTTGAGAATTTCCGGTTTTATTTGTATCGAAAAAAGACATTGACCCGATGGGATTACGGAAGTCTCTTTCCTGCTGGATAAAATCAGATTAGAGTTGTGAGATTGGATGCAAATGATATGTTAAACCGCAGCATCTCTAAGGAGATGTTGGTGGATATTGACACTCAAAGAATCACACTATTTTCGGCAGGAGTACAAAAGCTACCCCGGCATTAGTCTGTCTGAACTAAAGAGGAATCTTTATGCGTCAATAGTGTGCTGATTGCGTTATGAGCGCTGCTGTGGAGAAGGCACTTTATAGAACGGCAGGCATAGCGAAACACGTAAACTGGCATCTCGATGCGATCAATAACAAGCTTATTATTTCATGTCAGACAACATAATTTCGTATGCTGAAAATCATAAAAAAGCCGCCAGTGTTCATGCTGGCGGCTTTTATTTTTTGGTAGCAATTACATCGCTTTACATTGACGCAATTCACATTTCGCGAGGAATGTTTGTCCGCTTTCACACTGCATACGATAAATTTCCACTGGCCCCGCCGGAGTGATTAAACCGGCACCTTTGCCACCGTTGCAACCATACTCTTTCGCGATTCTTTCAACAGTCGTCGATGATGTACCGGTAACGAAGTCAATAGTCTGGATTTTATAGGTACTAGATGCCGATGCCTGAGTTGCGACAACTGGCATAACCGGGGTAGCGGCGGAGACAGTTGTCGTTGCTGGCGCTTGTGCAGATTTTTCAGGCGTTGCCTGAGACGCACTTGCCGTAGCTGCTGGACCTGATTGTTGTCCGTTCATTTGCGAAGCCGCTACTGGCTGTCCCTCTACTTCATTGCGACGATCAAAACTCAAGCTCTGCCCAAAGACCAGATTCATCCATTTTGGATAGGTATAAGCTGAACCATTACTATGGTCAATCAATGCCCCGATACCACCGCCAATAATAATATTGCCGTACATATTCATATTGGCACGTGAGGTTGCGATCGCACTTGCATCGGCGTAACCAGGCTTCGCACATTCAATTCTCAGATTAACGGATGAACGATGAACGTTTCCATAATCTGGCGTAGTAACATTGACCTGGCCGTAATCATTCGCCAATTTACAACTTGCCCCCGGCACTTGATTGCCACTTTGGTCATAGGTTTCGATCCTTACCTGCTGACTTCTGTCACCGGTAATCGAAGCGCAGCCGGTCATTGCGGCAAGAATGGCACAACATGTCAGGATCTTGAAAAGAGAGTTCATTTTTTTTAACCGAATTAGAGGAGAAAACATTGTAGATTATCTGGAAGCAAGATTATCCAAATAATGTGTTTTACTCTGATTTTGTGGTGTTTCTGTCAAAAAAATAATTTATTCGCCCAAAATACCAGCAAGGGAAAATTCGTTGAATCAAGCAAAATAAATTTCACGAAGGAATATGCCTCTATCCATGAAGTAGCGCCAACCATGTGTAAGGCAAGATCAGACTGAGTCAGTGCGTTGCAAACCTACATTCGCAGATCAGTTACGAGGCAAGTACTTCGTCAAGAATGGCGGAATTTTTCTGTATCAGCAGGCTCATGGCATCGACTTCCAGAGGGCGATAATATAAGTAGCCCTGAAAATAGTCGCAACCGATATCTCTGAGGAAGGACTCTTGTGCCAGATTCTCGACGCCTTCAGCAACAGTCTTACAGGACAGAATTCCGGCGAGTGAGACGATCGCCTTGATGATCATTTCACTCTTTTGATTATTCCCGATGTGAGCGACAAATGAACGGTCAATTTTGACGCTGCGAGCCGGGAAATGGCTGAGTTTGGATAAAGAGGAATAGCCAGTACCGAAATCATCAATTGCAATGCCGAAGCCGCGTTCTTTGAGTTGGTCTAGGTAGCGGATGGCCTGCACTTCATTTTCGATCAACCCGGTTTCGGTGATCTCAAATTCCAGAAACGATGGTTCCACCGCATGCTCAACACAAATGCCATCGATTAGCGCCAGCAGGTCATTGCGCGCCATATCGGATGCGGATAAATTCACGGCGACAACCGGACTGGAACCAAACTGATCCAGCCAGCTACGAATTTGGGCGCATGCGGTATTCAACACAAAGTTGCTGATATCGCGGATCAGACCAGCGCGTTCGGCGATCTCAATAAACTCCACCGGACTGACATTACCGAGGCTCGCCGATTGCCAGCGCAGCAATGCTTCCACTCCGGCGAGAGAACCGTCCTGCGTCACTTTAGGCTGATATACCAGCCTGAATTCTTTTTGTTTGAGACCGCTGACGATGCCCATTTCGATTTCTACACTACGCCGTATTTCGGCTTCGTCTTCTTCATCGAACAGGGTTGCACCAGGATCACTGGAGCGCCTTGCTGTATCGAGTGCGACTTCGCTACGACGTATAAGATCATCCGGCTCACTCTCGCCCGGACGTACCAGAGCAATCCCAGCAGAAAATTGAATCAGCAAACTCTCGCCATCGATATCAATCTCTTTAGGCAAAGCATGACGTACATGATCGACCATCTTGATGATCTCACCTGGCGTCGAAAAATCATCGACAACAAAAGAGAACACGATGCTACGCAGCCGTGCACAAAAACTGTTGTGCGGCAATGCTGCCGTCAGTTCTTCGGCGAAGCGACGTAACAAAATGTCGCCGACATAAATCCCCAACTTTTGATTTGCATGGCGGATGCTATTCAAACGAAAAGACACCAGTGCGGTGACTTTACCCTGATCAGCTTTGGCCAAAACGTCTTTGAGATGCTTACGCAACATGTCGCGGTCCGGCAAGCTAGTGAGCTTGTCGTGATTGCTCAGGTAACTCTCACGTTCCTGACTTAACTCCAGAGCATGATGGATGGAGTGAAGATTCGACACATCACGCAGCGCGACGATGTAATGTTCGTTCTTGGTCTGCGCAATACTCTCCATCGCCACGAGTTTGCCATCCCGTGTGCGATACGCCGACATACGCAGATTAGCGCCATCTTCGGGATTACCACCTTTGAGACGAATGCTATTGTCCAGTGATAGCCAATCAAATAACGCAGCATCCGTCGTTGCTTTGGCGTTCGGCAACACCATTCTCCCGAGCAGACTGTTGGCGAGATTATTCGCTTGCAAAATGATGCCGTGTGCATCGGTTAGTAACAGTGCGCTGCCGGCATTTTGAAAAATTTCATGATACTGGTCATGACTGGTTTCAAGTGCAGTCGTCGCTTTGCGGTGACGCCATGCGGAAGCGTCCAAGGCATATAACACGCGGAATACTGCCAGCGGAATACAGACATTAAAAAATAAAAACAACAACGACTGTATATATGTATGACTATCAGGCAACGTCGTGTTGATGCCAATAAAATTGAAAATTGGTTGATTACGCAATAAGAAAAAGAAGGGCAGCACATTCAGCGTCATCAGAACCACAGCGAGTCTGGTTGTGAAAAACAACCTGGCAATGATTGGTGTCGTGTAAATAAGAATGTAGCCCAGTTTGGCAATCTCAAACTGATCGATAAATGCAATAATGGAAAAAGCGGCGCCATACACCGTGGCAATTAGAATGCCGGCACTCACGCTGACATTGCGAGCTGAATAAAATAATCCCAGACCCAAAGCTGCATAGAACAGCGCCACAATCCACAGGATGTGAAATGCCCCGACAGCGATCGCTTGCAGCGAGCTGTCTATGGCGACAATTGCTTCGAGCAAAAACCCGGACGCCAGAATAATGCGCAGAGCGCTTATTTTCCAGATGGCGTGTTCAGACGGGTCTAATGCGCTTTCGTTAAGTGAAAGCCAGCGAAACATTATCAGCGAACTTGTTTACTTGGGTGTCACACATGACCAGTCGTTATAATTTCCATAAAGAAATTAATATTATCACACAGAACAGCTCTGAACCTTGTGGTCAACTTGTCCCGAAATTGTAACCGTGGCTCTCTGATTGCCTGTAAAGATAAGATGATCAGGATATAGCTCTATATATGAGTACATATTTTTACTTGACACTAGACGACTGGTCTAATAATATTCACTCATGGATAAGCCAGATCAATATCAAGACACACGTGAACGCATACTCGCCATCGGCGAGGGTCTGATATTGGGGCGCGGTTTCAGTGCAATTGGTCTGAATGAGATTTTGACCAAAGCAGAAGTTCCAAAAGGCTCGTTCTATCACTACTTTCAATCCAAAGAAGGTTTTGGCGTCGCCATGCTGGAACGCTACTTCGAGGCCTATCATCAGCGGACTCAGCAACTATTTACTAACGAGACATTGAGCATCAGTGAGCGTTTGTTCGCCTATTTCAGCCATTGGCGAAATGTTGCGGCCAGCAGTCAGTGTCAGAATATGTGCCTGGCTGTGAAACTGGCAGCAGAAGTGGCCGATTTATCCGAGCCTATGCGTATCGCACTGAGCCGGGGTATGGCGGGCATTACTACACAGATCGCCAATGCGCTAGGCGTCGCTCAGCAGAATGGCAGCCTGGCTGCCAGTATCGATCCCGATCAATTAGCCGAGTCTTTATACAGTATGTGGGTAGGTGCCTCTCTGCTGACCAAGGTCAGTCACAGCATGACCGCCATGAATCTGGCGTATAAACAGACAGAACAGATGTTGAAACCACCAGATTAAATAGTTATAAGCGACAGCACTTTGCAAGACGGGCAAGCGATTGCCCTTTTTTTGAATCACCAACTAGACGACTGGTCTAATTTTTAAAAGGACGAACATGCTCAAGCACCTACTTTCTCCGGTCCGTACCGGCAGCATCCATTTGACTAATCGCGTTGTCATGGCACCACTGACACGCTCCCGCGCAGGTCAGCCAGGCGACGTGCCGCGGGCACTGAATGTCGAATACTATGCCCAGCGAGCAACCGCCGGTTTAATCGTTACCGAAGCGAGCCAGATTTCCCGTCAGGGTCAAGGCTATGCCTGGACGCCGGGTATTTACACTGATGCGCAAGAAGCTGGCTGGAAGCAAGTTGTGGATGCCGTGCATGAAAAAGGTGGCCGCATCTCTCTGCAACTCTGGCATGTTGGTCGTATTTCTCATTCTTTGCTACAAGAAAACGGCGCAGCGCCAGTGGCACCATCCGCCATCGTCGCGGCGAATAGCCAATGCTTCGTTGTGCAAAAAGATGGCACACCGGCGAACGTTCCGACAGAAACGCCGCGTGCTTTAGCCTTAGAAGAAATCCCCAGCATCGTTGAGCAATATCGTCTGGCAAGCATCCGCGCAAAAAACGCCGGCTTCGACCTAGTCGAAGTCCATGCCGCGAACGGCTATCTGCTACAACAATTCATGTCAACAAACAGCAATGTACGCACCGACATCTACGGCGGCTCGATTGAAAACCGTGCCCGCCTGACGCTGGAAGCCGTTGACGCCGCCATCGCCGAACTCGGCGCGGATCGAGTTGGCGTGCGTATCTCACCAAATTTTGTCGCGCATGGTATTGCTGATACTGAAGCTGAAGCAATGGCACTCTACCTCGCCGCAGCGTTCAATCAACGCGGCATTGCTTATTTGCATATCGCTGAACCAGACTGGGCAGGCGGCCCTTTATTGACCGAAGAATTCCGCAAGCAACTGCGCGCAGCGTTCACCGGCACATTGATTTGCTGCGGTGGTTATACCGCCGATGAAGCAGAAGCGCTGATCGCCAGCGGTCTGGCAGATGCCGTTGCGTTTGGTCGTCCTTACATCGCCAACCCAGACTTGGTTGCCCGCTTCGCCGCAGGCGCATCGCTCAATGAAGGCGATCGCACGACATACTACGGCGGAGAGGCAAAAGGCTATACCGACTATCCAACACTGGAAGAATCAAAAGCAGCAGCGTAATACCAGCATACCTGTTTGCGGATCAATGCCGTAAATAAACCAAAGGCAGAAGACGATTACGTCCTCTGCCTTTTTTATGATAATTTACTATACTCACCCCAAGTATTTTTTAATTCCCATATAAAAACTGCGGAATATGCCCTATTTATGCAGATACTCCCGTATTTTTAATCAAATCAGCGAAATGATATAGCGCTGTTTTCAGCGCGATCAGGCGCACAACAAGAGCAATCACAAGAGCAATCACAAGAGCCATTTTAGCCAGGCAATACCAGCGTCACCACGACGCCGCCCTCCTGCCGGTTCCGCATCAATATTCTGCCACCGTGCGCTTCGATAATTTCTCTTGCGAGCGCCAGCCCCAGTCCTGTGCCACTACGTTTAGTCGAGTAAAACGGTACCAGAGCATTCGCCATGACGGCATCGTTCATCCCGCTGCCTTGATCCATCACATCAATGCGTATACCGCCCTGGATGCGCCTGACGGACAAGCTCACATGCTCTGCTGCCGACCCGGATTCATGCGCATTTTTTAACAGATTCAACAATGCCTGCTCCATCTGCGCGATATCAAAGCTCACCGTATCTTCTGGCAAATCACCGCTCAGATGAAAACCGATTTGCGATTGCAAACGCGAGATAAATGTAGTCCAGGCTGTCGCCTCGATTCGTGGTGTCGGCAATTTTGCAAAACTGGCATAACCATGAATAAAGCTCTCCAGATGACGGGTACGCTCTTCTATCGTCGATAAAATTTCCGGCAAACGCTCTAGCTGTCCGCGCCTGAGCAATTCACCGCCAGAGTTCGCCAGCGACGCGACCGGTGCCAGTGAATTATTCAACTCATGGCTGATCACGCGGATAACTTTTTTCCAGGTTCGTACTTCCTGACGGCGTAATTCGGTGGTCAGATGCCTGAGCAAAAGCAGCTCATGACTACGGCCATTCAGGCTGAAATTGCGCCGCGCGAGGTGATACACCTCTTCGTCTTCATCGGGATTGCCGTCAATCAGGTTCTTGCTGCTGACGGTAAATAAACCGTCGCCGCCGCGGTCAATCGCCTCACGTAACGAAGGCGACAAATGCCGGAGCACATCGCTGAGCGTATGCCCTTCGATTTTGCGACCCTCAAACAACAACTGGCGTGCCGCGATATTGGCAAACACAACCGGCCCCTGATCCGCAATCAGGAGCATCGCCACCGGCGTATTTTGCACCATGGTATCGAGCAGGAGTTCACGCTGAATCAAATTCAAGCGCTGCTCGCGCAAAACATTGCCAAGTGCATTATGCGCGTCTACCAGAGCGGCGAGTTCGTCTTGTCTGTCCCAATGCAGACCAAAAGAATAATCACCATCCTGATAACTGATCACCGTGCCGCTAAGCGCCCGAAACAACGCCAGCATGGCACGCAGCTGGCTGCGCATCACGATAATCGTCAAGGGCAACATCACCATCACTACCACAAGCACCACACTAAACGGATCATACGGAAAGAGCAGCGATATTCCGTACGACAAAGCCAGCGTTGTCAGCACCAGCAAGAACGCCGCCAGGCTAAAACGGGCAGCCAGTGATATCGCGAATGATCTATCCGCCGCCGCAGGTTTATTGGTCGTTGCGGCTGTCGTTGCTGATACCGAAGCCGCTGCGTCTGTCTTTTCTGTTGGCATTGGTTTATCCGGACTTGCTAATACCCAGCCGGTCCATGCGCCGATACAGAGATTGACGGCTCAGTCCCAGCTCTGACGCTGCCTGCGCGATCACGCCATTCGCTTTATCCAGCGCCTGCTCGATCGTGTCGCGATCCAGGATGACCTCGATGATGACTCGCGGTACTGATTGCGCAGGCAAACCCAAATCACCGGCCTTGATTTCGCTGGTCGTTGCCAGCAAGGCAGCTCTTTGCATTACATTTTTAAGCTCACGCACATTTCCTGGCCAGGAATGCTGCAATAACGCCGCACGTGCACTCAGGTGCAGTTTTTTCTCTTCACCAAGGAAGTGTTCTGCCAGCGGAATAATATCCTCGGGCCGTTCTTGCAAAGGTGGCAGATTAAGTTGAATCACATTCAAGCGATAGAACAGATCTTCACGGAATTGCCCGTTCCTGATCATCGCAGACAGATCAGCGTTGGTCGCGCTGATGACGCGGACTTTGACACTACGTTCTTTATTTGACCCCAGCCGCTCGAAACGTCCGGTCTCCAGAACGCGCAATAATTTCATCTGGCCAGCCAGCGGCAAGTTACCGATTTCATCAAGGAATAAAGTACCGCCGTCAGCGGCTTCAAATTTGCCTTCGCGTGCTTTGACCGCTCCCGTATAAGCCCCCGCCTCAGCACCGAATAATTCGGCCTCAATCAATTCTGCAGGCAAGGCACCGCAATTCAAAACGACAAAAGGCCCATCCTTGACATGCGAATTTGCCTGAATAATTTCGGCAATTCTTTCCTTACCGGCACCGTTCGGTCCAGTGATGAGAACGGACACATCCGAGCGGGCAACCTGACATGCCATTTCCAGGAGTCGCTCTGTAGCAGGATCTTGCCAGACCAGCTGACGCACATCATATTTTTGCTCCAGCTCGCGCTTCAGTTTGCGTTCACGCTGCACACGTTGCTGCAAAGCGCGATTCACCTGCCCGAGTTCGATCAAATTTTGTACCGTCGCAATCAGGCGCTGATCGTTCCACGGCTTTGCCAGATAATCGGCTGCTCCGGCTTTAATCAAATCTACTGCTACATCCAGATGCGTCCAGGCTGTCAGCAAAATCACTGGCAAATCCGCATGCCGCTGACGGATCTGATGAAATAAGGCGACTCCCTCTTCGCCCGAGGTCGTATCAGTACTGAAGTTCATATCCTGTATTACCAGATCAACGCAGGCCGTCTCCAGTTTTGCCAGGCCCTGCTCCGGCGACTGTGCACTAATCGTCGCAATATCATGCAGCGACAGCAGCACATCCAGCGCAATGGCAATGGAGGGATTATCGTCAATGATCAGTACAGTGGGCATAGTTTCATGGTTTTAGTGCGCAGTTGAAGGTGGGCTTGAAAAATTTAACAGGATAAAAAAGAAGCGTACATTCTCTGCTCTTAGTACTATTTAAAATAACTTGCAACGACCTAGCCCAAGACGCAATCCCCATGGGGCTTCTGAGCCTGATGCCTTGCAAAGGCGCATGAATAGTGCGTAACAGAGCATGAGCCTGATCGGATTTTCAACTAAGGATTCTAGTCGAAAAATACGATCAGGCTCATGGATTTTTTAAGCACTGCGAGTTGCTGTGGCGGGTGAAATACCGGCAGCGCGTGATGCTGGTCCGAATGTCGCAATCAATCCTAAAGTCCAGAAAATAAATGGTGCGAAGAATAAATAGGGAAGCGGTAATTTACTTAATTCAAACTGACTCACCAGAATCTGATTCAATCCTATGCTGAGTGCAATACCGACTACAATTCCGCCACTGGTAATCACGATATTTTCGGTAATGAAGTAACGCAGAATATCCACCTTGCGCGCACCGAGGGCACGACGCACACCGATCTGCTTACGTCGTTGCGCAACCCACAGAGTACTCATGCCGACAATCCCGCTGGCAGTCACCAGCATCAGGAGCACGCTCACCGTCAGCAACATCCACGCCAAACCTTTTTCAGAGCGGTACCGCGCAATGCGCATCTTCTCCATCGTCTTCATGGTAACTTTAATCGGCGTCGTCGAGTCTCTGCGCAATGCGTTTTCTACCTCCTTCATTACCCGGTCGCGCTGACCAGGCTCTGCCCGCACGGCATAGCCTTCGTAGGAGATATTCGAGAGGCGAGCGGGCATCAATGTGGTGTAAGCACCTCTTGGCTCTGTTTGCCCACTCGATGTCTGCAAGGTCTCTACTACACCGATAATTCTGACATCTTTCGCATCATCTCCCGAGCCAAAGAAAAATTCCTTGCCGACGAAATTAGTTTGATCGGGGAACAATTTCTCCGCAAGGGCTTTGCTGACTATCACTTTTTTTACAAATTCCTTGCTAGTATTAGGATCTGTCTCAATATAATCGCCCGCTTGAAAATCCTGCCCTTGTATCAGTTGCAAACCCCAGGTCTTGACTAATGAATCTGCCGTAAAGTAAATACCCGAGTCGGCAGTTTTGATCGTCTGTTTACGATCATTAAAGACACTGCTATTGCTACCAGCATACGAGATGGGAAACGAGTTGGTACGCGCCACCGATGTGACACCGGGAACCGCACGTATCGTCGCGGCCTCTCGCTTTTGCATTGCCATCTGATCCTCATGCCCACCTAACTTCTGATTACCAATATGTACTCTGAACACATCCAGCTCATTGGCGACACCACTAGGTCGTGCAGCTGCATCTAAACGCAGATTCACAATATAGATGGCGTTCACCAGAATCGCGAGGCTTAAGGCAACTTGTGTTGCCACCAAAAATGGTCCTAATTTATTGCGTAATAAGGCCGAAAAAATGGGGCGCATTTCAAAAAGTGTTTTCATTATTTTTTGTCCAATCCGATGATCGCGATACGATTAGGGCGATCAAGTTATTGCGATTTAAGTTGCATCGCTGGTGTGACCTGACAAGCACGCCATGTCGGCAATAAGCCAGCTAGAATTGCCGCAGTGACCGTCATCAAAAAGGTCAGACCCAACATCGCAAGATCCATATGCGCCACCATCGCCAAAGCCCTCGATTGCAGAGCAATGAGTTGTAAAGCCCCCAGCGCCAATATCACGCCAAGCCCCGCCCCCACCAAACCGACCACGCTGGTCTCGATCAAAAATTGGCTAAATATGTCGCTACGTGATGCGCCCAGTGCACGGCGCACACCCACCTCGCCGGCACGCACAGAAAACTTGGCGAGTAACAGACCTATTGTATTGACCAGGCACAGTAACAGGAAGCCAAATGCCAGCCACGCCGAGAGTTGACTGTCGTCACCGACGACCTGCATTTCCTGTAAAAATTCGCGCACGTTAAACAGACGATTTTTTTCCTGCCGTTGAAAGCGACCAAGTTTGCGCTGCTCGCTGACATAGCTATCGAGGTAATTCTGTAATTCCGCACGTTGCCCAGATGATTTCAATTCGAACCAAAAATGCATCCAAGTACATTCAGAATCCAGTCGTCCCTGCCAGCCAGGCTCATACGGGAAAGAGCAACTCATGCCACCCGCATGCGTAGCCTCTCTGCGAATCGAATTACTGAGCGGGATAATAAATTCTGCCTCGTCAGTGAATGCGCTATCACTTCCGTTGTAATAATAAAATCGCGGCTGAGGTAACCATTTTTCAGTGACGCCAACAACAGTGTAATCACCGCCCATCATGCGGATGCGCTGACCGACAGGATTGACTGCGCCAAACAACTTATCGGCGGTCTTGTTACTCAAAACCACGACATCCGCGGCGCTAGCATCTTCACTTACCTGCCATCCCTGTCCAAACTTAAAAGGCACGTCAAACATGGCAAACATATCTGAGGTCGCAGCCAGGCCTTCAAACTCGATCACATTCAAATCTTTGCGGCTTGGCTCGACGTTGGCTAAGATCGAATATAGTCCTGTTCTGCGCACACCCTGCTTACTGGCGAGGAGATTAATCACATCCTTATACGTCAGTTGATGGTCATTCACGTTATCACCAGGCGTATGACCTTCCTTCGGGCCGTTATCCAGAATAGGCGCAAATAAGCGATCGCTCTTGTGCGGAATAGGATCACCCGACATCACGTGCAAAATCGTCAGTGTGGAAATGCTGGCCGCAACGCCTATCGCCAGAGTCAGAATCATCAGGGACGTCAACGCCGGGTTGCGGCGCAGGCTACGTAGCCCGAGTAAAAAATAATAAGCAAACATAGTGAGTCCTCAGGCAGCGGCAGAGATAAGCGAATGTGCATCAGGAGTCGCCTCGTGCAGGGACGGTGTTTTACGGATTAAATCACTCACCTGTCCATCGATAATATGCACATTACGCTGCGCCCTTACTGCCAGTTCAGGATCATGTGTGACCATCAGAATGGTCGTACCACCGGCATTGATCTCTTCGAGTAACTCCATCACGCTGCGTGCCATATGAGTATCGAGATTACCGGTCGGTTCATCCGCGAGTAACAACTTGGGTTTACCGGCTAATGCGCGGGCAATCGCGACCCGTTGCTGCTGGCCACCGGACAACTCGGCCGGATAATGCTTCATGCGCGATACCAGCCCTACCTGTGTTAAGGCTTCTTCTATCCTGCGCTTGCGCTCCGCTGCGTTAAAGCCACGATAGCGCAAAGGAACGTCGACATTGTCGAATAAGTTCAGATCCGGAATCAGATTAAATCCCTGGAAAATGAATCCCAATTTTTCATTCCGCAAGCGCGACCGGTCGTTATCGTTCATGCCTTTGACGTTGACGCCATCGAGAAAATAATCGCCGCCTGAAAACTCCTCCAGCAAACCTGCAATATTAAGAAAAGTCGTTTTACCCGATCCAGATGGTCCCGTCACGGTCACAAACTCACCTTCTTTGACATGGATCTCAAAACCACGCAAGGCGTGGGTCTCTATCAGGTGGGTACGATACACTTTGCTTAGATTATTCATGCGTAACATAGATATTCTCTCGATGGTGATTGATTAATTATTGATTGAAATACGTAGAGCGTTCTGGAACGTATCTGTACCAGAGATAACAACTTTGTCGCCCACTTTTAAACCGTCTGCAATCTCTACGGCGGTCACACTGGTTGCTCCGATTTTGATCGGTTTGCGTACGGCCACTCCCGATTCCACAACATAGGCAAAACGTCCTCCTTCACTCTCAACAAAAGGTCCACGTGGCAGGATCAGGACGTTTGGTTTTTCTTCGATCAGCAAACGAGCTGAGACGCGCTGACTTTGTCGTAAGCCAGCCGGTTGTTCGCCGCTAAAACGGGCTCTTGCCAGCACCTGATTTTTGACAACTTCTGGCGACATTGCAGATAATTTACCTACCGCTTTTATCCCGTTGACCGTCATTTCGATTGTCATACCCAAACCCAGATCAGTGACATAGCTTTCAGGTATTTCTAGCTCGACCTCAAGTTGCGATAAATCCACCAGGGTCATTAATGCCGTGTTCGCCGCAACCACGCTGCGGTTGGCGACCGACAGCGTGCCAACCACACCATCTACCGGTGCACGTAGTTTGAGATCATCGACACGGCGTTGCGCGTTGTCGCGGACGAGTCGTTGGTGCTGCAATTGGCTGATCCTGGTTTTCAAGGCAAGATCGACGTCTTCGTTTTCCAGGCCGGTTGCCTGCTCTGCATGTTTGGCTCGGATTTGTGCAGATTTCAATGCATCCTGCGCTTTTAAAAAATCAATCTTGGCAACCACACCGATCACGCCGGCGTTTTCTATACGCTGATAAGTTCGCTCAGCGGAGATGCGTTCAATCTCGGCCTGATCTGCTTCGCGGCGAGCCAGTAATTTTTGCTTGCGGGCGAGGATGTGCTGACGCGCGACTTCGGCTTCCAGCTGTTCATAACTGGCTTGCTCGCGCTTGAGTTCATTGCTGAGATCCGGCGATTCGAGTTCGGCGACAATCTCTCCTTTTTTGACTTTATCGCCAGCATTGACTTTGAGTGTCACCGTGCTGGGCGCGGTCGAATACAGGGTCGGACTGTTTGCGGCGACCATACGACCATTGACAGCTGCATCACGGACCAAACTACCTCTGCTGACCGTCGCAATACTTAAACGGGCAGCGCTGACGGATTGGCTGCTGCCGCTCCAGGCGACGCTTATAATCAGCACAGATGCGATTACCACGACAGCAAGCCCCGTCATCAGATAAACTTTTTTGCGGCGCCAGACTGGTGTTGCGGCAATGACGGCATCTTGGCCGGAGGTATCACGGATCATAGAGAATTGTATGTAAAAGTTAATGATTGATCAGCAGGAAACGTGCCACAACTAAGTCATTGATTTGCTGAGATTTTTAGTTTTGACGATCACTGTCCGCGGTGTCCGGTCTGTCCGCACAGTGTCCGCAACAGAGTTCGCGGACAGATTGGACGTCGTGATGATCTGTGCCAGCCGGCTGCTGTCAAGATGCAAAAAGAAACGGCATTGCTGAGCAAGTTCGATGTTGATACTGAGCTTGAATATATTCGCGCCCCATGTGCCGCTCCATTCACATTGCTCACAATCATGATTGACACTCACCGTTTGTACAACACGGCACAGCAAGGTACCGATCTGATCTTCGCTTGCCTGACTGTTGTGATAGCTCAGCAAAATTATGCTCATCAGCACTGCGGTGAGAATACCCAACACAACCGTCAGCGAGGTTTTGATGATCACGATTATCCGCTTGACCAACGGAAGCCGTTGAGCCTGGTTAGCCTGGTGAGTGTGGTAACTCGAGCGAGTCGCGGTTGCAATATTCATGGCACTATCCCTGGTAAGAATAGTGATCATTTAGCACTAAGCGTGCCAGTGTGAAATAAAAATACAAACCTTTGATTTACAAGGGAATTTTCTTTTTCAACGACAAAAGAAGATTGTCCGGACGGTGTTCGTTCGTCTCCGTGGACACCTGCTGCGGACGGTCCAGGCCGATAACAAAACCTTAGATTGCTTGCGTCGTCAGCGCGCCGATAATCGGGCATTTGGCCTGCGCGGAACTGCTTGCACATTGATTTATCAGCTGTGACAGCATATGTTCCATCTTATGCAAGTCATGGAGTTTGGCCCGTACCTGCTCTAGCCGTTCGCTGGCGATGTCGCGTATGGCGCTTCTGTCGTTGCTATCTTCTAATAGCAATAAATGCGCAATTTCATCTAAAGAAAATCCTAATTCCTGTGCCCGCTTAATAAAACGGATTCGTTCAGCCAATGCCACCGGATAGGACCGAAAACCAGTATCGGTATGTGGGACAGGTAACAAAGCCCGACGCTGGTAATAGCGTATGGTCTCTACACCGACATTCGCCGCACGCGCCAGTTGCCCTATGGTGTAAGTCGTCTGCGCATTATTTTTCATATAGTCCTTGACTCCGTTCCTGAGTACAGCGTCTATCATAAATTGAAATAGCTATTGGAGTATTTGCGATGAATCAAACTAAGCCACATGATCACCAGCACGCGTCTGCCGAGGAATCCTGCTGTAGCACACCATCATTCAAAGTCGACACGACGGCAAGTGCAACAACAATCACAGAAAAAAACTATACCGATCCGGTCTGCGGTATGCAGGTCACAAAGAATCCGGACAAGACGGCTCGCTATCAAGGGATTGCCTATTATTTTTGTAGTCATTCCTGTGTCGAGAAATTCCAGGCAGCGCCAGAGAATTATGTCAAAGCAAAGAAACTCATTACGCCTAAAGTCATGAGGGAGGCAGCAGCGGACTCAGGCACTCCTGCAAGCGATGCCAAGATGACGACAGAATCTGCGGGTTCATGCTGCCGTGGTGGAAGCTCTGGCAAGGGCAAGCAGCTTGATCCGGTCTGCGGGATGCAGGTGGATGAGAGTAGTCCGCATCAACTCGATCTCGACGGACAAACATATTATTTCTGCTGCGCAGGCTGTCTGGAAAAATTCCGTAAAGATCCGCGACAATGGCTAAATCCCGCGTCACGTACGGCACCAAAATCCGCGGCGAAAGATACCATCTACACCTGCCCTATGCATCTAGAAATTCAGCAAATCGGCCCTGGCACTTGCCCTAAATGCGGTATGGCTCTGGAGCCGATGGAGGCCAGCGCGGAAGAGGATACCAGTGAGCTTGATGATATGACGCGGCGCTTTAAAATCAGCGTTGCGCTCAGTGTGCCACTTTTACTGATTAGCATGGGCGATATGGTGCCGGGCATACGGCTGCATGATCGCCTTGGCATGACGCTATTTAACTGGCTGCAGTTTGCCTTGGCGACGCCTGTCGTGCTGTGGGCTGGGATGCCGTTCTTTGAGCGCGCGTTAGCGTCGTTTAAAACACGACACCTGAATATGTTCAGTCTGATTGGTGTCGGCACAGCGACCGCATACCTGTTTAGCCTCGTTGCCCTGCTCCTCCCTGGCAGTCTGCCCTCTGCATTCCTCATGAACGGAATGGCGCCATTATATTTTGAAGCATCGGCCGTCATTATTACGCTGGTCCTGCTTGGCCAGGTACTCGAATTACGCGCGCGTTCACGTACTAATGCAGCGCTGAAATCCTTGCTCGCACTAACACCGGCAACTGCCATCCGGATTGATGCACAAGGTAAGGATAGTGAGATTCCCCTTGATCAGGTGCAGCTCAAGGATCTTTTACGCGTCAAGCCTGGTGCGCATATTCCGGTGGATGGCGTGATCATCGATGGGCGCTCGAATGTTGATGAATCCATGATCACCGGCGAAGCCTTGCCCGTCTCCAAACAAATTGATGACCACGTCAGTGCTGGTACGATCAATCAGCAAGGCAGCTTTAGCATGCGCGCAGAACGCATTGGTCGCGACACCTTGTTGTCAAAAATCATCCAGCTTGTGAATGACGCAGGCCGCTCTCGCGCACCGATACAAAGCCTGGCAGATAAAGTATCAGGCTATTTTGTACCCGGCGTGATCGCGATCGCTGTATTAGCTTTTGTCGTCTGGGCACTCGTTGGCCCGACACCGACACTGGCAAATGCGCTGATGGCGGGGGTCTCGGTTCTGATCATTGCCTGCCCATGCGCGCTAGGTCTGGCAACACCGATTTCGGTGACTGTCGGTATAGGTCGCGGCGCGACTGAAGGAATCCTGATTAAAGACGCCCAGGCATTGGAGCAGTTAGAAAAAGTCGACACGCTGCTCATTGACAAAACCGGCACGCTGACTGAGGGCAAGCCCGCCTTACAACAAATCGTCTGCGCGCATGGTTACACCGAACAACAAATCATCGGTTTCGCCAGTGCCATAGAAAAATCCAGCGAACATCCGCTTGCCCGCGCTATTTTGACGTATGCCGAACAACACCAAGTCGTCAGTACACCGATTACCAATTTTACCTCGGTGACTGGTAAGGGAGTAAGTGCCCTTTCGGAGGGCAAAACAATTTTATTCGGTAACCAGCAACTGATGCAGGATCATCAGATTCAGACAAGCGAGCTGGACAAACGCTGCGGAGAGTTGCAAGCGCTGGGACATACGGTGATGTTCCTCGCTATAGATCAACAGCTTGCGGGTCTGATCAGCGTAGCCGACAGCATTAAGACGACCAGCCTGCAAGCCATACAGGAATTACAAAGTTCCAGTCTGCGCGTGATCGTGCTGACCGGCGATAACGCAATTACCGCGAAAGCAGTAGCTACCCAACTTGGCTTAAACGAAGTCCACGCAGGTGTACTACCGGCAGACAAGCACCAATTTGTACAGCAACTGCAAGCACAGGGGCGCATTGTCGCCATGGCGGGAGACGGAATCAACGACGCTCCCGCTTTGGCACAAGCTGACGTTGGCATCGCGATGGGCAATGGTACCGATATCGCGATCAACAGTGCACAAGTAATCCTGGTCAAAGGAGATCTGCGCGGCATCGTGAAGGCGCGACTACTCAGTCAGAACACGATGAAAAATATCCGGCAAAATTTATTCTTTGCGTTTGCGTATAACTTCATCGGTGTACCTGTCGCTGCCGGCGTGCTGTATCCGTGGTTCGGGATTGTATTAAGCCCCATGATAGGCAGTGCGGCGATGAGCCTGAGCTCGGTCTCTGTCATTGCAAATGCCTTGCGCCTGAGGCATACCAAACTGTAGTTGTCTGATACCTCCATCTCAGGACATACCTAAGTCAGATAGAACATGCTGGAAGCGGTTAAAATACCGCTCCAGCAAGTGTCATCTCCACTCACTCACCATTCCATGTTAAGACTCTGTATTCCCGCGCTCCGGCGCAGACTGTATTCCTCTATCGCTGCGCTAATCGCATGCTCTGCGATATTGACGACACCATTAGCGCTGGCATCTGAGCCCGGGCAGGCGTCTAAAACCAAACCGCAAGTAGCAAAGTCCGTCACCGTGTATGTCGCAGGCGACATCGCCGATTGCCGTAAAAAACCTTATACCGAAAGCATGGCTGAAAAAACTGCCGAACTGGTCGAAGCCGGTCTGGCAAATGACCCTAAAGCCGTCGCTCTGACGCTGGGCGATAATACCTATCCGGTCGGCAAACCCGAAGAGTTCAGCCAATGTTATGACCCGACCTGGGGACGTTTTAAAGCACGCACTCTGCCATCACCCGGCAATCATGATTACGGCATGCCATCGGCACATGGCTATTACAACTATTTTGGCGAGCTGGCTGGCCCCGAGAGACGCGGTTACTACAGCCGCAAAGTCGGTCAGTGGCAGCTTATTTCGCTGAACAGCAATGTTGATGGTGCGCAGATGCAGGCACAACTGCAATGGCTGAAAGAGGAATTAAATAATAACCCACGTCGTTGTACTCTGGCATTTTGGCATCACCCCGTTTTCAGTACCGGTGGTCACGGCAATAACGACATCATGCAAGCCGCCTGGAAACTCCTGTCGGATGCTAAAGCAGACATCGTATTGACCTCACACGATCACGACTACGAGCGTTTCGTGCCACTCGATGAGCATGGCAATATCGATCAGAAAAATGGCATACGCAGCTTTGTCGTCGGCACAGGCGGCGCCAAACTGACTCCGATGTTTTTTCCTAAAATTATTACCGAGATTCGTGATAACGCGACCTATGGCGTATTGAAACTCAGCTTGCATGAAAAGAGCTACGACTGGGAGTTCCTGCCGGTTGCCGGACAGACCTTCACTGACAAAGGTAGTGGTAGCTGTCATTAACGGCACCTTATAACCCATTCACACCTCTCCCCTTACGGAGAGGGTTTACCCGCAAATGTATCAGGCCTGCCGAGACAGCACACAGTTAACGGCATTGTTTATAAAAGCTTACAAGCTGGCAAGCACACAACATATCCTCATGCTGATAATCCCTATATAAAAATAAGATCAGCATCCGTCTGCAAATTAACTATACTCAATTACGGCTCAAAGCTTTTCCCTCATCCAGGTCGTCTGCCACCGACCACAGGAGTCGTAATGCACATAGAAGAACCTCTCAAACTCGATTTCAAAGACGTCTTAATCCGTCCTAAACGATCTACCCTGACGTCACGTTCCCAAGTTGAATTGCAGCGTGAATTTGTCTTTCATCATTCGCGTCAGACTTATCACGGAATTCCGGTTATTGCGGCGAATATGGACTCCACCGGCACACTGGAGATGGCGCACGCGCTTGGTGAACATCAGTTATCCGTTGCGCTGCACAAGCATTATGATGAAGATACATTAGTCAATTATTTCACTGACTTGCAAAAGAAGTCGACCGCGTTTTATTCCATGGGTATCACGCAGGCCGACTTTGAAAAATTCTCTGCCGTCATGGCCCGTGCCCGCAATGCCATTGAATATGTGTGCATTGATGTGGCGAATGGCTATACCGAGGGATTTATCAATTTCGTCAAAAAAGTGCGCAACGCTTATCCGCACCTGACCATCATGGCGGGCAATGTCGTCACTGGCGATATTACCGAAGAATTGATCTTAGCCGGAGCAGATATTGTCAAAGTTGGTATCGGTCCCGGATCGGTCTGTACGACACGCAAGATGACCGGGGTTGGCTATCCGCAGCTATCCGCCGTGATCGAATGTGCTGATGCTGCGCACGGGTTGGGCGGACAAATTTGTGCCGATGGTGGTTGTGTTGTGCCTGGCGATCTGGCAAAGGCTTTTGGTGCCGGTGCCGACTTCATTATGTTGGGCGGCATGCTGGCAGGACATGATGAATGCGCCGGTGATCTGATCGAACGTGATGGCAAACAGTACAAACGCTTTTATGGCATGAGCAGTAAAGCCGCCATGGAAAAGTACGCGGGCGGTGTCGCCAAATACCGTGCGTCTGAAGGGAAGGAAGTCTTGATCCCCTATCGCGGCCCCGTCGAAGCAAGTCTGCTCGATATCTTAGGCGGCGTGCGCTCGGCATGCACCTATGTCGGTGCACATAAGCTGAAAGAGCTCACCAAACGAACTACCTTCATTCGCGTAACCCAGCAGTTGAATGAGGTGTTTGGCAAATCCTAAAGATACGCCTAGAGATAAGAAATGTTCGACTTACCGGCAAGTGTGCACCCGTCATGTAAACGACAGGCGCGCACCTCCGACAAACTCAGACGTCAGCGGACTCCGCTCGCGCAACATGAGGAGCGACCGGAGGCGCTGCGAGCTGTTTTAATACATGCGCCGCCGCCCTCAGGCCAAATGACGCGGTCACCACAATCGACGAACCGAATCCCGCGCAGTTCAATCCGGTGACGCCGGCCGCAACGCCGTTCTCAGTATGATGAGTCTGACTACTATCCCCACCCACCTCACAAACCTCAGCCGTCTCTGGCATCGTCAGAGCTTCCATCGAAAACACGGCATCGATACCAAATTTACTTTTTGCACCACGCGGAAAACCATGATTCTGGCGCAGGCGTTTGCGTACCAGCGCCAGCAAAGGCTCTTGTTCCGTTCGTGAAAGATCACGGATCTCAATCTTCCCCGGGTCGGTTTGTCCTCCTGCGGCACCAATCGTGATCAGTTTGATGGCATGCTCGCGGCAATATGCGATCAAGGCCGTCTTTGCCTTGACGTTATCAATCGCGTCGATCACATAATCAAACTTCTGCACTCCCAGCATCTGCTCAAGATTATCCGGCGCAATAAAATCCTCGACTTCGGTGACCCGGCAAAACGGGTTAATTTGCGCAATACGCTCAGACAAGGCGGTAACTTTGGCTTTGCCTATAGTGTCGGTAACCGCCTGTATCTGGCGATTAATATTGGACTCCGCCACATTATCGAGATCAATCATCGTGATGTGACCAATCGCGCTGCGAGCCAGGGCCTCTACGATCCAGGAGCCGACGCCGCCGACACCGATGATGCAGATTCTGGCAGTTTTAAAACGTTCCAGCCCGGCAGCGCCATATAAACGGGCAATGCCACCAAAGCGGCGTTCAAAATCGACGTTTAATTCATCTTGCATAGGGTTTTACTCAGCATTTCTGGCTATTCAACTGTCGCTATTTTACAAGAGCAGGCCGCCGGGCTGTCGTTTGCTTGATATGGCACAAGCAGGATTATGCTAAATGATCGATAATTTTTCATTAATTTAGTCCCCCCACAGCCAAACACATCGAGGTATCGTGACCACACTATTCGACAGCGCACCGGGATTTGATCAGCCAATCGCCGTGCTAAAACATTGCCATGACCGTATTCGCAAGCAACTCGCCACGCTGGACAAATTACTGACGCATCTGCCAGTACACGGCGCGGATCAGGACGCACGGCAGGCTGCACAGGCCGTGTTGAAATACTTTACGCAAGCCGCGCCTCTGCATCATGAAGACGAAGAAATGGATTTATTGCCGGCGCTGGAAACTACAGCGACCCGAGAGGATGCTGCAATGCTGAAACAATTGTTGCCAGAAATTATGAAGCAACACCTGCAAATGACAGCACAGTGGTCCAATCTCGAGAAGCAACTGAAGCAGATTCAGGAAGGCCATTCAACGCAATTATCCGCGCTGGACGTCCGTCATTTTTCTGATATGTATCTGCATCACATGGAGCTGGAAGAAACCCATATCGCACCGATGGCAAAGCGGATTTTAAGCGACGCGCAGATGCAAAGATTAGGTGCTGCCATGCAAGCGCGACGCGGCATTGCACCGGACTCGCCATAAATATTATCCATATCGTCCATATTGTCCGTCAATAACAACATTTAATACTCTCACTAAAGAGCATCACTATGTCATTAGCCGATTTACGCAAAGATTATCTCCAGGCGAGTTTGTCAGAATCCGACGTCGCCAGCGATCCTGTTCAGCAGTTTTCTACCTGGTTTGACCAGGCGGTCAAAGCCGATGTCGCCGAACCCAATGCCATGAGCCTGGCAACAGTCAATCATGAAGGACGTCCGAGTTCTAGGATTGTCCTGATCAAAGAATTTGATGAACGTGGATTTTGCTGGTTCACCAATTATGTCAGCAGTAAAGGACACGATCTGGAAACCAATCCACATGCTGCCTTACTATTTCATTGGGTCGCACTGGAGCGTCAGGTCAGGATCGAGGGGCGCGTAGAAAAAATTACAGCGCAAGAGAATGATCGCTATTTCAACAGCCGCCCGCTGGGTAGCCGTCATAGCGCGATTGCATCACAACAAAGTGAAGTCATCGCAAACCGGGATTTATTGGAAACGCGTTTATCAGAAGTAGTTGCCGCTTATGGTGATCAACCGCCGCGTCCGGAACACTGGGGCGGATATCGCCTGATTCCTGAGCGCTTAGAGTTCTGGCAAGGTCGCCGCTCCCGCCTGCATGATCGTATCGTCTATACCAGACAGGACGACGGCACATGGAAAATCAGCCGCTTGCAGCCATAAAATGCAAGTCTAAGAAAACCAGCTTCGGATAATTTGAAGATTTTTATCCATTATCCGGTCATTATTTGAGATCGCCACCGGCCTCAACTGCCCATCTATCGAGATGACAGACTGCCAGAGAAAAACTGTCTTGCTTTAGCGACCTTTGGTGCTACGACTAAGGTGCAATACCGCTGCTGACTATTCATCTTAAAGTAATTGTGATGATAGTCTTCAGCGGGATAAAACATCGGGGCCATCTCGATGGCAGTCACGATCGGTTTTTCCCATTTTGTCGCGACATCCGCCATGACAGCAGCTGCGCAAATCTTTTGCTCCTCGCTCTGGCAAAAAATCACAGAACGATATTGCGTGCCGACATCACTGCCCTGACGATTCAAGGTAGTCGGATCATGGATCGCAAAGAAAATCTCGACCAGCGCCTTGTAACTCACCGCCGCATTATCAAAAATAAGACGCACGACTTCGGCATGTCCGGTACTGCCCTCGCAAATCTGATCGTAGCTGGGATCATCAACCTGTCCCCCTGAGTAACCCGGCTCAACGCTCTTGATCCCGCGGATTTGCTGAAACACTGCCTCGGTACACCAGAAGCATCCGCCGCCAAATGTTGCAATCTCTAAAGCCATTGTGTTTCTCCTTGTTTCATCAGCAATCTAAACTGCCTAATTCCACTGTATTTTCCACTGCATTTCAGCTGAAATACCCGCAATGTCTGCGGCACAGTGAATTATCAAGTCAAGCAAGAATGTGATCAATCAACAAACAAAGAGTCGCATACAAGGTGGCTTGGTGTATTATTTTTTAATACTTTTTTACATTTTAGATTTTACTGATCATCAACACTGGGATTTCCGATGCTAAAAGCAAGTATTTTGATTGATGCCTTGAAGCGCGAATTGAAGGCGAGAAACATCACCTATGCCGATCTGGCGACACGGATTGATATGTCGGAAGCAAGCGTGAAACGCATGTTTTCACAAAAGAATTTCACGCTACAGCGACTAGACGAGATTTTGAATGCAACGGAGATCAGTCTGCGCGACCTGGCGCTGGCATCGAACGAAGACACCTTGATTTCTGAACTGACGTTTGATCAGGAAAAAGAAATCATCAGCGACCCGAAAAAATTTATTGTCGCTGTTTCGGTACTGAATCTGCTTACCGTCGAGCAAATCATCCGAATCTACGACATCAGCGAGATTGATGTCGTTAAACATTTATTGCGTCTGGACAAAATTGGATTCCTAGAATTGCTCCCTAACAACCGGGTAAAGCTGCTGGTGTCGCGGACTTTCCGCTGGATACCGAACGGCCCTATCCAAAGCAGTTTCCGCGATCAGGCCTATGCCGAATATCTGGAGTCGAATTTTGATGGCGAACATGAAATCATGCGGCTGGTGAATGTCATGCTGTCTAGGCAGTCGGTGGCAGCACTGATTACCCGCCTGAAGCAAGTCGCCCGCGAATTTTCAGAACAACATCAGGAAGACGCAAAGCTACCATTTGAAGAAAAACACCGTATCAGCTTCATGCTGGCCGCGCGCCCCTGGCTGCCAAAACAATTCAAATCGCTGGTGCGCAAAGACTATATCGAGCAACATGAACAGAAAAAAAGCAAAAAAAAGTGAGGCAACCAGCCTCACTTCAACAACAAGCGCTCAAAGCAAAACTAACCGGCTAGCTTACTGGCAAACAGCTTACGCGCTTTAGCGACTTTGGGAGCTACCACGATAGAGCAATACCCCTGATTCGGATGCTGCCGGAAATAATTCTGGTGGTATTCCTCAGCGATATAGAACATCGGTGCCAAGGTCAACTCTGTCACAATTGGGTCATCCCACACCCCAGCCATCGCAGCGATCACCTCCTGCGCGATGGCTTTTTGCGACTCATCGTGAAAGTAAATCACCGAACGGTATTGCGTACCGCTGTCATTACCTTGGCGATTCAGAGTCGTCGGATCATGGATTGTGAAAAAAATCTCCAGTAACTCGCGATAGCTGATCACCTCTGGATCAAAACTCAACCTAACCACTTCCGCATGTCCGGTGCGGCCAGTACAAATTTGCTCATAGGTCGGATTGTGAACTGCACCGCCGCTATAACCGGACTCCACCTTCTGTACGCCGCGAATCTGTTGAAACACCGCCTCTGTACACCAGAAGCAGCCGCCACCTAGCGTGGCTGTTTGCCATTGTGCCATCTTGCTATCCTCATCTTTATTGGTACGACGCCGGATTCTGTCATTCCCAATCCGTCTTGTTTAGTCGGACTCAGGTGCATTTTCTTACAAATCGTGACTTACCGTATGGTCACGGCAGTTTTGCTCACACTACCACTGGCCGAATTCACGTGGTTTATTAAAAAACGGGGAGTATAGGTAAAAACAATGCCGATACCGCATTGTTTATATAGTCTTTTAATTTTACTCCATCCTAGTGTACAACTAGTAATACCTATAAACGCAGTACCAACCACTCTGGCGCCAAGCCGAGAGCTAAAGGAATATGCTGGCACCCTACATATTAGCCAGAATTTTCATGAGAATCAGAGTTGATTTGAATTGAATTGATAACGGTGGTGCTTGTTGAGGCAGTGTTGACCTGAGTGAGGCCCCCATGGCAAGCTATGGCAATGAAGAGAACCAAAATTGACCGGTAAAATTAACCGGAATTGCGCCGTCAGCGCTCAAATAGCACTTTTGATACGCCTAACGGAAAATTCTAACTTAACTCCCTGACAATACTCAATCCTCTTGCAAGCGGGTAAAATGCCGCATGCAAAATTTCTCCAACGAACCATCCAAAGCACCTGAGCTCGGCCATGAGGATGACGACGCCCTACAGTCGTTTTTCCGCCCTGGCATCAGCCCTGACGATGTTGCACCGATATTCCCGTTAAAACGCGCGCAGCCGCTGCTACAAGCCTTTACTGCGCTGTTCCATGGCGGCTTTAACAATGTCATGCTGCGCTTGCTGGTCCTGCGCGAGCTGGCTGCCGACGTCGATACGCCGTCGTTGTCACGTGCGGATATCAATGCCAAGCTGGGCTATATTGATCCGGATCGCTTGGAAACCATCCTGATGCGCTTGCGCTCGCACAACCTGCTGGCATGGGATGCAGGTCAATCGGTGTATCGCATCACGCCAACGGCGCGTAATGTGCTGGCAGCGCTCTCCTCCTTATTGCAGGCTGAGCATCAGGCAGAGCAACAAGGCGATGAAGCAGAAATGAGCTATATGCTCACGCAGGTCGCCGGGGCGCAAGCCGTTGGTGGCGTATCGGTAGAACAGTTGCACCATCTGCTCGGTCGTCTGATCGAACTGACTGAAGAATTTTCCGACGCAATTGCATCCGGCTCCGAGTTCCAGCTACGTACCGCCCAACAAAAATGGCACACCGCATGCGACTGGGTAGAAAAGGGCTCGCAGATCATTCATGCGATCACTAATGATAGCCGTGCTGATTCCGCAACCCACAGAGCGGCACAAGCGATTGGTCGTGCCCAAAGCGCGCTGCTAAATATGCAAGGCATGTTTTCGCGTGCGCTGAATCAGATCGAACGTCAGCGCGTCCACCTCGGACAATCTGGCTTATCTACTACCGATATCAAAACCTGGCTGCTGCAATACGCCGATCTGGCATCACTGGCCGATGATGCGCTGGCCTATCCGATGACACCGCTGTTCATCACACCGTCAGAAATGATCGATGTAGCTGAAAGCGAATTACTAACCAATCGTCAATCCGCCGTCGCCAATATTTTACCGACGGGCGAAAACGCACCGGAGATCGCCAATGACGACAGCGATGCTTTACTGGAACTGGATCACTGGTTGGACCGATTGACCAACATCGAGGATATTCAAGCCGGCAAACCAATGCCATTGCAGGAGTTGCTATTACCATCCAGCTTTGCGATTGCCTCGTATCGCGCATCCTTGCTTCCATTGCTGGGAGACGTCAACGAATCCGCCTTGCAAGGTGCAACCGCCGCGCTGGCGCGCTTGCCGCTGGAATTTAATTCGAAAGACAAAATGCAACGCGTGTCTGACCCGCACGTTTCCGCTATCTCGGTCGCCACCCTCACCGCATTGAGTAAAAAAGAATGACAGAAGACGCACAATTCCTGATCGCCCGCCTGCTCGCGCATCAAACCCTGCGCCGTGAAGACAAGCTCGTTAAACGCGCCCTCTCCGACGAATTATTCCGTGCTGATGTCGACGCAAGACTAAAAGCATGCGGCATGAAATTCATCGATAACGTATATGCCGATCACGTCACACTGGCGCTGACTCGTGATAGCGAATCGAAAGTATTCGGCACTAGAGAAACCTGGCAGAACAATAATTTCAGCTTGGCACGCGATGGCGTTGCCTTATTGGTTGTCTTATGGTCGCTGATCATTTTGCCAAAACGCGAGCGTCAAGAAGCGCATCAACTCGCTGAAGAAAACCAGAACGATATGTTCGGCAAAGACAAGCCCATGCCGCGTGCCGAAGATACGTCCATCGGCATTTCTTACCGTGCCCTCCTGGCTGATTTTGGCGAAAAGCTAGGCAAAAAAACCCGTATGGACATGAATCTGGGCCAGCTCGTGCGTTACGGCTTTGTCGAACGCAAAGCAGATCTGATCGTCGAAGGGCCACTGCTCGATCTGATGATGGATACCGATACTCTGAAAGACCGCATCATCAATGGCGCGCTATCGGATATTTTCAAAATCCCTGTACGGACACCGGCCATCATTGCTCCAGCCACCCAAGACCGCGAGGACGTGGTCGGAGATACTGACAGCGACGTCGATAGTAACGCAAGCACAGAGCAAAACAGCACCGATAATAATCCCACTGCAGAAGAAGAATAAGCCACATGTTCCATATCAAATCATTAGAACTGGTCCATTGGGACTACTGGCAACGTATCAAGAACATTCCACTCGACGCCAAGATCATCACGATCGCTGGTCAAAACGGCTCGGGCAAGACGACCTTGCTGGATGCCTTGCGCACCTTGTTTGGCCTCGAATGCTCCATGGGGCGCTCATACAAACATTACGCACGCCATTCAGGACAGCAAACTGCCTGGATTCGCGCAGTCGTCGATAACAGCGCCGTCGGGCCACAAATTTCTAACCGCCCTTTCCGCATGTCCGGTTTGTATGAGGACGAAGTCACGCTGTTCTGCCAGATCCAGAAAAACGGTGGCGACTGGAAGCGTCAGTATCTGATGCGTAGCGGCAAAGTCGAGATAGAAGACATTCAGGAAGCCAACGACTGGCTCGGTGTAGAAACCTACCGCAAACGACTGTCGCACGCTGGCTTGTCAACAGCGATGGGGAAAGTGCTGGCGCTGGAACAAGGTGAAACCGACAAACTCTGTGAATATGCACCGCGTCAATTACTCGATCTGGTATTTCAGGTTTTTGGCGATAAAGAAGTGCTGGACGCCTACGACGATGCCAAACGCCATCAGCGTGATACCGAGACCGAATTACAGCGATTTGAAACCGAACTCGAAGGCGCAAAAACTAACCTCGAAGGCTTGCGCCTGCGTGTGGCGAACTACCATCAGTGGGAAAGCCTGAACAAGGAAAAGCGCGACCTGCAAGAAGAAATTTTGCCAACGCTGCAATACCATGAAGCCTTGCAACATGCCTCGGCAACCAGCCAGAGTCTGCGTAACGGCAAGCGTCAACTGAAAGCACAAGAAGACGGTTTATCCGAGCGCCGTGGCAGCCTGGCCATGCAGGCACAAATGCACAGCGAAGCGCAACAGCATGAGGCTGCATTAGAAGCGGAAGAATCTCAACTGCGCGAAAAACTGCAACATATCAATACCAAGCTCAAGCCACAAGAAAGCTTACTGGAACAAAAAACGCGTCTGCAAAAACTCGCCGCAGAATCAGATGCCGATGTCGCCAACGTTGCCGATGATTTAGAGAAAAAAGAAGCCGAACTCTCACGTCACAAACAGGAGCGCGACACGCTATCTGGACGTATCGCTGCCGAGCTGGAAACCATCGCTGCCCTGCAAGGGAAAGCCGCCCTGCCCGACCCAGAGAACGTCCGTAATATGCGCCGTGCTTTGAATGATGCAGGCATTTCTCACAGCATGTTGCCGGAGATCGTCGAAGTCACCGATCCCAAATGGCAAGGTGCGGTCGAAGGCGTCTTACGCGGTTATACCTCGGTTATTTTGCTGGATAAGGCCAGTGATGCGAGCGCAGCTTATCGCGTCGGTGAGAAGCAACGCTACGGTCATTTCATCGTACCGGACCGTATCCACGCTCCGACTGTCAAAGACAAAAGTCTGCTATCGGTAGTGAACTTTACTGCTGCCGCGCCTGCTTGGCTAATCGAGCAACTACAACGAATCGAGATGGTCGATTCGGTTGAAGTAGGTCTCAGTTTTAATAAATCGCAATCCGAATCAAAATCCAAATCACAAGAATGGATCACGCCCGATGCTTATCATGGCGAACGCCGTGGTGGTCGTTCTCTGTTTGTCGAGGCGTCACGCTATCGTTTTGGCAGTGCAGGTCGTACACAAAGGCTGGAGGCATTGCAACGCTCTTTGCCACGTTTACAATCGCAAGAAGATCAGCTCACGATTACGATCAGCAAACTTGCAGGCGAGATCAGCGCCTACAAAGCGCGTCTGGCTGGCGTTGACGCGGCAAAAGAACTTAGTGCCCGTCATGCCGAATTTGAAGAGGCCAGTCATCACATACAACCCCTCAGACAACAACGGATCGGAGTAGGCAGTCGCCTTGGTGAGATTTCCCCACTGCTGAAATCAGCCACCGAAAAACGTACCGTCGCCCATCTGAAATGGGAGCAGGCAAAGGCAGCGATTGCTGATGCAGAATCACAACTACGCATTGCAGAAAAGCACTTGTCAGACGAGCGACAAGGCCATTTTGCAACACTCACCGGTATGCGTCAGACCTGGCATCAGTTACCGGTTAACTGGAAGCGTGCCAAGCACAGACAAGAGCTGGTTGCCGAACATGAAAACGTCCATCAGATCGAACTGCGCCTACGCAGTCTTGGCAACAATCTGGCACGTGAAGACTGGGAAACCGATTCAACCGTCGTCGATCAATTCGTACGGTTGAACGCTCTGCTACAAGGTCGCCAGGCTGAGACCGATGAGCGCCGCTACCAAAATAACCGGGCCTCAGAAGCAACGGTCAATGCGCGTGCGGCCTACATGGATCGCCTGCGCTTCACCATCAAGACCTATAGTAAAAACATCAAACAGCTCGGCGAGCTCGCAGGCATCGAAGTCCATACTGATCCGGTTAAATTGGAGAATGATGATATCCAGCTGTCGCAAGCGGGTCTGCACGTCCGGTTCAAGTTCGACGGCAAAGGCCCGATCGGCATGAATGACGGCGAAGCGTCCGGTGGTCAGCAAGTCATGAAATCGCTGATCCTGTTAATCGGTTTATTGAAATCCGAAGATGGTTCAGGCGGTTTCGTCTTCATCGACGAACCGTTTGCCCATCTGGACATCCGTAACATTCAGCTGGTCGGTGAATTCCTGAAAAACACCGATGCACAATACCTGATGACCACTCCGTTGACGCATAACACCGACGTCTACGATCCATCAGAACTGACGCTGATTACCAGCAAAAAGAAAAAAGACACTGAATGGGCACAACCGATTTTTGTGCTGCAGCGCCGGGTAGAGAAGTTGAAAGATGTCAGGGCGTAATTTATAGTGAACGTACAATACTAAAAACCTGTTGACTGACTAAATTCACCAACAGGTTTCATATCAATCACAGGCATCCGGGGCAGCAATGGGAATCGAAATTGACGTATCAAGCGATGTGATCACTCAGGCTGCTGTCGTCAGTGAATTTGATCATAGCGGTGGCAATACATCTAGAGATGCGACTGGAGATGCTGCTACACGCGCGTCATCTGGGTCGCATGAACCACATGGTGAACACGGCAACTGCGCCAATTGCGACGCTATTCTGACTGGCGCTTATTGTCACGTGTGCGGCCAGCATGCGCACATCCATCGCTCTCTGCTGCATATGTTTGAAGAGCTGCTGCACGGCTTGTTCCATTTTGAAACCAAGGCATGGCGCACGATTCCCGCATTGATCTACCGTCCCGGAAAATTAACACGGCAATACATTGAAGGTAAGCGCACTTCGTTCGTATCACCGCTGGCCTTATTTCTGTTCATGATTTTTCTGATGTTTTTTGTGTTTTCTTTCACCATGAAAGATCCGGCCAAAAATCTTATGGAGGAAGACACCAAAGAAGAAGTGATCAAGGAACTTGATCAAACCAGGCAAACCCTTGCCCGACAAAAAGAGCAAGAAGCCGCCCTGATCGCAAAACATGAAAGTGTCACCGACATTCAAGAAGAAATCAAAGAGACACAAACAGAAATCCTGGCACTGGAATTAGCAGTGACTAAGGCGACTAGCGATACAAAGAAATCGAAAGAAGAAGTCGAACATCAGCTCCAGGAAGCCAAAACCAAGTTAAGCACACTAGAAGCTGAAAAACGCAAGCTGGGTCCTGATGTACAAAAACGTATCGGTATCAGCAAAGAAATTTCATCAGTAAAAAAAGAAATCCATGCACTAGAGGTCGCATCAGCACAATTATCTGATAAGAAAAGTGACTCTGCCAAAAACAAGTCAGACACAGCAAACAGCTCATCCGTATCGAATTCAAGTGACGGTCTGGCCATCAATATCAGCGATGACAACGCACTCAGTGAAATCCCGGGAATAGGATCGTCTTTAGCCAAAGCGAACGCCAACCGGGAATTAACGTTGTATAAAATGAAGGCAAACTCATCGAAACTCGCTTTCTTATTAATGCCTATTTCACTGCCATTTTTATGGTTGCTATTCGCCTTCCGCCGCCGCTATGTGATGTTTGACCACGCAGTTTTTTCTCTGTATTCACTATCGTTCATGTGTGTGCTACTGATCATCGTGGCGTTACTTAATAAATTTAATTTCACTGGTACCGCAGTGTTTTTACTCATGATTGTTCCACCGGTTCACATGTATCTGCAATTGCGCGATGCTTATCAACTCAGCGGTTTCGGCACACTCTGGCGCACTGCCGCGCTGTTGTTGATCGCAATGATTTCGCTGTTGATTTACGCGATCATTGTGACGGGAATGAGTATTTGAATTTCTAACTTATTGATGGAACTTATCGATCATGTCTGTTTCGATCGAGGTTCCTCATTAGAGGCAATAGGCTTAAGCACATCCTGCACCACCGTTCCCTGCTGCAATACCACCACACGCTGTGCCATACCGATAGTCTCTGGGCGGTGCGCCACGATGATACGAGTTAACTGAATTCTTTGAATCGCTGAATTGACCGCTTGCTCGTTCCATATATCCAGA